>JBDSRV010000045.1:0-75292 GCA_039929125.1 Sphingomicrobium sp.
CGTCGAGCGGCCGGTGCTGCTGATCGACGAGATCGACAAGGCCGACATCGAGTTCCCCAACGATCTGCTGCTCGAACTCGATCGCATGGAGTTCTTCGTCTACGAGACCCAGGAGGTCATCAAGGCCGAGCAGCGTCCGGTGGTGATGATCACCTCCAACAACGAGAAAGAGCTGCCCGACGCCTTCCTGCGCCGCTGCTTCTTCCACTACATCCGCTTCCCCGACCGCGACACGATGACGCGGATCGTCGAGGTCCATTTCCCCGGCATCCAGAAGTTGCTGGTGAGCCGCGCGCTCGACCTGTTCTACGAGGTGCGCGACGTGCCCGGGATCAAGAAGAAGCCGTCGACCAGCGAATTGCTCGACTGGCTGAAACTGATCCTCCACGAGGACATGCCCCTCGAAGTCCTCCAGGATCGCGACCCGACAAAGGCCATCCCGCCGCTCCACGGTGCGCTGCTCAAGAACGAGCAGGACGTGATGCTGTTCGAGCGGCTGGCGTTCATGGCACGGCGCAACGGTTAGTCGGGAACGGAGCCGAGCAGATCCCCGGGCTGGCAGCGCAGCACGTGACACATCCTGGCCAGCGTGGCGAAGCGGACTCCGCGAACCTTGCCCGAGCGGAACAGCGACAATTGGGTTTCGCTCAAGCCGACCGCCTCGGCCAATTGCTTGCCGGTCATGCCGCGGCGGGCGAGCATGGCATCGAGGGTGACGACGATCGCCATCAGACGATCTCGTCGAGTTCGGCGCGCATGTCCGCCGCCTGCCCAAGCAGATGCGCGACGATGACCAGCGCGAGGCCGACCACGCCGACGGTGATCGCGGCGACGTCGTAATAAGCAACCGGGCCGCGGCCGTTCAGCAACCGGGCGAGCAATGGGCCGGCGAACACCGTGCTGATGCCGCCAAGGAACAAGGCAATCCCGACCCGCGCCAGCATGACCGCCAGCAGCCGGTCGTGGCCGGCCCCCTGCCCGACGGCGAGGATCAGCCGCCTGACCGTCCAGATCGCCCACAGATAGAAGGGCAAGGCGAGGTGGGCGAGGATCCGGCTTCGGCGGCGCAATTCATCATCGGTCATGGGCAGCACCCTCCTCGTAAGATTTTAACCTTGACTTAAATTCCTCCACCACGCAAGTTTAAGTAAGACTTAAAGGAGCGGACCCCCGTGACCCTAGCCCTGGCGACCGACGGCCTGACCAAATGCTTTGGCCGGCAAGCCGCCGTCGACCGCCTGTCGATCGCCGTCCCCGAGCGCGGCATCTACGGCTTCCTCGGCGCCAATGGCGCGGGCAAGACGACGACGTTGCGCCTGGCGCTCGGCCTGCTGCGCGCCGACGCCGGCAGCATCCGCCTGTTCGGCGAACCGGTCCGCCGCGGCGGCGCGCGCGGCGTCGGCGCGCTGATCGAGGCGCCGTCGCTATACCCTCACCTGACCGGGCGCGAGAACCTCGACCTTACCCGCCGCTTGCTCGGCCTGCCGCCGACGGAGATCGAGCGGGTGTTGCAAGTCGTCGAGCTGGGCGACGTCGGCGCGAAACGCGTCGGCGGCTATTCGCTCGGCATGCGCCAACGGCTGGCGATCGCCCGCGCCTTGCTTGGCCAGCCGCGCCTGCTGATCCTCGACGAGCCGACCAACGGCCTTGATCCCGAAGGCATCGTCGACATGCGCGCCTTGCTCCGCCGGCTGCCCGATGCCGAGGGGACGACGTTGCTGGTGTCGAGCCACTTGCTGGCCGAGGTCGAGCAGGTCGCGACCCATGTCGGGATGATCCACCATGGCCGCCTGCTGATTGAGGACAGCCTGCCCGCCTTGCTCGCCGAGGCGCCGGCGATCGAGGTCGGCACCGCCGACCCCGCGGCCAGCGCCCGGCTGTTGCGCGGTGCCGGGTTCGCGGTCAGCGACGACCACGGCCGGCTGGTCGTCGCCGCCGCCCCCGGCGCCAGCGAACCCCAGCCCGACCTCGTCGCGCGGTTGCTGATCGAGGACGGCCAGTCGCTGCGCCACCTCGCGCGGCGGCGCCCGACGCTCGAGCGCGTCTATCACCGCCAGCTCGCCCTCGCCGCCTGATCGGATCCCATGTTGCTGCTTCGCTTCCTCATCGTCGAACTGCTCAAGCTGCGCCGGTCGCTGGCCTTGCTGCTGGTGACCACCGCGCCGTTGTTCGTGATGATGATCTGCATCCTCATCGGCCTTCACGACAAACGCCCGGTGCCGCTCGACCGTTACGCCACGTCGGGCGCCGCCTTCTGGGCGTTCGCGATGTTGCCGCTGACGGTCACCGCGCTGAGCGTCTTGATGGCGCAGATGGAGCATGGGCCGAAAACCTGGGACCATCTGCTCGCGCTGCCCGGGGCGCGGCGCTGGCTGTTCCTGGCCAAGGCGCTGGTGATGCTGGCGCTGGTCGCGGGGATGAGCGCCTGGCTTTACGCCTTGCTGCGGATTGGCGCCGTATTGGTCGCGGCAATCCATCCGGTGAGCGGGGTGCTCGACACGGCGGGGCTGCGCGACATGCTCGCCAAAATGGCCGCGGCGGCGGTGATGATGTGCATCATCCAATTATGGGTCGCGCTGCGCTTTCGAAGCTTCGTCCCGCCGCTCATCCTGGGCATCGTCGGGACGTTCGTCGCGGTGATCGCCGCGGCGGCGCGCGAAGGCGCCTATTTCCCGTGGCTGATGCCGCTCCATATCCTGTCGACCGAGCCGGCGATGCAGCGGATGGCCTTGGCGATCGGCTTTGCCGGCGGCCTGGCGACGCTCGCGGTTATGCTTGTCGACCTGTCGCGGCGCGAGGCCTGACGCGACGTCTATTCGTCGCGGTACGCCAGCTCGAAGTTGCCCCAGCGCTTGCCCTTGAAGTAGAGCGGCACGAACACGTTTTTAACCGCGAACATGTTCTCGCCAAGCTCCATGCGATAGGTCGCCAGCATCGCCGGCTTGTCGCTGTTGCAGGCGTTGCGGGTGGTCTCGTCCATCAGGATGCGGCGGTTGCGGCAATGCTCGTCGTTCCACACCGGGTCGGGTCCGGGCGTGTTGCAGCGCTCCGACACGTGGGTCGGCAGATAGCCGTCGAGGTTGGTCACCGCGCAGCTGATGATCTTGCCATCGGCAAGCTTGTACTTGTCGATCAGCGGGCGGACGACTTCGTCGGCGAAGTCGGCGAACCCGTTATCGTATTGCGGCGGGTTGCTGGCGGGGATCTGAACGTAATTGCGGTCGTGCACGGCTTCGAACGCGACCTTGCCGCCGTCAATGCCCTGGTCGACCACTTCGGCGATGTGGCGCATCGCCTGCTGGGCGAGGAGGATCATCGGCGTGTCGTCGATCTCGGCGCCCGAATTGGCGAGCGTGTCGAGCATCGAGTTCGACAGCATTTCGAGGTGGCTCAGCCGCTTCTGCGCCTTGATCAGCGCGCCGCCATTGTCGCGGGCGTCGCCGGCGAAGGCGCTGAGGCCCGCCTTGACGCGATCGACGCTGGTCTGGATGAGGTTGGTCGAATGGGCGATGCCTTCGGTCTGGCGGTCGACCATACCCACGATCTCGCTGACTTCGCGGACGGTCTCGCTGATTTCGCTGAAGCCGGCCTGGGCGGCGCGGCTGCGCTCGACGCCGGTCTTGATTTCGCTGGTGACGGCGCCCGCCTCGCGGGTCAGGTCGCCGATCGTCGAAGCGATCTGGCTGGTCGCGGCGCGGGTGTCGTGGGCCAATTTCTTCACTTCGGCGGCGACCACCGCGAAGCTGCGCCCGGCGTCGCCGGCGCGGGCCGCCTCGATGGTCGCGTTCAGCGCCAGCATGTTGGTCTTGCGGGCGATGGTCTCGATCGTCGAGCTGACCATCTGCACCTGGTTCATGGCGGTGGCGAAGCCGGCCATCCGCTCGCCGAGCTGGACGACCAGGTCGGTCAGCCCCTTGAAGCCGGCAATCGTCCCTTCGATCGCTTCGCGCCCCGCTTCGAGCTTGGCCTTGGCCTGTTCGGACAGCAATCGCGCTTCATCGGTCGAATCGCTGACCCGGGCCTGGTCGGTGAGCAATCGGGTGGTGACGTCCTCCAGCCCGTCGAGCATCTTCAGATGCTCGCCGATGCGCTTCGACACGTCCTCGACATAGCCGGCAACGTCGCTGCATTCGATCGACAGCGAGCCGCAATCGCGCGCCACGGCGCGGATCGCATTCTCGGTGATTTCCTCAATTCCCAACGTGGCCATCGTCTCGTTCCCCAACTCGTCTTGGATTGAGGACTAGCCGCCAACTCCTAAGGCGAGGTTAACCACGCTTGGCGGCGGCCGCCCTTCGACAAGCTCCGGGCGAGCGGATAGAGGGGGTTCATGTTCATTTCGTTCGTCGAGGCGCTTCGGCGCGGGGGTCTGAGCGCCTCGTTGAAAGAGCATCTGCTGCTGCTCGAAGCGCTCGACGCCGACGTCATCGGCGCCGACCCCGAGCAATTCTATTACCTCGCCCGCGCCACCTTCGTCCACGACGAGCGCCAGCTCGACCGCTTCGACTGCGTGTTCGCCGAAGTGTTCAAGGGCGTGCTGCCGGGCGATGGCGAGACGCTGATCGGGGACATCCCCGAGGAGTGGCTGCGCGCGGTCGCAGAAAAGTATCTCAGCCCCGAGGAAATGGCGGCGATTGAGGCGCTCGGATCGTGGGACGAGATCATGGCCGCGCTCAAGGACAGGTTGGCCGAGCAGGAAGGTCGCCACGAAGGCGGGTCGAAGTGGATCGGCACCGGCGGCACCTCGCCGTTCGGCCATGGCGGCTACAACCCCGAGGGTGTGCGCATCGGCGGCCCCGGGCGCCACGGGCGGGCGATCAAGGTGTGGGACAAGCGCGAATTCCGCGACCTCGACGGCGATCGCGAACTCGGCACGCGCAACATCAAGGTCGCGCTTCGGCGGCTCAGGCGCTTCGCCCGCGAAGGCGCCGCCGACGAGCTCGACCTCGAGGGCACCATCGACGGCACCGCGCGGCGCGGCTGGCTCGACGTCCAGATGCGGCCCGAGCGGCACAATGCGGTGAAATTGTTGCTGTTCCTCGACATCGGCGGGTCGATGGACGGCCATGTGCGGACCTGCGAGGAATTATTCTCGGCGGCGCGCACCGAATTCAAGCACCTCGAGCATTATTATTTCCACAATTGCCTCTACGAAGGCGTGTGGAAGGACAATCGCCGCCGCCACGTCGAGCGCACCCCGACCCACGACATCATCCACAAGTTCGGCGCCGACCATAAACTCGTGATCGTCGGCGACGCGTCGATGAGCCCTTACGAAATCACCCACGCCGGCGGGTCGATCGAGCATTTCAACGAGGAGGCCGGCGCGGTGTGGTTGCGCCGCCTTACCGACGCCTACCGCAGCGCGGCGTGGATCAACCCGACGCCCGAAGCTTATTGGGGCCACTCGGCCTCGACCGCGATCATCCGGCGATTGATGGGCGAGCGGATGTTTCCGTTGACCCTCGAAGGCCTCGACCTCGCCATGCGCGCGCTGAGCCGAAAGGCTTGACTTAGGGCCGCGGCGAAGGCCTGTTCCGCCCGCCGGCTCCTGCCGCGCGGGGGAGATCTGGATGGCCGAGCCGCCGCTGAACCTCGATCAGGCCGACGTTCCCGCCGCGCCGCCGATCCCGCGCCGCGCCATTGCCGCCGCGACGATCGGCAATGCGCTCGAATTCTACGACTTCATGACCTTCGCCTTCTTCGCCATCCAGATCGGCCACACCTTCTTTCCCTCGGGCGACCCGTTCGTCAGCCTGATGTCGAGCCTGGCGACGTTCGGCGCGGGGTTCATCACCCGGCCATTGGGCGCGCACATCCTCGGCGGCTATGCCGACCGCGTCGGGCGCAAGCCGGCGATGCTGCTCAGCATGACCTTGATGGGCCTCGCCATCACCCTGCTGGCGCTGACCCCAAGCTACGCCCGCATCGGCCTTGCCGCGCCCATCCTGGCGATCAGCGCGCGGCTGCTCCAGGGGTTCGCGCTTGGCGGCGAGATCGGCTCGGCGAGCAGTTACATGATCGAGGCCGCGGCGCCGCTTCGGCGCGGCTTCACCATCAGCCTGCAAAGCGCCAGCCAGTCGGTCGCCGCGGCGCTCGGCTCGTTCGTCGGGCTGGCCTTGAGCGCGGTGATGACTCCAGCAAGCTTGGAGAGTTACGGCTGGCGGATCGCACTGCTGCTCGGCGCGTCGGTCGTTCCGTTCGGCCTGATGATCCGCCGCACCCTGCCGGAGACGCTCGGCAAGGCGATCGCGGAGCATGCCGCCGCGCCCGAGCCGCTGACCGCTTACGCCCGGCCGCTGGTGCTAGGGTTCGTGATGATCGGATCGGGCACCATCGTTGGCTACATCTTCCAATATATGGCGACCTACGGCCAGGCGACGCTCAAGCTGTCGCCCGGCGTGTCGTTCGCCGCCGAATCGGTCAACAACGGAGTCGCGGTCATCGCCGCGATCGTCGGCGGTCTGGCCTGCGACCGTTATGGCCGGCGCCCAGTCATGATCCTGCCGAGGATCGTCTTCGCGGCCGCCATCATCCCGGTCTTCCTGTGGCTGACCCATGCGCGCGACGCGACCAGCTTCCTGTCGGCCAACGCCATCCTGTCGTTCGTCGACGGGCTGGTCTACGGCGCGGTCTACGCCTCGATCATCGAAAGCGTCCCGCCGCACATCCGCAGCCGCGCCTTCGCTTTGGTCTATTCGGTACCGGTGGCCGTGTTCGGCGGATCCACCCAGCTGGTCGTCACCTGGCTGCTCCACGCCACCGGCAGCGCGATGTCGATCGCCTGGTATCTGGTGGGCGTCGCGCTGATCGGGCTGGTGGCAATGATGTTGATGCCCGAAACCGCGCCGGCCATCCTCGCCCGCCGCCCGCGCTCAGTAAAGCAGGAAGCGCCGCCGCGCGTCTAACCACGCCGCCTCGTCCGGCTGTGCAAGCGCGTCGAGGTCGCCCGCCTCGGCACCCGCATCGTCGACCCACTCGCGCAGGCCCGGGTCACCGTTGATGACGTCGATCGGCAGCTTGCCGAACGCATATTCGTAAGGGAAATCGCGCCACAGATCGTAGTCGGGCAGCAACGCACGGATCGCCTTGAAGGCCAGCGCCTGAACCCGCCACGGCTTAAACGCCTCATGGTCGTAGGCCGCGCCTTCGGCATGGATATGCACGCCGCTGCATAATTTACCGACGTGCTTGTGGAAGGTCGGCTCGAACCAGGTCTCACGCAGGGTGCAGCCGGAAATCCACTGCGGCGCCAACTCGCGCATCGTCGCGATCACCGCGCGTGCATCGATGTCGGGCGCGCCGAACATTTCCAGCGGCCGGGTCGTGCCCCGGCCCTCGCTAAGCGTCGCGCCTTCAAGCATCACCGTCCCGGCATAGCAGCGCACCATGTTGAGGTTGGGGGCGTTGGGCGACGGGTTGATCCACAGGCGCTCGGCCGGCCAGCCGAAGCCCGGCGCGGCGTCGGGCGCATAGCCCTCCATCGCGATCACGCGGTAATCGACGTCGAGCTTGAAATGGTCGACGAACCACTGACCGAGTTCCCCGAGCGTCAGCCCGTGGCGCATCGGGATCGGCCCGGCGCCGACGAAGCTTTCCCACCCCGGCAGCAACGTCGTGCCTTCGACCGGGCGGCCGGCGGGGTTGGGGCGATCTAGCACCCATACGCTCTTGCCATGCTCGGCCGCGGCCTCGAGCATGTACAGCAGCGTCGTGATGAAGGTGTAGATGCGGCAGCCGAGGTCCTGGAGGTCGATCAGCACGACGTCGAAGGTCGCCATCATCTCGGCGGTCGGGCGGCGGACCTCGCCGTAGAGGCTGAACACAGGGATCTCGTTCACCGGGTCGATGAAGTCGGCGCTTTCGACCATATTGTCCTGCTTGTCGCCGCGCAGCCCGTGCTGCGGTCCGAACGCCGCGCTGAGGCGGATGTCGCCAAGCTGGCCCAGCGCATCGAGGCTATGAGTGAGGTCGGCGGTGACCGAAGCCGGATGCGCGACCAGCGCGACGCGCTTGCCGATCAGGGGCGCACGCAGCGCGGGGTCGGCGAGCAGCCGTTCGATACCGAATTTCATGCCCGGGCTATGTCCGCGAGGCGCAGCGCAAAGCAAGTCTCATGGTGGAAATCGGGCGGCCCGGCGCGATGGGCCAGCGCCCAGAAACTCTTGGTGCCGTCGGTCTCCTCGACTACCGCGCTGATCGCCAGGCGGGTATGGTCGGGTAAGGTGACAGCCAGCGCGACGTCGACCGCCAGCGTCTGGCTGTCACGGCGGCAGTCGATGGTCATCGCCGCATCGGTGTCGCGCATCCCCTGGCGATGATCGTCGAAGGCGTAGGCCGCCCACTCGCCCGAGGGGGAGAAGTTATATTCGCTGTAGGCAGCGCCATCGCCGCGGACAAAGGCCTCGAAGCAGGTGGTTTCCGACAGGCCGTCGGCGCGGCGCGGCGCGGCCGGCGGGGGGATGACGACGGACCCAAGGTCGCCGGTGACGAGGAAAGCGAAGTGCAGCCCCTCCCCGCTTAGCCGCACCGTCACCGCCACAGACTGCACTGCGTGCGGCGGATGAAGCAGGTGCGGCACCAGTTCGTAGAGGCTCATGATGCCCCCGTCCGCCGGATATCCGTTCGTCCTGAGCTCAGTTTCACGGATGTCCCCCGGACATCCGTTCGTCCTGAGCTTGTCGAAGGACCGTCCTTGCTTCTTGCCAGCACCGAAATCTCTTTCCAGTCACCGCGGATCAGCGCCAATTTCTTGGCGCGGGACCAGCCCTTGATGCGGCGTTCGCTTTCGAAGGCTTCGATGCGCGTCGCAAATGAATCGCTCCTTACCAGCTTCACCGGCAACTTGTCGTGCTTGAAGCCCTTGAGCTGCTTTTGTTGGTGCTGATGAAGGCGCAACTCAAGGTTGTCGGTGTGCCCGGTGTACAAGGCACCTCCACGGCAGTGCAGCATGTATACCCAGAACGGCATGGCCTGATGCTAGAAGGTAGAACGGTCCTTCGACAAGCTCAGGACGAACGGTTAGAGGGCGACGATGAGTAGCTACAGCTCTTCCCTCCTCCGCCTGCTCAGCGAGCGCGATTATGTTCACCAGCTGACCGACGCCGAGGCGCTCGATGCGCTGGCGGCGAAGCAGATCGTGACCGGCTACATCGGGTTCGACGCGACCGCGCCATCGTTGCACGTCGGCAGCCTGGTGCAGATCATGATGCTGAGGCGGATGCAGCAGGCCGGGCACCGTCCGATCGTGCTGATGGGCGGGGGCACGACCAAGGTCGGTGATCCGTCGGGCAAGGACGAAAGCCGCAAATTGCTGACCGAGGCCGATATCCAGGCCAACATCGCGTCGATCCGCAAGGTGTTCGAACGCTTCCTGACCTTTGGGGACGGCCCGACCGACGCCATCCTGGTCGACAATGACGAATGGTTGTCGAGCCTTGGATACATCGACGTGCTGCGCACCGTCGGCCCGCATTTCACCGTCAATCGCATGCTGACCTTCGATTCGGTCAAACTGCGGCTCGATCGCGAGCAGCCGCTGACCTTCCTCGAATTCAACTACATGATCCTGCAGGCCTATGACTTCCGCGAGCTGGCGCTGACCCGCGATTGCCGGCTGCAGCTCGGCGGATCCGACCAGTGGGGCAATATCATCAACGGCATCGAGCTTGCGCGGCGGATGGACGGCGCCGAGCTGTACGGGGTGACGACCCCGCTGATCACGACCGCCGACGGCGGCAAGATGGGCAAGACCGCGCGCGGCGCCATCTGGCTCAACGCCGACTTATTGAGCCCGTACGATTATTGGCAATTCTGGCGCAACACGGCCGACGCCGATGTCGGGAAGTTCCTCAGACTCTTTACCGACTTGCCACTCGAACGCATTGAAGAGCTTGGGAAACTGCAGGGTCAGCAAATCAATAACGCCAAGGTTGAACTGGCCAGTGCGGCGACCGCCTTGCTCCATGGCGAGGAGGCCGCCGCCGCCGCCGCCGAGACCGCGCGGCGGACGTTCGAGGACGGCGATGGGGATTCGAACTTGCCTTCGCTCAAGATTGCGGAGGGGCGGATCGGCATCGTCCACGCGCTGACCGCCTTGGGCTTCGCCACATCGAACGGCGAGGCGCGGCGCAAGATCGGCGAGGGCGCTGTGAAATTGAACGGCGTGACCATCGGCGACCCGGCGTTCGAAGTGCAACTGGTCGGCGGCGAGCCGGTCAGGATCAGCCTGGGCAAGAAAAAGCATGGGCTGCTGCTGCTGTGACCCGCGCGCCGCGCCCGGCCCGGCTGTTCGCCGATCGGCGCGACTTCGCCCGCGAATATCTCATCGTCGTGCTCGGCGTGCTGACAGCTTTGCTTGCCCAGTCGGCGGTCGAAGCGCTCAGCTGGCGGCAGAAAGTCTCGGCTGCGATTCAGGACATGGACCAGGAGGTCAGCACCGGCAACGGGCCGCAGGCCTTCGCCCGCCTATCCATTCACCAATGCCTGTCGGATCGCCTCACACGTCTGCGGACGTTGACCGAACAAGGCGACCGGGCCTCCGTTGTAGACGCTATTTCCGCCATTCAGCTGCCACTGCGCAATTACAACAGCAACGCTCGAGAAGCAGCCAATTCCGCCGATATCACGGGCCACATGCCACCCGACCGGAATATGAGTATCGCATCCTCTACGCATTGACGCCCGAGATGGACTCGATCCACCAGAAGGAATTAGACGATCTGGCGGCGTTGCGCGCGCTGCCGACAACCGGCGGGCCGCTGGGGCCGGACGAGAAAGCCAGGCTCCTCGCAGCCATCGAAAATCTCGTGCTCGATCAGAACCGGATGAAGCGCGCCGCCATTTTCACGCTTGGCCGGATGCGGAACCTCGGCATCGGCTTGGGCGAAACGCAGGTACAGCGAAACTTCGCCGACCTCCCTGCCTATCGCACCTGTCTGGCTCGAAATGTCGGCGCGATGCTTCGCTTTATGCCGATCAGCGCGGGCGGGCCACTGCGCTAGCCGCTCCTGAGCAATCCCACCGCCGCGTCGCGCTCGAACAGATAGAGGCACAGCCGGGCCGCTTGGCCACGCGCGCTGGCCAGACCGCCATCGCGGTCGAGGAGCAGCCGCGCATCGCCCTGCGCGACCGGGGCCAGTTCGGTGACCTCGTCGGGGCCGGCGACCTTGAAGCCCTGCTCGCCCGACTGGCGCAGGCCGAGGATTTCGCCGGGGCCGCGCAGGCGCAAGTCTTCCTCGGCGATGCGGAAGCCGTCGTTGGTCTCGCGCATCAGCGCCAGCCGCGCCCGGCCTGACTCGGTCAGTTGCTGGCCGCGCAGCAGGATGCAGCGGCTGGCCCCCGTCCCGCGCCCGACCCGGCCGCGCAGCTGGTGAAGCTGGGCGAGGCCGAAGCGCTCGGCGCCTTCGACCACGATCAGGGTCGCGTTGGGGACGTCGACCCCGACCTCGATGACCGTGGTGGCGACCAGCACGCCGATTTCTCCGCCGGCGAATGACGTCATGACGGCGTCCTTGTCGGATCCTTTCATGCGGCCATGGACCAGCCCGACCCGCTCGGCGCCGAAGCGCTGGCGGAGGACGGCGGCGCGCTGCTCGGCGGCGGCGGCGTCGACCGCCTCGCTCTCCTCGACCAGGGGGCACACCCAATAGGCCTGGCCGCCCGCGGCGAGGTGGCGGCCCAGCCCGTCGATGACGTCGGTCAGCTTCTGGTCGGCGATGACCAGTGTCTCGACCGGCGTGCGACCGGGCGGCATTTCGTCCAATTGGCTGACGTCCATCTCGCCATAATGGGTCAGGGTGAGCGTGCGCGGGATCGGGGTCGCGGTCATCGCCAGCAAATGCGGCGGACGCTCGGCCTTTTCGCTTAGCAGCAGCCGCTGCGACACGCCGAAGCGGTGCTGCTCGTCGATCACGATCAGGCCGAGGCGCTTGTAGGCGACCGGTTGCTGGAAAATGGCGTGGGTGCCGACGAGGATGTCGATGCTGCCGTCGGCGAGGCCCATCAGCACCGCCTCGCGCGCCCGGCCCTTCTCGCGCCCGGTGAGGATGGCGACGCGGACGCCCAGCGCCTCGCACTGGGCCTGGAGCGTTGTGAGGTGCTGGCGGGCGAGGATTTCGGTCGGGGCGAGCATCGCCGCCTGGGCGCCGGCCTCGACCGCTTCGAGCATCGCCAGCAAGGCGACCAAGGTCTTGCCCGAGCCGACGTCGCCCTGGAGCAGGCGCAGCATCGGCCGGTCCTGCGCCATGTCGCCGCGGATTTCGCCGATGACCCGCGACTGAGCGCCGGTCAGCCGGTACGGCAGCTGGAGCTTGGCCGACAGCCGCCCGTCGCCCTGGAGCGGCACGCCGCGCTTGCGCCGGGCGACCTGGCGGAGCAGCAGCAGCGCCAGCTGGTTTGCGAAAATCTCGTCATAGGCCAGGCGCTTGCGGGCGGCGCTGGTGTCGGGATCCGAATGCGCCTCGGCCAGCGCGGCGCGCCACGCCGGCCATTGCTGCTGGCCGAGCAACGACGGCTCGATCCATTCGGCCAGCTCGGGCGCGCGCTCCAGCCCGGTCAGCGCCAGCTCGCGCATGCGCTTGTTCGAAATGCCCTCGGTCAGCGGGTAGACCGGCTCGCGTAGTGCCAGCTCGGCGGCGGCGGCGGCGTCGAGCACCTCGGGGTGGACGATCTGCCACTCGTCGCCCCACGCATCGAGCTTGCCGACGACGATGCGCTGCTCGCCGAGCGGCAATTGCTTCCTCGCCCAGCCCGGGTTGTTGAAAAAGGTCAGCGTGATGGTGTTGCCGTCGCTGTCGGAGGCGAAGACGCGCAGCGGCGCCCTGCCCGCCCCGGCGCGCACATCGAACGGGGTGACGGCGAGAATGACGACCCGCCCGAGCAACGCCCCGCTGGCGGCCGGCGCCTGGATCCGCTCAATCGTCCCGGTCGGCAAATGATAGGCAAGGTCAATGGCGCGCCTGAGGCCAAGCCTGGCGAGCGCCTTGGCGTTGGCCGGGCCGATGCCCTTCAGCGCCTCGACCTCGGCGAACAATGGGTTCAGGATTTCGGGCCGCATCGCCGCGCACCCTAGCGCCGCTCCGCGCGACTGCCTACATGGACGCTTCACCACCCGCGGCGTTTTCGCCTCGCGGGTTTTCGCGCGTGGAGGCTGGCGGATGGACGATGTGTTGAGGGCGCTCAAATACCGCGCCTGGCACCGCGGCACCAGGGAGGCCGACATGATGATCGGCGGCTTCTTCGACGCGCACCACGCAAGCTGGGGCGCGCACGACCGCGCCTTGTTCGCGGCGTTGCTGACCGAAACCGACGTCGACATCATGGCGTGGGCGATCGGAACAGAGGCCGTGCCCGATCGCTACCAGGGGCCGATGCTCGACGCGCTGCGTAAACTCGATTTCATCAAGGTGGCCAAGTGAGCGAGCCGCTCCAGCGCATTCTTGGCGCCCGATCGCCCCTGACGCTGGCCGGAGTGCCGACCGGCTTCCTGCCGTGGCTGGCGGGGGATTTGGCGCGCGCCGCGCATGGCACCGGCAGCGGCGCGCGGGCGGTGGTCGTCGCCGCCGACGAAAGCGCGATGCGGGCGCTGGCCGACACCGTCCCCTTGTTCGCGCCCGATGTCGAGGTCATCAGCCTGCCGGCGTGGGACTGCCTGCCTTACGACCGCGCTTCGCCAGCCTTGAGGGTGATGGCCGAGCGGCTGGCGGCGCTTCAGGCGCTGCAGGTGCCGCGCAAGGGTCCGCAGCTGCTGCTGACCACCGCCAACGCCGCGACCCAGCGGCTGCTGACCCCGTTCCACATCCGCCAGCTGACCCGCCGCCTGGCCGAGGGCGAGCGCATCGAGCGCGACCGGCTGGTCGAACTGCTCTCCGCCAACGGCTACCAGCGCACCGACGCGGTGCATGACGCCGGCGAGTTTGCCGTCCGCGGGTCGATTGTCGACCTCTATCCGGCGGGCGAAGCGACCGCGCTCCGGCTCGACTTCTTCGGCGACGAGATCGAGACGATGCGGCGGTTCGACCCGGCCGACCAGCGCTCGACCGGCGCCGCCGCGGCGTTCACCCTGATGCCGGCGTCCGAAGCCCTGCTCGATGAGGACAGCATCAAGCGCTTCCGCGCGCGATACCGCGAGCAATTCGGCGCCAATGCCACCGGCGACCCCCTCTACCAGGCGGTCAGCGAGGGCCGGCGGCTGGCCGGGATGGAGCATTGGCTGCCGCTGTTCGAAGACAAGCTGGCGACCTTGTTCGACCACCTTGGCGATACCGACGTGGTGATCCGCGATTCCGGGGTCGACGGCGCATTGGAATCGCGGGCCGAGGCGATCACCGATTATTTCGCCAATCGCGAGCGGGCGATGGTCGCCGAGCCGGGCAGCTACCGCCCGCTGGCACCCTCGGCGCTCTATCTGGCGCGCAAGGAATGGCAGGCCGCGCTCGACGGGCGGCCGATCCACCTCGCCTCGCCGTTCGACGAGCCTGAGAGCAGCAAGGTCATCGCCTTCGGAGTCGATGGCCCGCGCGACTTCGGGGCCGAGCGCGCGGCCGACAAGAATGTCTATGAGGCGGTCACAGCCCACGTCGCCAAGCTACGCAAAGCCAAGTTAAAAATCGTCCTCGCAAGCTATAGCGCCGGCGCCCGCGAGCGGCTCGCCGGGCTGCTCGAGGATCATGGGCTGACCCGCCTCGCGCAGGTCCGCACGTGGCAGGAGGCGCTGGGGTCGAAGGCCGACGCGGCGCTGCTCGTGCTGCCGCTCGACCATGGCTTCACCGCGCCCGATGTCGCCGTGCTGACCGAGCAGGACATGCTCGGCGACCGGCTGGTGCGGCGCAAGAAACGCCGCAAGAGCGCCGACGCCTTCCTGAGCGAGCTCGCCGCTTTGTCGCCAGGCGACCTTGTCGTCCACGCCGATCACGGCATCGCCCGCTACGAAGGGCTGACCTCGATCATGGTCGGCAAGGCGCCGCACGATTGCGTGGCGCTGTCCTATGCCGGCGGCGACAAGCTCTATGTCCCGGTCGAGAATATCGACGTCCTCACCCGCTATGGCGCCGACAGCGAGAAAGCGACGCTCGACCGGCTCGGCGGCGAGGCGTGGCAGCGGCGCAAGTCGAGGATGAAGGAGCGCATCCGCGAGATCGCCGGCGAGCTCATCAAGACCGCCGCGATCCGCGCCACCCGCCCCGGCCGCACGCTCGAGGCCGACGCCGCCTACCCCCAGTTCGTCGACCGCTTCCCCTATGAGGAAACCGACGACCAGGACCGGGCGATCGGCGAAGTGCTCGACGATCTGGCGAGCGGCAAGCCGATGGACCGTCTGGTGTGCGGCGACGTCGGGTTCGGCAAGACCGAGGTGGCGTTGCGCGCGGCGTTCGTCGCGGCGATGGCCGGACAGCAGGTCGCTTTGATCTGCCCGACGACCCTGCTCGCCCGCCAGCACGTCAAGAATTTCATCGAGCGCTTCCACGGCTTTCCGATCGAGATCGGCCGGCTGTCGCGGCTGGTACCGGCGGCCGAGGCCAAGGCGACCAGGGAGGGGCTGGAGAAAGGCAATGTCGACATCGTCATCGGCACCCACGCCTTGCTGTCGAAAGGCATCAAGTTCAAACAGTTGGGGCTGGTTATTGTCGACGAAGAGCAGCATTTCGGGGTGGCCCACAAGGAGCGGCTCAAGGCCCTGCGCGACGATGTCCATGTGCTGACCCTGACCGCGACTCCGATCCCGCGGACGCTGCAGATGGCGATGAGCGGGCTGCGCGAACTGTCGGTCATCCAGACCCCGCCGGTCGACCGGCTGGCGGTGCGGACGTATGTGGCGCCGTGGGATCCGGTGGTGGTGCGAGAGGCACTGCTGCGCGAGCATTACCGCGGCGGGCAGAGCTTCCTCGTCGCGCCGCGGGTCGCTGATTTGCCCGACCTCGAGCAATGGCTGCGCGAGGAAGTGCCCGAGGTGAAGGCGATCACCGCCCACGGGCAGTTGAGCCCGTCGCAGGTCGAGGAGCGGATGAGCGCCTTCTACGACCGCAAATATGACGTCCTGCTGTCGACCACCATCGTCGAAAGCGGGCTCGACATCCCGAGCGCCAATACGCTGGTAGTCTTTCGCGCCGACCGCTTCGGGCTGGCGCAGCTCTATCAATTGCGCGGGCGGGTCGGGCGGTCGAAGACCCGCGCCTATGCTTATTTAACGACGCAGCCGAGCCGGATCGTCAGCGAGGGTGCCGATAAACGCCTGCAGGTGCTGGCCAACCTCGACAGCCTCGGCGCTGGCTTCCAGCTGGCCAGCCACGACCTCGACATCCGCGGCGCCGGCAATTTGCTCGGCGACGAGCAGTCGGGGCACATCAAGGAAGTCGGGTTCGAACTGTACCAGTCGATGCTGGAGGAGGCGATCCTCGAGCAGAAATCGGGCGCGGGCGAGCGGCGCGACGAATTCACCCCGCAGATCAGCGTCGAAGCGCCGATCCTTATTCCCGAGACGTATGTCCCCGACCTCGACCTCAGGATGGGGTTGTACCGACGGCTGGGGGAATTGGGCGACCGCCAGGAGGTCGAGGCGTTCGCGGCCGAGATGATCGACCGCTTCGGCGCGCTGCCGCAGGAGACCCAGAACCTCCTGCAGATCGTCGAGACCAAGATCAATTGCCGCAAGGCCTGCGTCGCCAAGCTCGACGTCGGCGTCAAAGGCGCGGTGGTGACCTTTGCCGAGGGCGGCTTCCCCGACCTTGCCGGACTGCTCGGCTATGTCGAGCGGCTCAAGGGCGCGGCCAGGTTGCGGCCCGACAGCAAGATGATCGTCAGCCGCGAATGGCCGACCGGCGAGGCGCGGTTGAACGGCGCGGTGCAATTGTCGCGCGGGCTGATGCGGGTGCTGGCGGCGAGCGAAAGCGCGAAGGCGCTTGAACCGGCCTAAGCGGCGGCCAGCGTCGCGGCATTGGCGGCGGTGACGAAGCGGGCGAGTTCGGCCTCGTCGAGCGCGCCTGCGCCAAGGAAGCCCTGGTAGCAGTCGCAGCCCCAGGCGGCGAGCAACGCCAGCTGGGCGGCGGTTTCGACCCCTTCGACGACAACCGCGAGGTCGAGTTCGCGGGCGAGGTTGATCATCGCCTTGACGACGATCCGGTCGCGGCTGCCGCCGACCAGATCGGCGACCAAAGCGCGATCGATCTTGAGCGCGTCCAGGGGCAGTGAGGTGAGGTAGGCGAGGTTGGCGTAGCCGGTGCCGAAATCGTCGACCGCGATGCGCACCCCGGCGGCGCGCAGCCGCTCGAGCCGGACGGCGACGGCGGGGCGATCGACCACCAGGGCGCTTTCGACGATCTCGATCGTCAGGCGCGCCGGATCGAGCTTGGCCTCGGCGAGCTGGCCGAGCAGCCAGGCGTCGTAGGTCTCGCGCTCAAGGTCTTCGGGCAGGACGTTGATCGACAGGCGCATCGCGGCGAGCGCGCCCTTCCACCCGGCGGCGGCGCGGATCGCCTTGGCCTGGATGGCGCGCGACAGGCGTTCGCCGAGCCGTGCGCTACAGGCGCGTTCGAACAGTTCGTCGGCCGACGCGCAGCCGCTCCAGCGGGCAAGTGCCTCGACCCCGGTCACGACTCCGGTCGCGGGGTGGATTTGCGGCTGGTAGCGGACCTCGATCGCGTCGCCGCGGATCGCCTCGGCGAGCTTGCGGTCGCGGCGCGGGGCCGCGGGCACGGGGTCGGCCTGGTCGGAGGCGCGCAGGCCATAGGGTGTGGGACGCCAGAACATCGCCGCCTGATAGGCGGTTCGCGAACGGCCCCCAAGCGGGCTTGCCGCCAAGCCCCAATACGGGACAGTGGCGCGGCCGGGCGAAACCTCTATGCTGGCGGAGACCGACGCTGACCCGGAGCCGACGCTTGAAGCATCAGGGCCAATCCTCCGCCAAAGACCCGACCGCGCCCGATCGGCGCGACCTTGCCGCGCGCGGGTTCGGGCTGACCGCCTCTCCGACCCAGGCCGCGCAGGCGGCCGAGAAGATGCTGCGGCGGCGCTTTGCGTGGGCGGAGGGCGACGCGGCGACCAGTCTGGTCGCGCTCGGCGGCGACGGCTTCATGTTGCAGACGCTTCATCAGATGCTCGAGGACGAGCGCCCCCGCCCGGTGTTCGGGATGAACCGCGGTACGGTCGGCTTCCTCATGAACGAATGGCGGCTGGACCAATTGGCCGAGCGGCTCGATAACGCCAAACGGATCCGCGTCGCGCCGCTGGCGATGAAGGCGACCCGCCTGTCGGGCGAGGTGCTTCACCACGCCGCGATCAACGAAGTGTCGCTGCTGCGCGAGACCCGGCAGACGGCCAAGATCGAGGTCAGCGTCAACGGTCGCGTGGTGCTGCCCGAGCTGGTCGCCGACGGTGTGCTGGTGGCGACGCCGGCGGGGTCGACCGCCTACAACCTCAGCGCCAGCGGGCCGATCCTGCCGCTGGCGGCGAAGATGCTGGCGCTGACACCGATCAGCCCGTTCCGCCCGCGCCGCTGGTCGGGCGCGATCCTGCCCGACGACGTGTCGGTCAGCCTGCGCGTGCTGGAAGCGCACAACCGCCCGGTGTCGGCGGTCGCCGACCAGTATGAAGTGCGCGACGTGGCGCGGGTCGACGTGACCTTGGACCGGACGCGCGAGCTGGTGCTGCTGTTCGATCCCGAACATGCCCTCGACGAGCGCATCGCGATGGAGCAATTCGCCACTTGAGGGTTGCGAATCCCGCTGCGCTGAGTCATAGGCGCCCTCGTCCGGAACGGACCGCTCCCCGATAGCTCAGCGGTAGAGTAGGTGACTGTTAATCACTTGGTCGTTGGTTCGAATCCAACTCGGGGAGCCATTTTTCTGTCCATAAAGGGACAGTCTGGCGCGCGGCGCCTCCACTTCGGCTAAGATCGCAAGAGCCTCGCAAGGCGCCAGCGCCCACCCCGGTGGCTCCCTCGATGGAGTCCCTAACCCCATGTTCCAGATCGCGTATTTCAGCACCGCCTCGACGCGGCAGGACGTCCGCACGGTCCACGACATCCTTGTCTCGTCGCGCATCAACAACCGCCGCGACGATATTACCGGACTGCTCGTGGCCGGTGGCAACCGCTACCTCCAGGTGATCGAAGGCCCGCGCGCCGCGACCGAGCGACTGTACGCCACGATCCGCGCCGACCAGCGTCACCTGGCGGTCACCACCTTGCTCCAGCGCACCGTGCTCAGGCGCTGCTTCGACGGCTGGTCGCTGGCGTTCCGGCGCGAGCCCGAGCTTGGCCAGTTCGACAGCTTCCCGGACATGGTGCGGTTCCTGACGCTCAACGTCCCCGACACGGCGCTGCGCAACCAGATCAGGACCTTCGCCAGCGCGCTCATCATGACGCCGCGCCACGAAGGCCCGGAGCTGTGGAAACGGTCCGCCTGATTAACCGTCCATCGCCGCCATCAAGGAGGCATTGCCGCCGGCGGCGGTGGTGTCGATGCAGGTCACGCGTTCGGTGGCGAAGCGGGCGACGTAGTGCGGGCCACCGGCCTTGGGCCCGGTGCCTGACAGCCCCTCCCCGCCAAACGGCTGGCTTTCGACCACGGCGCCGATCTGGTTGCGATTGACGTAGAGGTTGCCGACCCGGGCATTCGCCTCGACGAAGGCGCGGGTGGTGTCGATCCGGCTCTGCAGGCCAAGCGTCAGCCCATAGCCGCTGGCGTTGATCTGGCCGATGACCTTGTCGAGCCCGCCGGACGGCCAGCGAATGACGTGGAGGATCGGGCCGAAATGCTCGCGATCCAAATCCTTTAGCGACGATATCTCATAGATTGCAGGGGCCACGAAATGACCCTTGGCCGCGGCCTCCGGAAGGTCGAGGCGGGCGATCAGTTGCGCACTCTTGGCAAGGTCGGCGAGGTGCCGGTCAAGCGCCGCCCTGGCGTCCTCGTCGATCACCGGGCCGACGTCGGTGGTGATGGCCGAGGGGTCGCCAATCGCCAGCGCCTGCATCGCCCCGGCGATCATCTTCAGCATCCCGTCGGCGACATCCTCCTGGACGAACAGCACGCGCAGCGCCGAGCAGCGCTGGCCCGCGCTCTGGAACGAGGAGGCGACGACGTCCCGCGTGACTTGTTCGGGCAAGGCCGACGAATCGACGATCATCGCGTTCTGGCCGCCGGTTTCGGCGATCAGCGGGACGATCGGCCCGTCGCGGCCGGCGAGGCCGCGGTTGATGGCCCGCGCGGTGTCGGTCGATCCGGTGAAGGCGACTCCCCCGATTAGCGGATGGACGGTCAGCGCGGCGCCGGTGCGGCCATCGCCGGGGGCGAGTTGGACGACCTCGGCCGGGATTCCGGCGGCATGCATCAGCTTCAACGCCAACTCCCCGATCAGCGGGGTCTGCTCGGCCGGCTTGGCGATGGCGGCGTTGCCGGCGGCGAGCGCGGCGGCGACCGGGCCGATGAAGATCGCCAGCGGGAAATTCCACGGCGAAATGCAGGCGAACACCCCGCGGCCGTGGAGGCGAAGTTCGTTCAACTCGCCAGTCGGCCCGGGCAGCAGGTTGGGCTCAGCGAACAGCCGGCGCGCCTCGGCCGCGTAGTAACGCAGGAAGTCGACCGCCTCGCGTACTTCGAGCACGGCATCGGGCAGGGTCTTGCCGGCCTCGCGGATGCACAAGGAAAACAGCTCGTCGCGATGGACTTCGAACAAATCGGCGGCGGCGTCGAGCATGTCGGCGCGGGCAGCGCCGCCGATGGCATCCCAGGCGGGCTGGGCCGCGGCGGCGGAGCGGACGATGCGGTCGACGTCGCCATCGTCGGCATAAATCACGTCGCCGACGGTTAGCGACGTGTCGTAGGGCGACACGATCTGGCTCTTTTCGACCTTGCCGCCGCCGCTCGGCCTCGACGTCCAGCGCTTGCCCGCGAGCGCGTCGAGGCGCTTGAGCAGGGGTTCGCGGACCAACGGGTCGCTCAAATCGACCCCCGCGCTGTTGCGGCGGCCCTTGCCGAAGATCGCGTCGGGCAGGCCGATCGCCGGGTTGCGCCGGGGGTTCATCCCGTCAAGCTCGACGACCGGATCGCGGACCAGCGCTTCCAACGGGATATCGTCGTCGGCGATACGGTTGACGAAGCTTGAGTTGGCGCCGTTCTCAAGCAGCCGGCGAACGAGATAGGCGAGCAATTCCTTGTGGCTGCCGACCGGGGCGTAGATGCGCACCGTGGTGACCGGGTCGCCGATCCCGGCTTCGAGCCTGGCGAGTTCGTCGTACAGCCCCTCGCCCATGCCGTGGAGCCGCTGGAACTCGAACGGCGCCTTGCCCGCCAGCGCTTTCACCGCGCCGATGGTGTTGGCGTTGTGGGTGGCGAAGGCGGGGTAGATGCAATCGGGCGCGGCGAGCAGCCGCTTGGCGCAGGCAAGGTAACTGACGTCGGTCGCAACCTTGCGGGTGAAGACCGGATAGTCGGACAGGCCGGCGACCTGCGCGGCCTTGATCTCGCTGTCCCAATAAGCGCCCTTGACCAGCCGGACCATCAGCGTGCGGCGGTGCTTGCGCGCCACATCGACGGCCCAGTCGCACAGCGGCACCGCGCGCTTCGAATACGCCTGCAGGGCCATGCCGAACCCAGCCCAGCCGTTCGCGAACAGGCTGTCGTCGGCGGCCAGCGCCTCGATGATGTCGAGCGACAGTTCGAGCCGGTCGGCCTCCTCCGCATCGATGGTGAAATGAACGTCGGCGGCGGCGGCCTTGGCGGCGAGGTCGCGCAGCACCGGGAGCAGTGCCGCCTTGGCCTCCTCGGCGTGGCTCCATTCGTAGCGCGGGTGGAGCGCGGACAATTTGACCGAAATGCCCGGCGCGATCCGCACCCCGCCGGTGGCGCTGGCGGCGATGGCGTCGAGCGCGCCGGCGTAGGCGCTGGCGTAGCGCGCCGCATCCTCATGAGTCTTGGCCGCTTCACCCAGCATGTCGAAGCTGTGGCTCGAGCCCTTGGCCTGTTCGGGCGCGGCGCGGCGCAGCGCTTCGTCGATGGTCCGGCCGAACACGAACTGACGGCCGAGGATCTTCATCCCCTGCGCCACTGCGGTGCGGATGACCGGCTCGCCGAGCCGGCCGACGGCCCGGCCGAGCGCGGCGCGCCAGCTGGCGGTGCGGTCATTGGCTTCCTCGATCACTTTGCCGGTCAGCAGCAGCGAAAAAGTCGCGGCGTTGACGAAGGTCGATCGGCTCGACCCCATTTTCTCCGCCCAGTCGGGGCCGGTCAATTTGTCGGCGATGAGGTCGTCGGCGGTGGCCGCGTCGGGCACCCGCAGCAGCGCTTCGGCAAGGCACATCAGCGCGACGCCCTCGTCCGAGCCGAGGTCGTAGGCATGGAGGAAGGCGTCGAGCCCTGCCGGTTTGTGGCTGCGCACCGCCTTGACCAACGTGCGCGCGATCGACTGCGCCTCGCGCTGTTGCTTCGGCTCGAGCCGCGCCTCGGCCAGCCGCTCGGCGACAAGGGCATTCTCCTCTGGCCGATAGGCTTTGCGGAGCGCGCTGCGGTCGATCATCTTTTTCTAACCCTTATCGGCGACAAGCTGGAGCGGCGCATAGAGGGCGACGGCATGAGCGACAAGACAAGCGACGGGGGCAAGGGCAAGCCGGGCAAGATGCTCGGGCTTGAGCTCGTCCGCTTCGCCTGCGCGATGGCGGTGCTGCTGTGGCACTATCAGCATTTCTACCAGGTCGCCGGATCGCCGCCTTTGGTCCGCGCCGACGAGCCGTTCTACGGCGCGTTCAGCTTGTTCTACGACTTTGGCCAGTTCGGCGTGCAATTGTTCTGGGGCATCAGCGGCTTCATTTTCTTCTGGAAATATGGCGCGGCGATCGCCGACCGGCTGGTCAGCGGGTCGCGCTTCTTCTGGCTGCGCTTTTCGCGGCTTTACCCGCTGCACATCGTCACGTTGCTGCTGATCGCGGCGTTGCAGCCGGTGCACCAGGCGCTGGCCGGCCATCCGTTCGTCTATCAGGCCAACAATCTGCCCAATTTCCTCCTCAACCTGGGGATGGCGACTCATTGGGGCGCCCCTGCCCTGTTCAGCTTCAACGGGCCGATCTGGTCCGTGTCGGCGGAAGTCTTCGTCTATGCGCTGTTTTTCCTGCTGGTCAGGATGTTCGGCACCTCGGCGTGGCTAATCGGCGGCGCGGTCGTCGCCAGCATCGCGGCGATGCTGATGGGGATCGAATCGCCGGCCCTGGTGTGCGCCGGTTATTTCTTCGCCGGGGGCGCCGCCGCGCGGGGGCTGCTCCGGACCAGCGCCAAGGGTGATATCGCCGGGCCGCGGTTCGTGGCGGCGGCGATGCTCGTCACGGTGCTTGGCGGCGCGTGGTGGACCGGGGTGCTCGGCGAAACCGCGGTGTTGCCGTTCACGTTGATGCTGGCGGTGCCGCCCTTGCTGTTTTTGGCGGCGCAGGACTGGCCGATACCCGAGCGCTGGGAAGCGCCGATCCAGGCCGCCGGCAACCTCACTTATTCAAGTTATCTGTGCCATTTCCCGCTGCAATTGCTGCTGGCCATCGCGGCGACGGCGAGCGGGCGGGTGCTGCCGGTGGCGAGCCCCCTGTTCCTCGCTCTGTATCTCGCCACGACGCTGGTCGTCGCCCGGCTGGTCTATCAGCGGTTCGAACGGCCGGCGCAAGACTGGATCCGCTCGCTGACCCTGACCCGCCGCACCGGGCTCGCCCGCGCCGCCTAGCCCGCCTGGCCGTGGCAATGCTTGTATTTGAGGCCCGACCCGCACGGGCATAAGGCGTTGCGGCTCTCGGGCTCGGGCACCGGCGAGCCGTCGGGCATGGTCGTTGTCGGCGCCGGCCGCGGCGGCAAGGTGCCGACCATCCCGGCGAGCGAGGCGGCGTCGATGTCGAAACTGTCGTCATCGCCCGACAGCGGATCGATGTGGTGGGTGATGAAGTCGGTCAAGGCCGGCTGGGGCGGCGCCGCCTCGACCTGGACATTGGCGCGCATCAATGTGCGCGTAACGTCCTCGCGGATCTCGACCAGCAGCCGCTCGAACAGCATGAACGCTTCCTGCTTATACTCATCGATCGGCTTCTTCTGGGCGTAGCTGCGCAGGTAAATCACCTGGCGCAGCGCATCGAGCGTCGCGAGATGCTCCTTCCAGTGATGGTCGAGGGTCTGGATCAGCATCTGCTTTTCGAAATTGATCCACTGCTCGGGATCAACCTGCTCCAGCTTGGCGGCCATGACTTCGTCGCTGCGCGCCTGGACGCGGTCGATGATCAGGTCCTGCTCGACCGCTTCCTCGGCCATCCACTCATCGACCGGCAGGTCGAGGCCAAGGATTTCGCCAAGGTCGGTCTTGAGCCGCTCGACATCCCATTGCTCGGGGTAAGCGCCCGGCGGGCAGCTGGTGGTGACCAGGCTGGCAACGGTCTCGGCGCGGAAATCCTCGACCACGTCGCTGACATGGTCAGATTCCATGATGTCGGCGCGCTGCTCATAGATGACCTTGCGCTGGTCGTTCATGACGTCGTCGAACTCGACCACCTGCTTGCGGATGTCGTAGTTGCGCGCCTCGACCTTCTTCTGCGCGGTCTCGATCGCCTTGGAAATCCACGGCGAGATAATCGCCTCGCCATCCTCGAGGTTCTTGTTCATCAGCCGCGCGAACATCGTCTCCGGCCCGAAGATGCGCAGCAGATCGTCGTCGAGGCTGAGGTAGAAGCGCGACAGGCCGGGATCGCCCTGGCGGCCCGATCGTCCGCGCAGCTGATTGTCGATGCGGCGGCTCTCGTGGCGCTCGGTGCCGAGCACGAACAGGCCGCCCGCCTCGCGTACCAAGCGCTTCTGCTCGGCGACCTCGTCTTTGATCCTGGCGATGGCGGCGTCGCGCTCGGGGCCGTCGGCGACCTCCTTGAGTTCATCCTCGATGCGGAACTCGACGTTGCCGCCCAGCTGAATGTCGGTGCCGCGGCCGGCCATGTTGGTGGCGATGGTCACCGCCCCCATGCTGCCCGCCTGGGCGACGATATGCGCCTCGCTCTCATGGAAGCGGGCATTGAGCACTTCGTGGCGAATGCCCTCTTTCTGGAGGAATTCGCTGAGCATCTCCGACTTTTCGATGGAGACGGTGCCGACCAGGACCGGCTGGCCGATTTCCTGGCGCTTCTTGATCTCCTTGGCGATGGCGCCGAACTTGTCGGTGATGTTTTTGTAGAATTCGTCGTCGTCGTCGACGCGCGAGACATCGACGTTGGTCGGGATCGACACGACGTTCATCTTGTAGATGTCGAAGAATTCGGGCGCCTCGGTCAGCGCGGTGCCGGTCATGCCCGAGAGCTTCGGGTACATGCGGAAATAATTCTGGAAGGTGATCGAGGCGAGGGTCTGGTTCTCGGGCTCGATCTGCACGCCCTCCTTGGCCTCGACCGCCTGGTGAAGCCCGTCCGACCAGCGCCGACCGTCCATCATGCGGCCGGTGAACTCATCGATGATGATGACCTTCCCCTCCTTCACGATGTAATCGATGTCGCGCTTGAACATCATGTTGGCCTTCAAGGCCTGGTTGAGGTGATGGACGGTCTGGGTGTTGGCGATGTCGTAGAGGTTGTGGCCCTCTATCAGCCCGGCATCCTCGAGCATCCGCTCGGCCTTTTCGGTGCCGTCCTCGGTCAGCACGATGCTCTTCTGCTTCTCGTCGAGGTCGTAATCCTCGCGCGCGAACTGCTTCACCAGGACGTCGACGCCGATGTACAGCTCCGACTTGTCGTCGGTCGGGCCGGAGATGATCAGCGGGGTGCGCGCTTCGTCGATGAGGATCGAATCGACTTCGTCGACGATGGCGTAGGCGAACGGCCGCTGGACCATCTGCTCGCGCGAATATTTCATGTTGTCGCGCAAATAATCGAAGCCGAGCTCGTTGTTGGTCGCGTAGGTGATGTCGCTGTTATAGGCGTCGCGCCGCTGCTGGTCGGACAGGTTGGGGACGACCACGCCGACGGTCAGACCGAGGAAGCGGTAGACCTGCCCCATCCACTCGGCGTCGCGCTTGGCGAGGTAATCGTTGACGGTGACGACGTGGACGCCCTTGGCGGGCAGCGCGTTCAAATAGGTCGCGAGCGTCGCCACCAACGTCTTGCCTTCGCCGGTCTTCATTTCGGCGATCTCGCCGCGGTGAAGGGCGATGCCGCCGATCATCTGCACATCGTAATGGCGCTGGCCGAGCGTCCGCTTGGCCGCCTCGCGCACCGTGGCAAAGGCCTCGGGCAGCAAATCGTCGAGCCTGGTCCCGGACGCAAGCCGCTGGCGGAAGAGGTCGGTCTGGCCGCGCAATTCCTCGTCGGTCATCGCCGCGATCGTCGGCTCGAAGCCGTTGATCGCGTCGACCGTCTTGCCGAGGCTCTTGACGTAGCGGTCGTTGGCCGACCCGAAGATGTTTTTAGCCAGTGCGGCGAACATGGATGATCCTAAAAAATCCGGGCGCGGGAGACGCAAGAAATGGTCCCGCCCGCGCGCGGGCGAAGTCGGGCCGCGATGTAGGGTTGGCCCCTGCCCAAGTCAATTGAAGCCGAGGACTCCCGCCGGCCTAGCCGAGCTCGGCCTCAAGCCATTGCTGGATATGGCCGCGCGGCGCCGCGCCGACCT
Source organism: Sphingomicrobium sp. (assembly GCA_039929125.1). Taxonomy (GTDB): domain Bacteria; phylum Pseudomonadota; class Alphaproteobacteria; order Sphingomonadales; family Sphingomonadaceae; genus Sphingomicrobium. The sequence continues at coordinate 26,607 of JBDSRV010000045.1, forward strand.
TCTGCGCGACCGGCTGCCCGCCCTTGAACAGCAGCATGGTCGGGATGCCGCGCACGCCATATTTGCCCGGCGTGTCGGGATTCTCGTCGATGTTGATCTTGGCGATGGTCACCTTGTCGCCCAGCGCGGCGGCGATTTCCTCGAGCGCCGGGGCGATCATCTTGCACGGCCCGCACCACTCCGCCCAGAAATCGAGCAGCACCGGCGTCGTTGAATCGAGCACGTCGGCCTGGAAGCTTTCGTCGGTCACGATCTTGGTATTCGCGCCCATGTCTGATGGTCCTCATGTCCAGCGTTGACACCCCATATGGGCATTGCCGCGGCCCGGCTCAACCGTCGAGCAGAATCAGCCGCGGCGCATGGGTGTAGAGCAAGGCCGCCTCGACCCGCCGGCCGGGGAAGATCACCTTCAGCGCCTCGGCATAAGCTTTCATTTGCGCGCGGTGCGAGTCGGGCACGGATGCGGCGTCGGCGGGGACGCCACGACCCGTCTTGAAGTCGACCACCCGCACCAGCGTATCGCCGATGCACAGCCGGTCGATCGTCCCGGCGATGACACGGCCGTCGGCCAGCGTCGCGGCGATCGGCGCTTCGGCCAGCGCGTCGGCGGCGAACAAATCGGCGAACTGCGGGTCCTCGATCACCCTGAGCGCCGCGGCGGCGATTTCGGCTCGTTCGCCAGGGTCGGCCACCCCCGCCCGCTCGAGCCACGCCAGCGCCAGCGCCTGGCGACCATCGGCTGCGGCCCCGGGCAGCCGCTCGAACAAGGCATGGAGCAAGGTGCCGCGCCGTGCCGCCGCACGCAGCTCGGGGCTCGGCGGCGGGGCGCTGTCGTGGTCGCCGAGCGCCGACGGCGCCAGCGGACGCGGCGGCGTTTCTTCGATCGGCGCCGCGCGGTCGAGCCAGTCGGGGCGGAGCGGAACACCGAGGTCGATCGGCGCCCGGCGCGGCGTCTTCGCGGCACCGCCGGCCTTGGCCCAGCGCATCCCCTCCCCCCACAACGGGCTGTCGAACGGCTCCGCGCCCATCGCCGCCATCGCCAGCACGGCGCGGGCATGCCAGCTGTTCGGGACAACGCCATGGCGGGGCATGACCCCGGCGATGACCAGCCGCTCGGCGGCGCGCGTCAGGCCGACGTACAGCAAGCGCCAATGCTCCTCGAGGTCGAGGCGCTTGGCCTCCTCGATCATGTCGCGGAACGGCGCCACGCGCTCGTCGGCGCGGGGGCGGACCAGCGGCACCGCGTCGCCTCCCTCGCTGGTCATGTCCATCACCGAGCGGTTGCCGCCGGTCCGAGCCGGGTCGTGGGTGGCGTCGGCGAGGATCACGAGCGGCGCTTCAAGCCCCTTGGCGCCATGGACGGTCATCACCCTGACCGCGTTGGACGGCGCCGAAGCGTCGCGTTTGATCTCGACGTCTCCGCTGGCAAACCAGGCGAGGAAGCGGTCGAGCGACGGCGTCTCCTGCGCTTCGAACTCGAGTGCGCTCGACAGCAATTCCTCGATCGGGTCGCGGGCCTCCTCGCCAAGCCGCGCGAGCAATTTGCGCCGCCCGTCGATCGGCCCCGACAAGATCGTCGCGAGGTAGCGTGCGGGCGTGACGAAGTCGGCCATCTCGAGCAGGCCGGCAAGCAATGCCTGCGCCGCGACATAAGGCGCGTCCCGCCGGTCGCGGAGCGCGCTCCACAACGACCCGCCGCGCGCATAGGCAAGGGCGAATAATTCCTCCTGATCGAGTCCGACCAATGGCGACACCAGCAGCCCGGCGAGGTTGAGGTCGTCATGGGGCTGCACCGCGAACGCGATCGCCGAGATCAGGTCCTTGACCGCCAGCGGCTTGGCCAGATGCAGCCGGTCGATCCCGGCGACCGCGACGTGCTGCTCATACAGCCGGGCGACGATCAGCGAGGCGAGTTCGGTGCGGCTGCGGACCAGGATCAGGATGTCGCCCGGCGCCAGCGGCCCTCCGGTGCTGGCCATCACCGGCGCCTCGTCAATCCAGGCGCGGACCTGGCGCGCGATGCGGTCGGCGTAATGGCGCAGCGGCTTGTCGATCCAGCCTTCGTCGCCGGCGTCATCGTCGTCGCCCCGCGCCGCGGCCTCGGCGATGAACGGCGGCCATAGCTCGACCGATCCGGGGCGGTCGGCGTGGAAGGCGATGTGCGCCCCGGGGTCGCCCCCCAGCCCCATCGAGCGCGCCCCGACCTCGCCGATCACCGCGTCGACCACGTCGAGCACCGCTTGCGACGAGCGAAAGCTGGCGCTGATCGACAGGTCGCGGAACGGGCGGACCGTGCCGTCGGGGCCGGCAGCGGCATCCATCCCGGCGGCGCGCAGCGCGATCGACTTGCGATAATCGTCGAAGCGTTGCGGGTCGCTGCCCTGGAAGCGGTAGATCGCCTGCTTGTAGTCGCCGACCATGAACAAGGTGCGCGATCGGCCATCGGCTTCGGCCGAGCCGCTGAAATATTCGTCGATCAGCGCGTCGACGATCGCCCATTGGTCGGCATTGGTGTCCTGCGCTTCGTCGACCAACACATGGTCGGTCTGGCGGTCGAGCTTGAAGCGGATCCACGGGCCCATGCCGTCCTGCTGCAACAGCCCGCGGGTCCAGCGGATGAGGTCGTTGAAATCGGCCACTCCGGCGGCGCGCTTGGCGCGGGCATAAGCGGCGGCGAAGGCGGCCCCGGCGCGCAGGCCGGCGGCGGCGGCGGCGGCGAAGGCGGCCCCGCGCTGATAATCGAGCAATTCGCCGACCGCCTCGGCGAGCCGGTCGACGTGCGCCTGATAGGCGGGATCGGCCTTGGTCTGCCCGACCGCCACCTTGCGCAAGTCGCCCTTTTGCGTGAACGCGACCAGCGCCAGGTCGGGCAGCGCAGCGGCGCGGTCGGCGGGCGCCATCGCCAGCCACCGCTCGATGCTTTCGGCATGGCCGGCGCCGGTCTTGCCGCCCCACGCCTGGTTGGCGGCGGCGATGGCGCGCAGCAGGTCGCAATCGAAGCCGTCGTCGCCGCAGCGGTCGCTGAGAAACTCCTCGATCGAGCCGTCGGGCAGCTTCATTTCGCGGTGCAGCCAGGCTTCGGCGGCGCCCGGCACGGCGAACAAGCCGATCGCCACCGGGTCGGCGTGGGCGCAGTCCATCAGATAGGTTTCCGCCCCCTGCTCGCCGAGCCTCAGGCTCAGCGCCTGGACATCGGCGATCAGGGTGTGGTCGCCGCCCGCTTCGGCCTCGACGAGCAAGGCGGCGAGCGTCTTGCGCGCCAGCTCGGTTTCGGCGCGGCCCTCGATCGGCTGGAAGCCGGGGACGATTCCGGCCTCGGCGGGGAAACTGGCGAGCAACGTCTGGGCGAAGGCGTGGATGGTCTGGATGCGCAGACCGCCGGGCGCCTCGATCACCCGCGCGAACAGTCGGCGGGCGCGCTGCAGCGCAGGCGGGTCGCGATCCTCGCCCAGCGCGAACAAATCGTGGCGAAGCGCCTCCTCATCCATCCGCACCCAGCGCGCCAGCCGCTCGCCCAGCCGATTGGCCATTTCGGCGGCGCCGGCCTTGGTGAAGGTCAGGCACAATATGGCTTGCGGCGGCGTCCCCTGGAGCAAAAGGCGGAGCACGCGCGCGGTCAGCACCTGGGTCTTGCCGGTGCCGGCCGAGGCAGACAAAGCGGCATGGCCCGACGGATCGGAGGCAAGCCGCTGATCGCCTTCGAGTACCGGCAGGGGTTTGAGGCGACGCGACATTGCCGCACGGCATAGCAAGCCGGCCCCCGCTTCCCAAGCGGCGAACGCTGCCTTAGACGAGGCGCTTCACCGTCACGGCAGCGAGCATCACGATGAGCGACGACAACGGACAGGACGAACGGCGGACCAAGCTGGTCAAGGCGGGCGTCGCGGTCGGCGTCGGGTCGGCGGCGATCGTCGCCGCCTTGCTCTATGCGTCGAAGGTCAAGAAGCCCAAGCGCGGCGGGGCCAAGCCCGATTGATCAGTCGCGGCCGTACCATTCCTCGAGCCGCATCAGCTGATCGTAATCCCCGTAAGGCGCGTAGGCCGGGTTGAGCTTGGCCTCGAACGGCTTGTCGCCCAGCAGATAGTCGTCCGCCGCCTTGGTGAACTGCTCCAGTGCGCGCGCCACGAACGCTTCGGGGCCGATGTCCTTGTCGGCGGGGACGCGCTTGCCGAATTGGCCTTTGCTATCCTTGGCCAGCGACCAATATTCATGCGCGCCGCTGGTGCCGGTGACGCCCTTGAACCCGCCGGCCTCGGCGATCAGCGCGAGCAGGCCCAGTTGCAGCGCGAAGCCTTCGGCCACCGTCTTGCCGGTCGGTGCCTTGCCGGTCTTGTAATCGACGATCGCCAGCCGCCCGTCGGCCAACCGGTCGATGCGGTCGACGCGCCCTTTCAGCTTGACCCCGGCGACCTCCGCTTCGCCTTTCTCCTCGGCGGCTACGGGGACGCGGCCGTTTGCAGCGTCTTCGGCGATGGCCTGTGCCGCCCAGTCGATCGCCTCGGCCAGGCGCGGGCCCCACAAGGCGCGGAGCATCGGGTGGATATTGTCTCCCTCGATCAGCGCCCGGGCGCGGCCGGCCAGCGTCGCCGGGTCGCACTGGTCGTGCGCGAACCACTCCTCGAACACCTTGTGCACCGCGGTGCCTTTCCACGCCGCGGTCTGGTCGGCATCGACGGGTTCGGTGACGTAGAGCTTGAGAATCGCGCGGGCGTAGAACGCGAACGGATCGGCGTTGAGCCGGTCGAGGTCAGTGACCGCAATCTCCTTCGGCCGCTGGGCCACGGTCGGGCGCGGCATCGGTTTCTTGACCGGCACCGGCGGCCCGGCGGCGTCGATCGCCTGGGCCAGCCGCTCCAGCCGGACGTCGCGGGTGACTCCGCCGGTCATTGCCTGCAGCCGCCGCCAGAACGGCGAAGCGATGGTCGGCGAACGGCTGTCGCGGCGGGCGCGGGTCAGCAGCACGCGCGGGGCGCCGAGCGCCGAGGCGAAGTCGTGCGCGGCAAGGCCGATGCGGGTCTCCAACCCGGGCAGGCCGAGCAAGCGGCGGATCGCCGGGGCAAGCCACGGGTCGGGGCTGGGCATCGACGGCCACACGCCGTCGTTCATCCCGCCGAGCACCATGAAGTCGGCATGCTGGAGCCGCGCTTCCAACAGCCCCCAGATGAAGATGCGCGGGTGGCCGCCATAGGGCCGGCGCACCGCTTCGGCGTCGAGCAATTGGCGCAGGATGGGCAGCAGTTCGCCTTCCTCGACGCCCAGCGCGGCGGCGGCGGGCGAGGCTTCGAGGCGGGCCAGCAGGTCGGCGGCGGCGCGCCCGTCGGCTCCGCTCCAGGCGCGCGGGCCGGCGGCGACCTCGGCGGCAACGCGCAGCGCGGCGGCCTGGGCGGAGAGGTTGCGGGCGCCTTCGAACGGGGCAAGCATCGCCGCCAGCACCCGGCGCACCATATCCCACGGCTTGGCCGCCTTGGCCGCGAATTGCTCGTCGAGTCCGGCGAGGCCCGCGCGCGGCCGCGGCCCGCGCAGTCGAAGATCGAGCGCGCGCACCGCGTCGAGCCATTCGCGGCGTTGCTCCTCGATCCCACCGATCAAGGGATGCTTGAGCAGCGCCAGCAGCGCGACCGGCGCCAATTCCTCCTCGACCGCGGCGGAGATCGCCAGCTGTAGCGTGCCGGCGGCGGTCTTCGACAAGGGCTGGCCGGCGCTGTCGTCGGCGTTGATGCCCCACCGCGCGAGGTGCGCGGCAACCCGCGCCGCAAGCTGCCGGTCGGGGGTGACCAAAGCGGCGGTCTCGCCGGGGGTCTCCAGCGCGTGGCGCAATGCGATGGCGATAGCCTGGGCCTCGCTCGCCGGATCGGGCAGCTCGGCGCAGCGGATCCCTGTCAGGCGGCGCTCGCGCGGCGGCAGGCTGCTCCATTTGTCGGAGAAATCGGCGGCGGTCATGGCGTGGGCGATGGCGCGGCCACGGACGGCGGGCGAGGCGGCGCGGCCCCCACCCTGCCAGCGCTCGACCTCGCCGCGGGCAACGCCGAGCCGGTCGAGCAGGATCTTGAGGTGATATTGCGGGTGGCGCTCTTCCCCCCGGCGGTCGTCATCCGGACGCAGCGCGTCCCACTCGCTGTCGGGCATGGTGTCGACCAGCGCCAGGCCGGGCAGCACCACCGCGCCCCCTGGCAGCCGCGCGACGCGGGCGAGCAAAAAGGCGACGGCCGGCGCGGCGGTGGTGATTCCGGCGGCGATGGTGAAGCCCGACGGCGGCCGCTGGCCCCAGCGGTCGGCGAGCTGACGAAGCAGCCGCCCGCGGCGCGTGGCAAGGTCGACTTCCCCGCGCTCGGCCAGCGTCTTTGGCCATTGTCCGGCGAGCGCGTCGAGCCGCGCCAGCGCGGCCTGCCAATGGAGCGCAAGGTCGGGCGCGTCGGGCATCACCTCGCGCAGCCGGGTCGGCGGGATTTCCTCGATCAGCAAGGCGTCGAGTGCTCGCGCCAAGTCGGCCGACAGGCGCATCGCCTCGGCCGTGCCCTCGTCGCCTTTGCGAACCAGCGCTGCGAGCAGCAGCTGGCGCTCGAGCGGGTCGATCGCCGGTGGCACCGGGTCGGCGAGGTCGAGCGGGTCGAGCGCGTCGCCAACCCGCTCGCCAAGCTCAGGGTCGCCGATGGCGATCAGGCGCGGCAGGACGAGGCCCGAGCCGCTGGCCCGCACGAACGCCTCGGTGATGCTGCGCACCGCGCGGTTGTTGGGCAAGAGGAGCCGGCCCTGGGCGAGGGTCAACGGGTCGCGGCCGTGACGTCGGAGAATCCCGGCGGCGAGCGCGTCGGCGAAGCTCCGGTGAGCCGGGATGGTGAAGACAGCGGGTGGGCGCGGCGCGTCAGGCACCGGCCAGCGCCGCCTCGGTCGCGGCGATGGCGGCGGGTGTCCCGACATCGAACCAGCGGCCGCTGTGGATCTGGCCATAGCCGCGGCCTTCTCCAATCGCCCGGTCCCACAGCACATTGGTCGAAAACGGCCCTTCGGGCGCGTCGCGGAGCAGGCGCTTGGCGATGATCTGGATGCCGGTGAAGACGAAGTCGGCGCCGTCCACGCCGCGCTGCAGGCGGCCCGAAGCGTCGAGGTTGAAATCGCCTTTGCCGTTGTGGTTGCCGGCCTCGGCGCGGGGCACGAGCAGCAGCAATGCGTCCATCGTCGCGCCATCCCATGCGGCGGCGAGCTTGCGCAAGGCGTCGCCATCGCCGTCGGTCCAGAAATTGTCGCTGTTGACGACCAGGAACGGGTCGGCGTCGATCAGCGGCAGGGCGCGGACCAGCCCTCCCCCGGTCTCCAGCAACAACCCCCGCTCATCGCTGATGGCGACGTCGAGGTCGGCGGCGTCGGCGGCGAGGTGGGCTTCGACCTGTTCGGGGAAATAATGGACGTTGACGACCACCCGCCGGACCCCCGCCGCGCGAAGCCGGTCGAGGACATGGTCGATCAGGGCTTTGCCCGCCAGTTCGACCAGCGGCTTGGGCCGGTGGGCGGTCAGCGGGCGCATGCGTTTGCCGAGGCCGGCGGCCATGACCATCGCGGTTTTTGGGACCGCGCTCATGCGGCGGGATCGGCGAAGGCGGCGGCGCGGGCTTCGGCGGGCACGTTGGCGTCGAACCAGGCGCGCACGCCGTCGAGCGCGGGATGGGCGAGGCTGCGTTCCATCAGCGCCCAGTTGCGCGGCTGGAAGGCGAGGTAATGCGGCTTGCCGTCGCGCGTCCACAGCCGGGTGAAGATGCCGAGCACCTTGGCGTGGCGCTGCGCCCCGATGACGGCGTAATCCGCCAGGAAAGCCTCGCGATCGGCAACCCCGGCGCGGTCGAGGTAGCGAGTGATCATCTTCTGCTCGAGCTCGGGCGCGACGTGCCTTCGCGCGTCCTGGAGCAGTGAGACGAGGTCGTAGGCGGGGTGGCCGGCCAGCGCGTCCTGGAAATCGAGCAGGCCGAGCCCGCCGTCGTCGAGCAGCATCAAATTGTCGGCGTGGTAATCGCGCAGCACGAGGACCGGCGCGGCTTGGCTGCGGGCGAGCGCGCCGGCCCAGGCCGAGCGCCAGGCTGCGTCGTGGGCGTCGGTGTCGACCGAGAGGCCGGCGGCGGGCGCATACCATTCGGGGAACAGCCGCGCCTCGCGCAGCAGCGCCGCCTCGTCGTAGGGTGGCAGCTCGGGCAATGGCAGGCGGTGAATGTCGGCCAGCGTGTCGATCGCCTGGGCGTAGACCGCCTCTTCGAGATGCGGTTCGTCGGCGAGCACCGGGTTGACGCGGCGGTCGCCGAAATCCTCAAGCAACAGCAGCCCCAAATCGAGATCGCTGGCGAGGGTCTGGGGGGCGCGCAGGCCGTGAGCGAGGAGATGCGCGGCGATGGCCAGAAAGGGACCGACGTCCTCATGCTCGGGGGGGGCGTCCATGAGCACCGCCTGGCGCCCGCCAATATCGTCTATCACCCTGAAATAGCGGCGGAAACTGGCATCGCCGGCAAGCGGCTCGATGCGTGCGCCGGCCCAGCCGTTGCGGGCAAGGAAGGCGGGCGCGGCGGCGGGCGGGATCATCGGGGAGGCCATCGATCCTCCCATGCCGCCGGGACCCCTGCTGTCAAGCGCCGCGCGCCGTCTTCGCCAGGCGAGAACATTAGCGACAGCGCCCCGGCAAAGGCCCCCTCCCCGGCATGCCCCGGCCATTCGACCAGCAGCGCGCCATCGTCGAGGATCGAGTCGAGGCCAAGCTCGGCCAATTCCGACGGATCGTCGATGCGGTAGAGATCGGCGTGCCACAGCGGCAGCGGCGACAGTTCGTAAGGCTGGACGAGGGCGAAGCTCGGGCTCGGCACCTCACCAACGTGGCCGAGCGCCGCGAGCAGCCCGCGGACGAAGGTCGTCTTGCCGATGCCGAGCGGGCCGTCGAGGGTGACGATGTCGCCGGGCCGGAGCAACGGGGCGAGCGCCGCGCCGGCGGCCCGGGTCGCGGCCTCGTCGGCGAGGATCATGGCGCGGCGCGCGGGATGGTCAGCACGACCTCGGTGCCCTTGCCCAGCTTCGACTTCAGCTGGACCGAGCCGCCATGCGCCTCGACGAACTGACGGGTCAGCGGCAGGCCGAGGCCAAGCGCCGTATCGCCACCGCGCCCACTGGTACCGACGCGATGGAAACGATCGAACACAAGTGCCTGGTCTTCCGCGCTAATCCCTGGACCATTGTCGCTAATCGCGATCCGCACCTCGGTGTCGTCTCCCGTGGCTTTGAGCGAGACTTTTCCGCCTGCTTCGGTGAAGGCGATGGCGTTGCGCAGGGTGTGCTCGATCGATTCGCGCAGCCGCCGTGCGTCGCCGACGACATAGCCGGTGGAGGCGTCGATATCGGCCTTGAAGTGCAGCCCCTTCTCCTCGGCGCGCGGGCGCAGCGCGTCGGCGGTGGTGCGGCTCAACCCGGCCATGTCGACGCGCTCTTTCTCAAGCACCACGCCGCGCGTGTCGCCTTGGGTCAGATCGAGCACGTCGTCGATCATCTTCGACAGTCGGGCGACGGATTCGAGGATGGCGGAGACATAGTCGGTGGCGGCCGGCGCGAGCTTGCCGGCATAGCCCCCGGCGAGCATCTCGGCGAACCCGCCGATCGAGGTCAGCGGGGTGCGCAATTCATAGCTCATGCTGGCGACGAACCCGGTCTTGACCCGGTCGGCCTCCTCCAGCGCGGTGGCGCGTTCGCGCAGCGCCGCCTCGATACGCGAGGAGTCGGTGACGTCGATCATCGTGAACAAGGCGTTGCCGTCGGGGAGCGGGACGGCGGCGAATTCGAACTGGCGGCCATCGGTCATGACCACGCGGCCGGTGCCCGACTGGCGCCCGCTGGTGGTCGAGCGGACCATTTCGCGGACCTGGGCGGCGGCGGTCGGGTTGACCAGTTGCTTGGCCAATGCCGGGACCAGTTCGTCGACCCGGGGATGTTCGGCCAGCCACGTCTCGTCGAGGTTCCACACCTCGGAGAATCGCCGGTTCCACAGGTACAGCCGGCCGTCCGAAGCGAACACGCTGATGACTTCGAACAGATTGTCGAACGTCGCGGCGCGGACGCGCAGCAATGTGTCGCGGGCGGAAGCCAAGCGCACCTGTTCGGTGCGGTCCTCGAGGATCAGGCGGAGGCCGCCGTCGGGCAGCGGCTGGGCGACGATGCGGAGGTGGTCGCCGTTGGCGAGCATCCAATCCTCCTCGATCGCTTCCTCCGGCGACAGGAACCAGCCGCGCCGCTCGGCCTTCCACGCCGGGAAATCACGGACTTCGGGCAGGCGGTTCATTTCACGCATGCGTTCAAGGATGCGGTCGAACTCGGGCCGCTCGGCGAGCCATTCGGGCTCCAGCCGGGCCATGATCGCGAACGGCTGATTGTAGAAATCGAGGTGGCGATCGGCGTCGAACTGGACCGCGCCGGCGGTCATGCGGTCGGCCAGTTCGCGCTGCGATTCGATGTTGTGGGCCAGCTCGATACGCAAATCCTCGAGATCCTGGATGTCGATCGCGAAGCCGGCCACCGCGCCGGTCGGCAGCGGCACGTCGACGAGGCGCAGCATCCGCCGTTTCTCGCCGATCGTCGCCGGTTGCGTGCGCGAATAAGGCCGCCCTGTTTCGAGCGCGCGCATGGCGCCGACGCGGGCGCCCTCCTCCCCGGCGGCATCGACCAGCTCGCTGCCCCGGGCGATGACTTCGGCGGCGTCGCGCGCCTGGACGGCGGCGACGAACGCCGAATTGACGAGGCCAAGGCTGAGGTCGGGGCCGCGGTACCACATCGGGAACGGCGCTGCCTCGATCAGGTGGGTCAGCGCGTCGAGCGCGCCTTCGGTCTGGCCGAGGCGGCCGGCAAGGGTCGCGCGCTGCGCTTCGGCGTCGCTGATGTCGAACAGCCACAACAGCATGGTGCCGGCCGGCGCCGGCGAGGCGGCCGGGCCGCCGCGCACTTCGAGCACCCGGCCCGACGGCGCGATGCGGACCATACGCCGGACGGGTTTTCCGCCCAGTGCCGCACCGGCGATGTCGGTTTGCAGCGCGTCGAGATCCTCCGCCACGATGCCTGCTTCGTCCGACGACAAATCAGCCAGCCGCGCCGGGACCGATTGCAGGCCGAGGCTGCGCAGCAACTGGCGGTCGGGCTCGATCCGGCCATCGGGAAAGACGACCAGCGGGCGGGCCGGCGCCGCCTCCAGCAGCTCGCGGAAATCCTGGGCGGCGCCGATCAGTTGATCGGCGCGGCGGATGCGGCGGACGGCGAGAATCGACAGGAAGGCGGCGATCGCCACCCACAAGGCGGCGACGATGATGATCGCGGAGCCGACCTCCGCCCCGACACTCACCCGATCGTCCCCGTCAGCCGCATAGGCTCGTCATAGGGCTGGCGCCGGCAAAGAAAAAGGGCGCCGGCTGCCCGGCGCCCGGCATGATCAATAGCGGTAATGGTCGGGCTTGAACGGGCCCTGCTGCGACACGCCGATGTAGGCGGCCTGCTTGTCGCTCAAGGTGGTCAGCTTGACGCCGAGCTTGTCGAGGTGGAGCGCGGCGACCTTTTCATCGAGGTGCTTGGGCAGGACGTAGACGTCGTTGCCGTATTTGTCGCCGCCGGTCCACAGGTCGATCTGCGCCAGCACCTGGTTGGTGAAGCTCGACGACATGACGAAGCTGGGGTGGCCGGTGGCGTTGCCGAGGTTGACCAGGCGGCCCTTCGACAGGACGATGATCTTCTTGCCATCGGGGAATTCGACCTCGTCGACCTGCGGCTTGATCTCGGTCCACTTCATGTTGGCCAGCGCGTTGATCTGAATCTCGCTGTCGAAGTGGCCGATGTTGCAGACGATCGCCATGTTCTTCATCGCCCGCATATGGTCGACGGTGATGACGTCCATGTTGCCGGTGGCGGTGACGAAGATGTCGGCGCGGGTGACCGCTTCCTCCATGGTGATGACTTCGAAGCCCTCCATCGCCGCCTGGAGCGCGCAGATGGGATCGACTTCGGTGACCAGCACGCGGGCGCCGCCGTTGCGCAAGCTGGCGGCGCTGCCTTTGCCGACATCGCCGAAGCCGGCGACGCAGGCGACCTTGCCGGCGAGCATGACGTCGGTGGCGCGGCGGATGGCGTCGACCAGGCTTTCCTTGCAGCCATAGAGGTTGTCGAACTTCGACTTGGTGACGCTGTCGTTGACGTTGATCGCCGGGAACGGCAGCTTGCCCTGCTTCGACAGCTCATAGAGGCGGTGGACGCCTGTGGTGGTCTCTTCCGACACGCCCTTGATATTGGCGACGGTCTTGGTGAGATAGCCGGGTCGCTCCTTGAGGAAGCGCTTGAGGGTCACGGCGAACACCTCCTCTTCCTCGTTGGTCGGCGTGAACAGCTCCTCGCCCGCCTCGACCCGCGCTCCCCACAGAGCGAACATGGTGGCGTCGCCGCCGTCGTCGAGGATCATGTTGCAGGTCCCGTCCTGGCCCCAATCGAAGATGCGGGCGGCGTAATCCCAATATTCCTCGAGCGTCTCACCCTTGACCGCGAACACCGGCACGCCGGTTACGGCGATGGCCGCGGCGGCATGGTCCTGGGTCGAGAAGATGTTGCACGACGCCCAGCGGACTTTCGCGCCGAGCGCCGTCAGCGTCTCGATCAGCACCGCGGTCTGGATCGTCATGTGGAGCGAGCCGGTGATGCGCGCGCCGGTCAAGGGCTTCGACGCGCCGAATTCCTGGCGCAGCGCCATCAGGCCCGGCATCTCGGTCTCGGCAATGTCGATTTCCTTGCGGCCGAAATCGGCCAGAGCGAGGTCCTTGACAAGGTAATCACGCTCGAGAGTCTGGGTCGCCACCACGGGCCTCCTCAAAATAGATGAAGACCGCACGGATGGTTCGGCGGTCGCGGTGGCCCCTCTAGCCGCCGCAACCGCCGGATTCAAATGGCAATCTGCCGGATGCCGCCGGCGGATCGCCTAGCGAGAGGCGAAATCGCGCCCGCAGCGGCCGCCCGGAAGCGACACGTCGGAGTCCAATTGCTCGGCGATCGCCAGCAAGCGGACGCCGTCGCCCCTCGCCGCCGCCGCATCGTGCGCCGCATGCTGGTTGGCCTCGCACACGCCGCGGCTGGTCGGCCGTGAGCCATAGGCATTGGCGAGCGAGGTGTTGAAGCGGTCATATTCCTTGAGCGAGCGCGCGCCAAAGGCCTGGGTGAAGCGCGCCTGCACGGTGCGGTTGGCGGCATTGAGCGCAACCTTGTTGGCGGTGACGAAGCGATTGTAGGCGGCCGACGTGTCAAAGCCCATGGCGTTGCACATCAACGTCCCGACCATCAGCCGCGATTGCAGGTCCTTGAGCTTGACCGCGGTCGCGGCCTCCGGGTTCCAGCACGACACCGCCGCCTGGGCCGGCGCCGCGACCATTACCGACAATGTCGCTGCGGCGAGCGCCGCCTTGACGAAGAACTTGTCCATTTCCCCACTCCCCATTTCACGCAGCCGCGACGAGCGGCCGGAATGGAGAGCATCCCACCTGATCCTTGGCGGATTGTTACGGAGACTGGTTAAGCGCGCCGAGGAATTCCCGGAAATCCGGGATATTTATTGTTAAGAGTCGTTGCGTTAACGGCCTGGGCGTCAGGCCGCGCCGGTCTCGCTGACGAGCAGGCGGGGGTCGATCCCGACCGCGGTGAAGCCGGCGTTCCAGCGCGCCAGCGGCGGCGTGTCGAACAGGATGGCGGCGCTCGACGGCGCGGCGAACCAGCCGTGGCGGGTCATTTCCTCGTCGAGCTGGCCCGCGCCCCACCCGGCATAGCCGAGGGCGACCAGCCAGCGCGACGGGCCGCGGCCGCTTGCGATCGCTTTGAGGACATCGAGCGTTCCGGTCATCGCGCCGATGCCGGGCACGGCGATCGTATCCTGCCCGCCCCAGTCTTCCGAATGGAGGACGAAGCCGCGACCGGGCTCGACCGGGCCGCCGTGGTGGATGGCGACATCGGGCGCCGCGCCCGGCTCGACCCCCAGTTGCAGCAGCAACTGACGCAGCTTCAGGCCGGCGCGAGTATGACCGATGCCGATGCCGAGCGCGCCCTCCTCGTCATGGGCGCACATCGCGATCACCGCTTGCTCGAAGCGCGGGTCGCCCATGCCGGGCATGGCCAGCAGCAACTGGCCGGTGAGGAAGGGAGGCTGCTCCATCATAGGGTCAACGCATGACCCGTCGCCGGGTCGCAAGGCAAGCCCGCCCAAGCCCCGTCGACTTGCTCAGGACAGGCTTGTGAAGGGTCCATTCCGCCCCTATTTCGCGCCCGACAGCAACAAGGAGATTTTTCATGACGATCCAGGTCGGCGACCGCCTGCCCGATGTGCAGCTCACCCTCGCCACCGCCGATGGCCCGATCCCGGTCCGCAGCGGCGACTTCTTCGCCGGCAAGCGCGTCGCCTTGTTCGCCGTCCCCGGCGCCTACACCCCGACCTGCTCGGCCAAGCACCTGCCAAGCTATGTCGAGAAAGCCGCCGAACTGAAGGGCAAGGGCATCGACGAGATCGTCGCCACCAGCGTCAACGACGCGTTCGTCATGGGCGCCTGGAACAAGGACCAGGGCAGCGGCGACATCACCATGCTGGCCGACGGCAACGGCGAGTTCGCCAAGGCGGTCGGGCTGGAGATGGACGGCAGCAAGTTCGGCATGGGCCAGCGCAGCCAGCGTTATTCGATGATCGTCAAAGACGGCGTGGTCGAGACGCTCAACGTCGAGGCGCCGGGCGAATACACCGCGTCGAGCGCGGAGACGATGCTCGGCCAGCTCTGAGACCCGGCTCGATATTCGCTCATCATGGCGCGCGGCGGGGAGCGACCCTCCCCGTCGCGCGTTATCGACTCACCGAGTTTGTAACCCTGTGAGGAGTATGTTCATGGCCACCACCCGCAAGACACCAACCACCGGCAGCCGCACCGCCAAGCCCCGCGCCACCCGCGCCAAGGCCGACCCGTCGCTGGCCGCGCGAACCGGCCGGACGATCAAGCAGAAGCCCTATGTCAGCGCGGCCATCGCCACCGGCGCCGTCACCGCGGTTGCCGCCGCCGCCGCGGGTGCCTTTTTCTTCGCGCGCCGTGATAAGAGCTTCCGCGACGCCAGCGAGGAATTGACGAGCCGCGTCAAGGACGGGCTGAGCGATGCCGGCGCGCGGATCAAGAACCTGGCGGAGCGCGGCTCCAAGTGGGTTGGCGCGAGCGACACCAAGACCCAGGCGGAAATCGCCGAGGAAGCGCTGTCGCTGAAGGAGACCGGCTCGCCGAGCATGACCCCAGTCGACGCGCTCGCCGACGACCAGATCAAGGCCGGCGCGGTCGCTTACTAAGCCGTTTGCCAGTCAATGGATCGGGGAGCGCGCCTGACGGTGCGCTCCCCTTTTTGAATCACCAGCCGCACTGCTTGCCGGCGTTTTGCTTGGTCAGCCAGGCCTGCAGCGGCGCGAAATATTCGAGCATCGGCTTGCCGGAAATCTCGCGGCTGCCGGTGAAGGCCTCAAGCGCGTCGGGCCACGGCTTTGACGCGCCCATCGCCAGCATCTGGTTGAGCCGGGTGCCGACCTGCTTGTTGCCGTAGAAGCTGCAGCGGTGGAGCGGCCCCTTCCACCCCGACATGTCGCACGCCGCCTTGTAGAACTGGAACTGCAGCAGGCGGGCGAGGAAGTAACGCGCGTAGGGCGTGTTGGCCGGGATGTGATATTTCGCGCCGGGATCGAAATCCGCCGCCGAGCGCGGCACCGGCGGGGTGACGCCCTGATATTCGCGCTTCAAATCGACCCACGCGCTTTCGTAATTGGCCGGCGCGGTCGACCCGTCGAACACGCCCCAGCGCCACTTGTCGACGAGCAGGCCGAACGGCAGGAAGGCGACCTTGTCCATCGCCTGGCGCAGCAGCAGGCCGGTATCCTTGTCCGCCGAGGGTATCTTGCTGCGGTCGAGGAGGCCGATCTGGGCGAGATATTCGGGCGTGATCGAGAGCGCGATGAAATCGCCGATCGCCTCATGGAAGCCGTCGTTGGCGCCGTTCAAATAGAGGTACGGCTTGTCGTTGTAGGCGCGCTGGTAATAATTGTGGCCAAGCTCGTGGTGGATGGTGACGAAATCGTCGCCGTTGACCTTGGTGCACATCTTGATGCGCAGATCGTCGACATTGTTCACGTCCCACGCCGAGGCGTGGCAGATGACGTCGCGGTCCGCCGGGCGGGTGATCTGGCTTTTCGTCCAGAAGCTGGCGGGGAGCGGGGCGAGGCCGAGCGACTTGTAGAAATTCTCCCCGGTGCGGACCATTTTCTCGGGCGTGTATTTGGCCTTCACCAACAAGTCGGTGACGTCATAGCCGATGTCCCCGGCGCCCTTGGGCGCGACGACGTCGTAGATGTTGCCCCATTCCTGCGCCCACATGTTGCCCAGCAGATCGGCGCGGATCGGGCCGCTGTCGGGCTGGACGGCATTGCCGTATTTCTGGTTGAGTTTGGTCCGGGTGTAGCAGTGGAGCTGATTGTAGAGCGGCTTCACGTCGTTCCACAGCCGGTCGTACATCGCCGCGAAATCCTGCGGGCTCATGTCATATTGCGAGCGCCACATCGCGCCAGTGTCGGCATAGCCGAGCTCCTTGGCGCCCTGGTTGGCGATGTCGACCATGCGGACATAGTCGGGCTTCATCGGCCGGCCGACATTCTCGTGCCAGCTCTGCCACATTTCGGCGAGCTGGGCGGGGTTGCGATTGGTGCCCATTTCGGCCTCGACGTCGTCGCCCGCGATCGGCTTGCCGTTCAAGGTCGCCTTGCCCTTGCCATAGGTCGAGGCGAGCCGCGTCGAGATGGTGTTCAACTCGGCGGCGGCGCCGGGCGTGGTCGGGGCGGCCATGACCAGAGCGCCGCGCAGCAGGTTGAGCTTTCGCGCGGTGTCGAAGTCGAGGCCGGGGATGGTCGCATAGCGCGCCGCCTGGGTGGCGTATTTGACGCCCTTTTCGGTGCCGATGGTGCCGAAGTACGCGTTGAGCGCGTCGGTATCGTCGTTGATGTAGGTGGCGTTGACCCACGCCGCCTGCTGCGAGATCGTGCCGTAGTCGAGCAGATCCTTTTCGGCGGCGGCGACGAAGGCGCGCGCGCCATCGGGGGTCAGCGGATAATCGCCAGTCGCGGCGGCGGCCGGCGCCAGCGGTGCCGGGCCGGCCATCTGGGTGGCAGGCGCGCAGCTGGCCAGCGCCAAGGCGGCGAGCGAAACGGAAGCAGCGAATTTCATCGGTCTATGTCCTCATCCTGATGGGTCGCGTGGCGGTTGAGTGAAACCGCCCGCCGCGAAGGTCAAGGGCGGGCGAGGAAGTCGGCGATCGCCTGGCCGAAATCGGGCTTGGTGACCGAACTCATATGGGTTCCCGACACCTCGACGAGAGTGGCGATTGGAAGCGCCGCGGCGAGGTGGGCGGCCGAGCCATTGTCGTCATCCTCGGTGCCGCACAGCACCATCGTTTCCATCGTAAACGCCGCCAGCCAATCGGGGCCGGCGTCGGAGAAACTGGGCAGGAGCAGGCGGGCGGCGGTGCGGTCGACCTTCATCGTCTTCATGAACTGGATCACCAGCCAGTGGCGGTCACCGCGGCTGGCGCTGTCGTGGAGGTCGAGCGCGTCGAGGAAGAATTGCGACCTTTTGAGCCAGCCCGACAAGCCTTCGAGCCCCATGCCGGCGAGGATCGCGCGGCGCGGGCGCATCCCCTCCCCGACCGCCTGGACGGTGGTGCGCGCGCCGAGCGAGAAACCGCCGAGGTCGAAATCGGTGAGGCCGAGGTGGGCGATCAATTCCTCGAGATCGCGGCCGAGGATACCCGGCGGGTACGCCGCCGGATCATGCGGCGCGGCGCTGAGGCCATGGGCGCGCAAATCGGGCATGATGACCCGGAACCTGCGGCTGGCGAGCGCGGCGGCATGGCCGAACTTGACCCAGTTGACGTTGGCGTCGGAGAACAGCCCGTGAACGAGGATCGCCGGGCGCCCCTCGCCCAGCTCGCGCCACGCCAGCCTAACTCCGTCAGATGCGGTCCAGTGGGTGATTTGAGCGTCCATCACCAGTGAGCGACTAGCCGAACGGCGGCTGAGTCTGCGCCCGCATCCGCTGTGTGCCCGTCCAGGAAGCGGTTCTGTCCAATCGCCCTGTCGCTCACGGCGCGGGCGGGGCGACCGGGGGCATTGAGACATGCTCGGCGACGATCTTCCAGCCGCCGTCGGACTGGCGCTGGAAGACGTCGGTGAAGCGGGCGCTGACGGTCGGGCGGCCGGTGCCGGCGGCGACCGTGAAGTTTTCGATCCCCGAGCTGACGAAGGCGTCGCCGCCGAGCAATTGGATGCGCCGGCCGCTGACTTTGTAGTCGGCCGGCTTCATGCTGGTGAAGGCGCGCGCCCAGCCGGTCTGCACCTTGCGGTCGGCGCTCGGCTGCGGCGCGGAGGCGTCGATCATCTCGGCGCCGTCAGCATATTGGTTCATGATGGCGTTGAGATCGCCGGTGGTGAAGGTCGCTTCGGCGGCAGTGGCGATCTTCTCGGCCTGCGCCGCAGTCACGGCGGGCTGGCCGCTCGGCGCCTTCTGGCAGGCGACGAGCGCGATGGCGGCCCCGGCGATCAACAATGACGAACGCATGGCACTCTCCCTGTTGTGCGATCACGGGCAGGCTAGCGCCTAGGCTGCCTTCTGCAAGTGGCGGCGGCCGAGCAGCTCGGCGATCTGCACCGCATTTAGGGCGGCGCCCTTGCGCAAATTGTCGCTGACCACCCACAGGCTGAGGCCGTTGTCGACGGTCGGGTCCTCGCGCACCCGGCTGACGAAGGTGGCATAGTCGCCGACGCATTCGACCGGGGTGACGTAGCCGCCGTCCTCGCGCTTATCGATCAGCATCACGCCCGGCGCCTCGCGCAGGATGGCCTGCGCCTCCTCGGCGGTGATCTCATTCTCGAACTCGATGTTGATCGCTTCGGAATGGCCGACGAACACCGGCACCCGGACGCAGGTCGCGCTGACCTTGATCGAGGGGTCGAGGATCTTCTTGGTCTCGACCACCAGTTTCCATTCTTCGCTGGTCGCGCCGTCGTCGAGGAAGTCGCCGCACTGCGGGATGACGTTGAACGCGATCTGCTTGGGGAATTTGCGCGGCTCGTTGGAATCGCCGACGAAGATGTTGCGGCTCTGCTCGAACAATTCGTCCATCCCCGCCTTGCCCGCGCCGGACACCGACTGATAGGTCGAGACCACCACCCGCTTGATCGTCGCGGCATCGTGCAGCGGCTTCAATGCGACCATCATCTGCGCGGTCGAGCAATTGGGGTTGGCGATGATGTTCTTGGCGCGATAGCCGTCGATCGCCTCGGGATTCACCTCGGGCACAATCAGCGGGACGTCGGGGTCCATGCGGTAGAGCGAGCTGTTGTCGATCACCGTGCAGCCGGCGCGGGCCGCGATCGGGGCGTAGATCTTGCTGACCGCGGAGCCGGCCGCGAACAGCGCGATGTCCCAGCCCTCGAAATCGAAATGCTCGATGTTCTGGACCTTCAACTCCTTGCCGCTGTCGCCGAAGTCGATGATGTCGCCGGTCGAGCGCGCGCTGGCGATCGCCGCGACCTCGTCGGCCGGAAACTGGCGTTCCGCGAGGATGTTCAAAATCTCGCGCCCGACATTGCCGGTCGCGCCGACGACCGCGATTTTATAGCCCATGCTCTTGTCCCGTGATGGTGTCAGGGGCGCCTAGCGCGTCCTCGCCACCACGACAACGCTTGTGCGGCCCGGCGGGACCACGGCCAGTGTGCGGTCGAGCGTCAGTGAACCCCGTGACCGATCCCGTGATGCTCGAGGAAGTTGAGCAAGGTCAGCTGATAATGGACCGAGGTGTTGGTGCCGGAGATGCTGTGCCCCTTGCCCGGATAGACCATCGCTTCGAACGGCACCCGCTCTTCCTGCATCTTGGCCATCAGCTCGGTCGAGTTCTGGAACAGGACATTGTCGTCCGACAGCCCGTGAATGATCAGCAGGGGATCACTGATCTTGGCGCTGTCATGGAGCGCGTCCGACTTGTCGTAGACCGCGCGCAACTTGGTCGGGTCGCCCATATAATGTTCGGTGTAATGCGTGTCGTAGAGGTCCCAGCGCGTGACCGGCGCCCCGGCGATGCCCGCGGCAAAAGCGCCCGGCGCCGCTTCGAGCAGCTTGAGGACCATGTAGCCGCCATAGCTGTGGCCCCATACAGCGATCTTGGCCGGGTCGATGCCGGGCTGCGTCTTGAGCCACGCCAGCCCGGCCAGCTGGTCGGCGACTTCGACCCCGCCCAGCGAGTGGAACGACAGCTTCTGGAAACCGACGCCGCGCCCCGCCTGGCCGCGGTTGCCGACCTGGAACACCGCATAGCCCTGCTGCACCAGATACTGGTCGAGCGGACTGACGAAGCCGTTCATGACGTCCTGCGACTGCGGGCCGCCATAGACCTTGACGATCGCCGGCGCGCGCTGTCCCGGCGCGAGCTTCGGCTGGAGCAGGCGATAGTCGAGCCCGGTCTTGCCATCCGCCGCCGGCAGCCGCCCGAAGACCGGCGCGACGTCGGCGGCGGCGTACGGCGCATAGGGATGGCTGGCGGTGATCCGGTTTTCCTCGATCCAGGCGAGCCGCTGGCCTGCGCCATTGGCCAGCCAGACCTGCGACGGCTGGCCGGGATAGGAGGTGTTGATCAGCGCCAGCTGACCGCTTTCGTCCATCTGCACGCCGTTAGCGGTACCGGGCTTGGTCAGCAGGACGGGCTTGGCGCCGGACGCGGCATAATCGAGCGAATAGAGCTGGTATTCGGTGCTGCGCTGCTCGTTCGATGTGTAGAACAGCCGGCCCTTCGCTTCATCAACCCCGACGACCGATCCCACGACGAAGTCGCCCTTGGTCAGCGGGCTGATCACCCCGGCCTTCCAGCGATAGAGCTGGCGGAAGCCCGAACGCTCGGACGAGAACAGCAGGGAGCCGTCCTTGAGGGGGCGAAAGTCGTCGCTCAAATTGATGTACGTGCTGCTCTTGTCGCTGAACAACATGGTGGATTTGCCCGTCGCCGGATCGACGCGGAGATAATCGACCCGCGTCTGATCGCGGGTTTCGCGCTGCACGATCAACGCCGAGCTGTCGGCCAGCCAATTGACCCGCGCCAGGTAGAAGTCCGGATTGGCGCCGAGGTCGACCTTGACCTTGGCGCTGCCGTCCGGGTTCATCACATAGAGGTCGACCTTCGAATTAGGGGTGCCGGCGCGCGGATAGCGCTGCTCGAACGTGGTCGTCTTGTCGGCACCGATGGCGGCGCGGACGGCGACCTCGACCTTGCTGTCGTCATAATGCTCGACCGCGATCCGGCCGTCGTTCGGCGCCCACCAATGGCCCTTGCGGCGATCCATTTCCTCCTGGGCGATGAATTCCGCCAGGCCCCAGGCCGCGACATCGGTGCCGCCCGTCGTGACCTGCTTTTCCTTGCCCGTGGCGAGGTTGAGGACGACGAGATTATTGTCGCGCACGAACGACACGTAGCTGCCCTTCTTGCTGACCGTGGCGTCGAGTTCGCTGCCCTTGCTGTTGGTCAGCCGGCGGACGTTGCCGGCGAGGTCTGCGAGGTAGATGTCGCCATCGAGCGGCACCAGGATATGCTTGCCGTCGGACGCCCAGTCATAGCGCACGATGCCTTTCAGGCTGGCAATCCGCGCGCGTTCGCGCTGCATTCGCTCGGCCTCGCTGAGCACGGCGCCGGTGGCGAACTTCTTGCTGTCGACCAGCATGTGCGACTGGCCGGTCGCGGGATCGAGCGCCCACAGATCGAGCCGCTCGAGATCGTCGGGACGGCTTTTGAGGAATGTCACCAATTTGCCGTCGGGCGACAATTGGACGCTGCGCGGTGTGGCCCCGGTCAATGCCGGACTGGCGAAGACCCGCTCCAGCGTGAGCTTTTTGGGCGCGGGCATCGCCGGTTCGGCCGGCGCGGTGACCGCGACCTTGGCGAAAACGGGTGTTGAAACCAACGCCATGCCGGCCAGCAGATGAGCGAGACGCAAGGGAATTACCTTTCGGGACGTGAAAAGGGCGCCCGGCGAAAACCGGGCGCCCTTTCATCGCCAAACGGCCAGCTTATGCAAGCCGCCGTTCGTCGAATTGCTCAGCCCTCGGTCTTTTCGCCTTTGGCCGGGCGCGTGTCACGGCGTTCGGCGATGCGCGCCGATTTGCCGCGGCGGCCGCGCAGATAATACAGCTTGGCGCGGCGAACGGCGCCGCGGCGCACGACCTCGATCGAATCGATGATCGGCGAGTAAAGCGGGAAGACGCGCTCGACGCCCTCGCCGAAGGAGATCTTGCGGACAGTGAAGTTCGAATTCACGCCCTTGTTGGCCCGCGCGATGCACACGCCTTCGTACATCTGGACGCGGCTGCGCTCGCCTTCGACGACCTTGACGCCGACCTTCAGCGTGTCGCCGGGACGGAATTCGGGAATGGTGCGGCCCTCGATCAGCGAGGCGATCTGCTCGGCTTCGAGCGTCTCGATGAGGTTCATGGTCTTAAAACCCTATTGTTCACGCTGCGCACCAGAGGGCGACGCCTGCGATGCGCCCCCATGGCGCTCGATCAGGTCCGGCCGCCTTAGCCGTGTGTCGTCGATCGAGCGCGCTTTACGCCACGCCGCGATCTTCGCATGATCCCCCGATCGCAGCACTTCGGGGATCGTGCGTCCTTCCCATTCATTGGGTCGGGTGTAGTGCGGATATTCCAGGAGCGCTTGCTCGAAGCTCTCCTCCTCTCCGCTGGAGGCCGCGCCCATTATCCCGGGAAGCAGCCGAATGCAAGCATCGAGCAGGGCCATCGCGCCTAGTTCGCCGCCCGACAATATATAGTCGCCGATGCTGATGGGCTCGACCGGCCGGGCCTCGAAGATCCGCTCGTCGAAGCCCTCGAAGCGGCCGCACAGGATAACCGCCCCCTCGCCGCCCGCAAGGTCGCGGACGCGGGCCTGGGTCAGCGGGGCGCCGCGCGGGGTCATGGCGAGGATCGGGCGGCTGTCGGCAACCGCATCGATGGCGGCGGCGAGGACGTCGCAGCGCAGCACCATCCCCGCCCCGCCCCCGGCCGGCGTGTCGTCGACGGTGCGGTGCTTGCCCACCGCATGGTCGCGGATATTGCGCGCCTCAAGGCTCCAGATCCCCTCCGCCAGCCCGCGCCCGGCGAGCGACACGCCAAGCGGCCCGGGGAACATCTCCGGATAGAGGGTAAGGACGGTGGCGCGGAAGGTCATTTGGAAGCCGATGTAATCGTATGAAGTTTTGCTATCATTTCGGCAGCGCCTTCTAGATTCTCTGCCAGAGAGCAAAGGGAACTGGCAGCGCTAAGTGCCCATAGATCGGAGTCATTGAGTACACCCAACATGAACTCTAACGGAAACGAAGGAACGAGGTCATCGCCGGAAAAATGACGATCAATCATCCTACCGCCGCAATGGGTGAAGTCGGACAATGGTGACCAGATGGCTTTCTTTATCGAGGTCAGCTTGCCCGAATCGAAGGCAGGGGATTTCTCTAGGTCACGTACAGCTTCGTCCGCTGTGATACCCTTCTTCATGAACCTTTCAATTTGAGGATTAGTAGCTGAAAACTGGACTCAAGCTCCGCGTAGGTAGGCTTCAATCTGTGGCCTCATGAGCGCCGCTGCCGCCGTTGGATTAATGCTTTCGATCAGCGTGATGACAGCCGAGTGATGCCGAAGAGAAATTTGAAAACAGGCCGCCGCTATATGTTGGTGCCGGTTTGTCCGGATAGCGAGATCCTCCAGCTTTTCCGCGATCCAATCTACCAAATTCTTTGAAGCCAATAGTCGTTCTTGTAACGAGCTCACGCCGCTACCGACGCCAGTGCGGCGCGGACTGCTCCCAGCGCTTCCACCGCCTTGGCGCCGTCGGGGCCGCCGCCCTGGGCCATGTCGGGGCGGCCGCCGCCGCCCTGCCCGCCGAGCGCGGCGACCGCCGCCTTGACCAGATCGACCGCCGAGACGGTGGCAACGAGGTCGTCGGTGACGCCGACGGCGACGCTGGCGCGGCCGTCGTTGGTGGCGATCAGCGCGGCGACGCCGCTGCCGAGCCGGCGCTTCATGGCATCGACTTCGCCGCGGAGGTTCTTGGGGTCGAGGCCGTCGACGATCTGGCCGAGGAAGGCGTGGCCGCCGACCTGCTCGGGGCCGGAGGCTTCCGCCGGCGCGCCGGCGCTACCCATGACTAGAGCCTTTTTCGCTACGGCCAATTCGCGCTCGAGCTTTCGGGCATTCTCGACCAGCGCAGCGATGCGCGCGGGGACTTCGTCGGGCGCGGCCTTGAGCGTCGCCGCGGCTTCCCGGAGGCGCGCATCGCGGGCGTTGAGCCAGTCGAGCGCGGCCTTGCCCGTCAGCGCCTCAATGCGGCGGACTCCCGAAGAAACAGCGCTCTCGCTGACGATCTTGAACAGAGCGATGTCGCCGAGCGCATTGACGTGCGTGCCGCCGCACAGCTCGACGCTGTAATCGGCATCGCCCATGCTCAGCACGCGGACTTCGTCGCCGTACTTCTCCCCGAACAGCGCCATGGCGCCGGCGGCGATGGCGTCGTCGGGGGTCATCAGGCGGGTCGAGACGACGATGTTGGAGCGGATGTGGGCGTTCACCTCGGCCTCGACCGCGGCGATGTCGTCGGCGCTGAGCGCGGTCGGGTGCGAGAAGTCGAAGCGCAGGCGATCGGGCGCGACGAGGCTGCCCTTCTGGGTGACGTGGCCGCCGAGGCGATGACGCAACGCGGCGTGGAGCAAATGGGTCGAGCTGTGGTTGGCGCGGACCGCGTTGCGGCGCTCGACATCGACCGATTGATGGACCGTGTCGCCGACCGCAATCTTCCCAATGTTCACGCTGACGTGCAGGGCATGAAGCTTGCCCAACGGCTTAGAAGTATCCTGAACTTCGCCTTCTAAACCATTGAGAGAGGTCAGTTTTCCCGCGTCACCGACCTGGCCGCCGCTCTCCCCGTAGAAGGGCGTCTGGTTGACGATGACGGTGATGGTTTCGCCTTCGCCGGCGGCCTCGACGCGGGCGCCGTCCTTGACCAACGCGAGCACCACGCCTTCGCCCTCATGGCTCGAGTAGCCGGTGAACTCGGTCGCGCCGACTTCCTCGGCGAGGTCGTACCACAGTTCGTCCGAAGCCTTGTCGCCCGAGCCTTTCCAGGCAGCGCGGGCGGCGGCTTTCTGCGCGGCCATGGCGGCATCGAAGCCGGCGCGGTCGACGGTCATGCCGCGGGCGCGCAGCGCATCCTCGGTCAGGTCGTAGGGGAAGCCAAACGTGTCGTAGAGCTTGAACGCGGTGGCGCCGGGAAGCTCGCCGCTTGGTCCCATCCCGCCGGTTTCCTCGTCGAGCAATTTGAGCCCGTTGGCGAGGGTCCGGCGGAACTGGGCTTCCTCCTGCGCCAGGGTGGCCTCGATCAGCGGCTGGGCGCGGACCAGTTCGGGGTAGGCCGCGCCCATTTCGGCGACCAGCGCCGGGACCAGGCGGTGCATCAACGGATCCTTGGCGCCGAGCAGGTGCGCGTGGCGCATGGCGCGGCGCATGATCCGGCGGAGAACATAGCCGCGACCCTCGTTGGCGGGCAGCACGCCGTCGGCGACGAGGAAGCCCGAGGCGCGCAGATGGTCGGCGATGACCTGATGGCTGGCCTTTTGCTCGCCCTCGGCCTTTGTCCGGGTCAGCTCCTCACTGGCCTCGATCAGCGTCCGGAATATTTCGATGTCGTAATTCGACTGGTGCCCCTGGATAACCGACGACATGCGCTCCAGCCCCATCCCCGTGTCGATGCTTTGCCGAGGAAGATCGGCGATGATCTCGCCCGCGGCCTGCTCGAACTGCATGAACACCAGGTTCCAGATCTCGACGAAGCGGTCGCCATCCTCGTCCGGCGATCCAGGAGGGCCGCCGGCAATATGATCGCCATAGTCATAGAAGATTTCCGAGCTGGGGCCGCACGGCCCGTCGTCGCCCATCGCCCAGAAATTGTCCTTGGTGGCGATGCGGATGATCCGGCTTTCCGGCAGGCCGGCAATCCGCTTCCACAAGTCGAAGGCCTCGTCATCCGTATGGTAGACGGTGACCGTCAACCGATCGGCCGGAAGTCCCCATTCCTTGGTGATCAGCGTCCACGCCAGCTCGATCGCGCGATCCTTGAAATAATCGCCGAAGCTGAAATTGCCGAGCATCTCGAAGAACGTGTGGTGGCGCGCGGTATAGCCGACATTGTCGAGGTCGTTGTGCTTGCCCCCGGCGCGGACGCATTTCTGGCTGCTGGTGGCGGTCACATAGGGGCGGGATTCAAGCCCGGTGAAGACGTTCTTGAACGGCACCATGCCGGCGTTGACGAACATCAATGTCGGGTCGTTGTGCGGCACCAGCGGCGCCGACGCGACGCGGGCATGCCCCTGCCCTTCGAAATAATCGAGAAAGCTGCGGCGGATGTCGTTGGTGGAGGTCATGCAGGCTGATTTACGGGGGATGGTGCGGTGCGGCAAGGGAGGCCGCGTTCAAATCAGCCAGCGTGCCGCGCGGCGACATGATCGACGATCAGCGTGGCGACGGCATCGGGATGGGTGGCGATCATGAAATGGTCGGCGCCGGCGATCGTCTCGAACGATGCGCGCGGGATGGCCCGGGCGATGAGGGCATTGACCTCGATCACGGCGGGATGGCTGTGTTCCCCCACCGCAACCCGAACTGGCAGGTCAAGCGCGGCCAGTGCGGCCGGCGAGGGATGAGACGTGTAGGCGCTGTCCCAGTCGAGGATGTTGGTCGCGGTCGTCGCCATGGCGTAGGCGCGAATGGCGGGCGGCCAGGATGCGAAGGTGCCGACGCCGCCGTAAAAGTCGATGACGGCGGCGATCGCCTCCGCATTGCCCGAGTGGAAATCGGCGATGTAGGCGCTCGTCATGGTACGAAACTCGGCATAAGGGCCGCGCTTGTCGAACGTCGCCAGCATTTCGGGTGCGGGCGCTTCCAGAATGACGAGGCTTTCGAGCAGGGCCTGCCCGCGCAAGGCGACCACCAGTCCGACCTCACCGCCGAACGAATGGCCGACCAGGTGGACCGGTTCGCCGGCGCGCCGAATGACCGCTTCGATCGCCGATGCAACCAGCGAGATCGACCGGTCGCCGCCGGTGCGCCGCTCGGCCGTCCCGCCATAGCCGGGCAGGCTGGTCGTGATCGTGCGAAAGCGATTTGCCAGGCGGGCGATGACCGCTTTCCACGCCGCCCCGGTGCTGCAGGACCCGGGAACGAACAGGATGGTCGGGCCGGAGCCCGTTTCGTCATAGTCGATGGGCCCGAGTTCGTCGTCTATCGTCATCGACATATTCCTGGATCACCGCAGCAGACGCTCCCTCGGCGGCAGGGTAACGGCAATGCCGGATTAGGCAATCGCCCGGCGTGGGCCGAGTAGTGGCAACATTGGGCGGGGCTCGGTGAAACCCTGTAGGGTGCCGCATAGGGGGAAAAGTCATGCCAATGATCGTCGGAGTCGCGCTGGCCGTCGCCGTCGCGCTTTACGCGCATGTCGTCGGGCTCGACCGGGAGCGGGGGTTTTACCCGGTCGTGCTGGTGGTGGTGGCGCATTATTACGATTTGTTCGCGGTGGTCGGCGGCAGGGCGGCGCTGGGCGCCGAGACGATTCCGTTCGTGCTGTTCGCCGGCGCGGCGGCGGTCGGGTTCCGGACGAGCCTGTGGGTCGTCGTCGCGGGGCTGGCGGGGCACGGGCTGTTCGATGTCTTCCACCATCGGCTGATCGCCAATCCGGGCGTGCCGGCGTGGTGGCCGGCGTTCTGCCTGTCGTTCGACGTCGCGGCGGCATTGTGCCTGGCGGCGGTGCTGGCGAAGGGCGAGCGTCCCCTTCCGCCGGGCCCTAGAGCGGCGTGACGCGCAGCCTTAGCGAGTTGGCGATGACCGACACCGAGCTCAGGGCCATCGCCCCGCCGGCGATCATCGGATCAAGCAGCAGGCCGGTCCAGGGGTAGAAGACGCCGGCCGCGATCGGCACGCCGGCGGCGTTGAAGACCAGCGAGAAGAACAGATTCTGGCGGATGTTGCGCATCACTGCGCGGCTCAATTTGCGGGCGCGGACGATGCCGCCGAGATCGCCCTTGACCAGGGTCACGGCGGCGCTTTCCATGGCGACGTCGGTGCCGGTGCCCATGGCGATGCCGACGTCGGCCGCGGCCAGCGCCGGGGCGTCGTTGATCCCGTCACCCGCCATGGCGACGCGGCGCCCCGCCTTGCGCAGCTGCTCGACGATCATTTGTTTGCGGTCGGGAAGCACGTCGGCGATGACTTCGTCGATGCCGCCGACCTGACGCGCGACCGCTTCGGCGGTGCGGCGGTTGTCGCCGGTGACCATGACGACGCGGACGCCATTGCGGCCAAGCTCGGCGACCGCATCGATGGCGCTTGGCTTGATCGGGTCGGCGACGACGACGATGCCAGCGATACGCGCGTCGATGGCGACGAACATCACCCCCTGCCCGTCCGCCCGCAAGCGATCGGCGTCGGCTTCGAGCGACGCCGGATCGGCGCCGACGTCGGTCATCAGGGCCAGATTGCCCAAAGCGACGGCAAGCCCTTCGACCGTCCCCGACACGCCCTTGCCGGTGTGCGAGGCGAAGTCGGCAGTGGCGGGGATGGCGATGGCGCGCGCCGTTGCGCCTTCGACGATCGCCGCCGCCAGCGGATGCTCGCTGCCCTTTTCCAGCGCGGCGGCGAGGCGCAGCACGTCCGGTTCGGCAAAGCCCGGCGCGGCGCGGACTTCGACTAGCTTGGGCTTGCCGAGCGTCAGCGTGCCGGTCTTGTCGACCACCAACGTGTCGATCCGCTCCATCAATTCGAGCGCCTCGGCATTCTTGACGAGGACGCCCGAGGTCGCGCCGCGCCCGGTGCCGACCATGATCGACATCGGCGTCGCCAGGCCGAGCGCGCACGGGCAGGCGATGATCAGCACCGCGACGGCGTTGATCATGGCATGGGAGAAACGCGGCTCCGGCCCGACCATCGCCCACACGATGAACGTCAGGATTGCAATCAGCACCACCGCGGGGACGAACCAGCCGGACACCTTGTCGGCCAGCGCCTGGATCGGCGCGCGCGAGCGCTGCGCCTCGGCGACCATGCGGACGATCTGCGCCAGCATGGTGTCGTGGCCGACGCGCTCGGCGCGCATCAGCAGGCCGCCGGTGCCGTTGACCGTCGCCCCGGTGACCTTTTGGCCGGCCACCTTCTCGACCGGCACGGGTTCGCCGCTGATCATCGATTCGTCGACGCTGCTATGGCCTTCGAGCACGACCCCATCGACCGGGATTTTCTCGCCCGGGCGGACGCGCAGGACATCGCCGACCACCACCAGCTCAAGCGCGACATCCTGTTCCGTGCCGTCGGGCGACACCCGCCGCGCAGTCTTAGGGGCGAGGCCGAGCAGGGCGCGGATGGCGCGGCCGGTGGCCGAGCGGGCGCGCAGTTCGAGCACTTGACCGAGGAGGACGAGCGCGGTGATCACCGCCGCCGCCTCGAAATAGACCGGAACGGCGCCGTCCATCGTCCGGAACGACGGCGGGAACAGGCCGGGGGCGAGGGTCGCCACCAGGCTGAACAGAAAAGCGACGCCGACGCCGATGCTGATCAGGGTGAACATGTTGAGGTTGCGCGTCCGCAGCGACGCCCAGCCGCGAACGAAGAACGGCCAGCCGGCCCACAGGACGACCGGCGTCGCCAGCGCCAGCTGCACCCAGTTCGAGGTGCGCGGCAGCAGGATGCGCCAGCCGAACAGGTCGGAACCGAGCGTCAGAACGAGCAGCGGGATCGCCAGCACGGCGCTGATCCACAAGCGGCGGGTCATGTCGATCAGTTCGGGGTTGGGACCGTCGTCGAGGCTCGGCTGCAGCGGCTCGAGCGCCATGCCGCAGATCGGGCAGGCACCGGGCGCGTCGCGGCGGATCTGGGGGTGCATCGGGCAGGTCCAGATGACGCCTGCTCCTAGCGTTGCGGCGGGGGCCGGGGCGGCGTGGCCGTGATGGGCGTCAGGCTTGGTCGCGTCCAACGGCGGTTCATGCGGCGGCTGTGGCATCATAATCTCCCGTGCCCAGCCCCAACGTGGCTTTGCGCCTCGCCGCGCGCTGGTTCAAGGGAAAGCACAGCGTTGGCCGTGGAAGGAATGCCAAATGACCGACGAGCGACTGCTGCTGGTGTTCGACGCGGGGACGTCGTCGACGCGGGCGTTGCTGTTCGCAAGCGACGGGACGCTGGTGGCGGCGGCGCAGGAGGAGATCGCGCAGCATTATCCGCGGCCCGGCTGGGTCGAGCATGATGCCAGCGAAATCTGGGAGCGGACTCTGGCCTGCGGGCGCCAGATGGTCGAGCGGGCCGGCGGCGCAGACCGGATCGCGGCGATCGGCATTTCCAACCAGCGCGAGACCGCGGTGGCGTGGGACCGCACCACCGGCGCGCCGCTGACCCGGGCGATCGTGTGGCAGGACCGGCGGACGAGCGCGGCGTGCGCTGCGCTGAAGGCGGCGGGGCACGAGCCGGCGGTGACGGCGGCGACCGGGCTGCTGATCGATCCTTATTTTTCGGCGACCAAGTGGCGCTGGATGATCGACGAGGTACCCGAGGTGGCGGCGGCGGCGCAGCGAGACACGCTGGCGCTGGGGACGGTCGAGAGCTGGCTGGTGTGGAAGCTGTCGGGCGGTACGCACGTCAGCGACGCCAGCAACGCCAGCCGGACGTTGTTGATGGCGCTGACCGGGGCCGGGTTCGACGAGGGGCTGTGCGACCTGTTCGGGGTGCCGATCGCGGCGCTGCCGCACGTGGTCGACAATGCCGGGGCGCTGGCGATGTGCGACGCGGGCTGGTTTGGTGGGGCGATCCCAATCTGCGGCCTGGCCGGCGACCAGCAGGCGGCGACGATCGGCCAGGGTTGCCTGGCGCCGGGCGCGACCAAGGCGACGTTCGGCAGCGGGGCGTTCATCCTGACCTCGACCGGCACGGCGGTGCCGGCGTCGAAGCACCGGCTGCTGGCGACGGTGCTGTGCCAGGTCGGCGGCGAGCGGCTTTATGCGCTCGAGGGATCGGTGTTCGTCGCCGGGAGCATGGTCAAATGGCTGCGCGACGCGATGGGGTGGATCGAGCATGCGGCCGACACCGAGCGGATCGCCCGGGCGACCGGCAACGGCGGGGTGGTCGTCGTGCCGGCGCTGGCCGGGCTCGGCGCGCCGCACTGGCGGCCCGAGGCCAAGGCGGCGATCGTCGGGCTAACATTGGGTACCGCCAGCAACCAGGTGGTGCGCGCGGCGATGGAGTCGATCGCCCACCAGTGCAGCGATTTGCATGGCGCCTTCGCCGCCGACGGGGCCGATTGGCGATCGGTCAGGATCGACGGCGGGATGGCGGCCAACGGCTGGCTGGCGCAGGACCTCGCCGATCTGCTGCAGGTGCCGGTCGAGCGGCCGGCCGACGTCGAATGCACCGCGCGCGGGGCGGCGATGCTGGCGGCGGTCGGCGCGGGATTTTACGCCACGCTCGACGAGGCCAAGGCGATGCTGCCGGCGGTCGAACGGTTCGACCCGGTCATGGGCGCGGACGAGCGGGCGGCGCGGCTCGACGCGTGGCACGAAGCGCTGGCGATGCTGCTCAGCCGGCCGGCGTGACGTCCGCACCGCCCGGGTGGCGCCCGGCGCGCTGCGGCAGGAGCAGGATCAAGGCGAGGATCACCACCAGCAAGGCGACCGAGGCGATAGGCCGGCTCATGGCGAGACCGCCCTTGGCGATCGGCTTGTCGAGGAAATCGCCGACCGTGGCGCCGAGCGGGCGGGTCAGGATGAACGCCGCCCAGAACAGGAAGACGCGGTTGATTTTGGTGGCGTAATAGAGCCCGACGAGCACCAGCAGCGCGGCGCCGAAGATCAGCGCGCCGCCCGAGTAACCAGGGCCGGAATCCGCCACCCAGTCACCAAGCGCGGTGCCCAATGTCTGCGAAAAAGTGATCGTCACCCAATAGAACATCTCGGCTTTGGGCGTGGCGACGGTGTCGACCGAGATGCTGCCCATCGAGCGGTGCCAGGTGAACAGCGAGACGAGGACGCACGACAGCAGCAGGATCGATCCGCCCGGATAGCCGATGCCCAATGAGCGGGTGGCGAAGTCGGCGAGGGTCGTGCCGGCGGTGGTCGAAGCGACGATAGTCGCCCAGTACAGCCACGGGTTGAACCGGCGGGCGAGGATCTGGGCCCACACCAGGCCGACCAGCAGCACGCCGAAGATCAGGGTGCCGACGAGGTAGCCGTTGAGGCCCGACTGGCCGGCGGTGGCGGTGGTCTCGCCGAGCCAGGTCATGCTCACCGAATCGCCGCCCGTCTCGCCGAGCGTGGTGGCGAGGATCTTGATGAGCCAGAAGCCGAGCGTCACGGCGGGGACCTTGGTCAGCGCATCGTGCAAGGCATCGCGCTCGGTCAGCGGGCGGTCATTCATCGGGTCATTCCTGCAGGGAGGTTTCAACGGTGTCGCGAACAACGCGAGGCGCGGCGATTGGAGCCGCGCCTCGCGCCGTCGATCCAGTTCAGGCTCAGTCGGGGTTCGGCCCCTCGGCCTTGTTCTCGAGCACCTTGCCGGTGCGCGCGTCGACGCCGACTTCGAACGTCTTGCCCTTGCCCTTGATGTCGAACGAGTAGCGCAGGCCGGTGCCGCCGCCTTCCTTCTCAAGCTCCTGGTCGGTGATCACGCCGGGATGCGCGGCCAATGCCGTCTTGCGCGCCTGGGCGAGCGACACCTTGGCCGACGGCAGCAGGTTGGCGCCGACGAAATGCTTCGGCGAGGCGGCGACGGCGCCGGTTGCGAACAACAGTGCAACGGCGGTGACGGTGATGAGTTGACGCATGATGGACTCCTATGGGGCGGTTTGCCTGCCGATGATGTAGGATCGCGCGCCTTCGCCCACCCTCACACGAAGATTGGGAATTGCCAACTTGCCCGACGGCCGCATTCATCCTTTCGGTCAGCGGCGATGAAGATCCTGCTACTGGAAGACGATACCGCGCTGCGCGCGCATGTGACCGGGCTGCTCGGCGCGGCCGGCCATGTCGTCGACGAATGCGCCACCGGCCCCGAAGCCATCTACCTTGCCACCAGCAACGATTATGCGGTGCTGATCCTCGACCGGATGGTGCCCGACCTCGACGGGCTTGCCGTGCTCAAGGCGTTGCGCGCGGCGGGGGTGCAGACGCCGGCCCTGTTCCTGACCGCGGTGCAAGGGATCCGCGACCGGGTCGAGGGGCTGGAGGCGGGCGCCGACGATTATCTGGTCAAGCCGTTCGCCGGAACCGAGTTGCTGGCGCGCGTCGCCGCGCTGGCCCGGCGGCCGCCGATCGAGAGCGTGGTCACCGTGCTGCGTGTCGCCGATTTGGAGATCGACCTGCTGAAGCGGGTGGTGACTCGCGGCGGCGAGCGCATCGACCTTCAGCCGCAGGAATATAAATTGCTCGAATATCTGATGCGGCACCGCGGCGAAATCGTCACCCGGACGATGCTCCTGGAAAGCGTCTGGTCGTTCCACTTCGACCCCGGCACCAATTTGATCGAAAGCCACATCAGCCGGCTGCGCGCCAAGATCGACCGCGGCTTCACGCCCGAATTGATCCACACCGTGCGCGGCGCCGGATACCGGATGGTGGCCGATGACTAAGTGGCGGGCGAGCGCGGCGTACCGGCTGGCGATCGGCTATTCGGCCGCGCTGGCAGTCGGCATGGCGGTGCTCGGCGGAATCGTCTTCCTGGCGATGCACGTCGCCTTCACCCGTCAGCTCGACGCGACCATCGCCGATGAGGTCGGCACGCTGTCGACCGAATATCGTAGCGACGGCGGCGGCGAGCTGTCCGATGCCATCGCCCAGCGCGAGACGTCGACGTCGCCGGCGCGATTGCTGTATGCGGTGTTCGCACCCGATGGCCGGCGGATCCACGGCACGCTCCGCACCGCCCGGCCGGCGCTCGGCTTTCACGACATCGCCTTCACCGACCCGCGCGAGGGGCCGGATTCGGCGCGCGGGCTGGCGGTCGACTTGTCGCCGAACGAGCGGTTGCTCGTCGCCGCCGATCGCGAGTGGATCGAGCAGATCGACCGCACCATCCTGACCGTGTTCGCGGCCGGGTTCATGGTCCTGTGCCTGATCGGGTTCGGCGGCGCGGTCCTGTTCGGCGCCTTTCTAAGGAAGCGGTTGCAATCGATCAGCGACGGCGCCGAAGCGATCATCGGCGGCGACATCCGCGGGCGCATGGCGGTGGGGCCGCGCGGCGACGAGTTCGACCAGCTCGCGAGCACGCTCAACCGCATGCTCGAACGGATCGAGCGGTTGCTGGAGAACCTCCGCCAGGTGTCGACCGACGTCGCGCATGACCTGCGGACGCCGCTGGCGCGGCTGCGCAACCGGCTGGAGCAAGGGGCGAGCGAGGTCGGCGAGACCGGCACGGCGCAGGCCGTCATCGGCGATGCCATCGAGCGGGTCGACGAGGTGCTGGCGCTGTTCGGCGCGATCCTCCGCATCGCCGAAGTGGAAAGTGGCGAGACCCGGCGGTTCTTCGCCGAAATCGACATCAGCGCGCTGACCCTGGAGCTGGCCGAGAATTACGCCCCCGCCATCCGCGACGGCGGCCGCGACCTGCTGTGGTCGGTCGAGCCGGGGCTGACCCTCACCGGCGACAAGGAATTGATCGCCCAGGCGCTCGCCAATCTCCTCGAAAATGCCCAGCGCCACACGCCGGTGGGGACGCTGATCCGGCTGACTTTGGTCGCGGTCGGCTCCTCCGCCTGCTTCCAGGTCAACGACAATGGCCCGGGGGTCGCCAAGGCTGATCGCGGCCGCATCGTCGAGCGTTTCCAGCGGCTCGATTGCAGCCGCAACACGCCAGGGCACGGACTCGGGCTGAACCTGGTCGACGCCGTCGCCAGGATCCATGGCGGGCGGCTGGTGCTCAAGGACAATGGACCGGGGCTGGTCGCCATCCTCGAGCTGCCATGCCAGGCGACCTAGTGACCGCAGCGCAATCCACGAATTCATGCAAGCATTGGAATTAATAAGCGTATGGAGAGCCTTAGGCGATGATCGATGGTCGCCTTCCTCCATCAGCCGGGTTGGGTCGCGCCTCGCGAACCGGGCGGTTTCCGAAGGCTTTGGCCATGGAATTGTTCATCCCGCATCTTCCCCAACCGGCAACCAGCCTGGCGCTTGCGCTGGTCGCCTCATCGAACGCTCCGCTGCTGCTGCTCGACCACCAGCAGAAGGTCGTCGGCGCGATCCGGACCTTCTGCAGCGCGTTCGGGATCGATCCCAAGCATATCGAGGGGGTGGAACTGGCCAAGCTGGGCGGCGGCGAATGGGACGTGCCGCAGCTTCGCTCGCTGCTCAAGGCGACGTTTGCCGGCGATGCCGCGGTCGAAGCCTATGAAATGGACCTGATCCGCCCCGGCCACAAAACCGCATGCCTCATTCTCAACGCCCACAAGCTCAATTATGACGAAGACAAGCCGCTGGTCATCCTGACGGTCACTGACATTACCGCGGCGCGTCGATCGGAAAAGCTCAAGGACGCGCTGGTGCAGGAGAAGCAGGTGCTGCTGCAGGAGCTCCAGCACCGCGTCGCCAACAGCCTGCAGATCATCGCCTCGGTGCTAATGCAGAGCGCGCGGCGGGTACAATCCGAGGAAACCCGGGTTCACCTCCACAACGCCCACAACCGCGTCATGTCGATCGCCACGCTGCAGAAACAGCTCGCGGTGGCGAGCGACGACAAGGTCGAGCTACGCAAATATTTCAATGATCTCTGCGCCAGCATCGGCGCCTCGATGATCGACGACGAAGACCGGGTTAAACTGGCCGCGACGACGGACGACAGCTCGGTCACCGCCAATGTGTCGGTGAGCCTTGGCCTGATCGTCACCGAACTGGCTATCAACTCGCTCAAGCATGCCTTTCCCGGGCGCAAGCAGACCGGCACGATCAAGGTCGATTACCGCTCCGAGGGCAAAGGATTCAAGCTGACCGTGACCGACGACGGGGTCGGGATCGCCGCAGGCCAAGGCCAGGGCAAGCCGGGCCTGGGCACTGGAATCGTCGATGCGCTGGCCAAGCAGTTGGGCGCGACGGTGGAAACGACCGACCAGGCTCCGGGCACCAAGGTATCGGTCGTCCTGGCCGCCTAGCCGAGGATCTCGCGGACCCGCGCGGCGAGCGCGGTGATCGAGAAGGGCTTGGTCATCAGCTCCATCCCGGCGTCGAGCTGGTCGGGGCCGATGGCGCCCTTGGCGGCATAGCCGGTGATGAACAGGATGCTGAGGTCGGGCCGGCCGGCGCGCGCCGCATCGGCGACCTGGCGGCCGTTCATGCCGCCGGGCAGGCCGACGTCGGTAATCAGCAAATCGATGCGGGCGTCCGATTCCAGCAGCGCCAGACCGCCCGGGCCGTCGCCCGCCTCGAGCACCCGGTAACCGGCGTCGCGCAGCGAGTCCGCGACCATCATGCGGATCATTTCCTCGTCATCAATAAGCAGCACGGTCTCGCCCTGCCCGGCCTCGACCCCGCCATCGGTGGCCTCCGGCTCCTCCTCCGTCAGCGGGCCGCTGTAGCGCGGGAAATAGAGGCTGACGCTGGTACCCTCCCCCGGCGCAGAAACGATCGCCGCCTGGCCGCCCGACTGGCGGGCGAAACCGTGGACCATCGACAGCCCAAGGCCGGTGCCCTTGCCGGTCGGCTTGGTGGTGAAGAACGGTTCGAACACCCGGGCGGCGACATCGGGCGTCATGCCGCTGCCCTGATCGGCGACGGTGAGGACGAGATAGTCGCCGGGCGGCAGGTCGCGCGCCGCGGCGGCGGCGGCGTCGAGCGTGGCGTCGGCGGTGGCGATGGTCAGTGTGCCGCCGTCGGGCATGGCGTCGCGGGCGTTGATGGTGAGGTTCAAGATGGCGCTTTCGAGCTGCGACTGGTCGACCCGGGCGAGCCAGTTGCCACCGCCGCGAACGACCTCGAGCGCGATGCCGGGGCCGACCGTGCGCGCGACAAGGTCTTCGAGGCCGCCGACCAGACGGTCGATATCGGTCGCTCGCGGATCAAGCGTCTGGCGGCGCGAAAAGGCCAGCAGGCGCTGGGTCAGCGAGGCGGCGCGGCGGACCGAATCCTGCGCCCCCTCGATGTAGCGCTCGACGCGGTCGGTGCGGCCGTCGGCGAGGTGGCGGCCGATCATCTCCAGCGCGCCGCCGATGCCGCCGAGCAGATTGTTGAAGTCATGGGCGAGGCCGCCGGTGAGCTGGCCGACCGCCTCCATCTTCTGCGACTGGCGCAGCGCGTCTTCGGCCTGCATCAGCTCGGCGGTGCGCTCGGTGACGCGGCGTTCGAGGACAACGTTCATGTCGGCCAGCGCGGCGGTGACCTCCTTCTGGTCCTGGATGTCGGTGTTGGTGCCGACCCACCGCACGATCTTGCCGAACGGGCCGATGATCGGGACCGCGCGGGCCAGGTGCCAGCGCCATTCGCCATCGGCCCGGCGGAGGCGGAACTCGGTCTCATAGGTTTCGCCGGTGGCCAGGGAATGGCCCCAGCGCTCGGCCGCCGCGGCGAGGTCGTCGGGATGGACGATGCTGGTCCAGTCGGCGCCGTCGAGCTGACCCGGCGAGGCGCCCGAGTAGGCATAGACCCGCTCGTTAAACCAATCGAGGTTGCCGTCCGGCTGAGCGTTCCAGACGTGGTTGGGCATGGCCCGCGCCAGCGTGCGGAAATTATCCTCGCTGACCCGCAGCTCGGCTTCGGCGGCGACGCGTTCGACATGGGCCCAGGCGCGCTCGGTGACTTCGCCGATGACGGCCAGCTCGTCGGCCGACCAGATCCGCGGCACCCGGTCGTGGATCGCCATCAACGCAGTCAGCCGGCCATCCTTGACGAGCGGCATGCAGATCGTCGCGGCGATGCCGATCGACTGGAAGGCCGCGGCCTCATCGGGCGCCAGCTCGGCGACATTGTCGTTGACGATCAACGGCTCGCCGGCCGTCAGATTGGTGACCGCGAGCTTGCCGAAATCGGCCAGCTGGTAATGGCCAACGATGCTGTTCGATCCGGGCGCGGCCCAGTCGCCGCGGATGGTGAAGCCATCCTCATCGGCGTCCATGTCGGCATAAGCGCAGATCGCCACGCCGAGATATTCGCCGACTTCGCGCGTGGTGATGGCGAGGATGTCGTCGGCGTCGGTGCTGCCGGCGATGCGCTTACCGAGACCGTCAAGGAATTCGAGCCGCGCTTCGGCGCGGATGCGGGCGCTGGTTTCAACGGCAAAGGCGATCACCCCGGCGGGGCGGCCGTCGTCGCCGTAGACGGGCGAGAAATCGAGGTCGAACCACACCGCCTCGGGGGCGCCCGTGCGGTTCAGCATGAGCAATTGGTCCTTGTACGACAAGGTCCCGCCGGCGAGGCAGGTCGGCATGAAAATATCGCAGAAATCGGCGACTTCTGGCCAGCCTTCGCGCAATTTGCTGCCGAGCAGCCCGGGATGGCGGCCGCCCGCGACCAGCGCATAAGCGTCATTGTAGATCATCACCCCGTCCTCCCCCCACAGGAGGGCGATCGAGACCGGCGAGCGGACGATGAAGTCGGTCAGCGCCTTGAGGTTCGGCGGCCATTGGTCGATCGGGCCGAGCGCGGTCGCACCCCAGTCGAAGGCGGCGATCAAGGTCGCCAGCTCGCTCGTCATTGGGGCTACAGACTCACGGGCCAAATCGGATGTTCCTCGATAGGCCGAACGGACTAGTCGCTGAAACCGCTGCCGTCGAGCGGGTGATCGCTTGGCCAAAGATGCGCCTGCGTCGCGGAACGTTCGCCCGGGCAAGCGGTTTTCGATCCAGGATTCACGCCAGAAAGTGGAGAGTATGATGGCCGACACGAAAACCCTCGACGCCGTGGCCTTGCTGAAGGCCGACCATCGCAAGGTCGAAGAGCTGTTCGCCGCCTACGAAAAGGCCAGCGGCGACGGCCGCAAGCAGTCGCTCGCCGAGGAAATCTGCAAGGAATTGACGGTCCACGCGACCATCGAGGAAGAAATTTTCTACCCCGCCTGCGAAGGCAAGGTCGAGGAGGACCTGCTCAAGGAAGCCTATGTCGAGCATGACGGCGCCAAGGTGCTGATCGCCGAAATCGAGGCCGGCGGCCCGAGCGACGACTATTACGACGCCAAGGTCAGCGTCCTGTCCGAGCAGATCGAGCATCACGTCGGCGAGGAAGAGCAGCGCATGGAAGGGCTGTTCGCCCAGGCGCGCAAGGCCGGGCTCGACATGGATGCGCTCGGCGAGCAGATGGCCGCGCGCAAGGAGCAATTGCTGGCGAGCTATGCCAAATCGGGCCTGCCGACGCCCGAGCTGACGACGATGACCGCGACGACGATCTAACCCCGTCGCGCACGCAAGTTAAAGGGGGAGCGGCAGCGATTGCCGCTCCCCTTTTTGTGCGTCAGACGAGGTAGCGCTGTTCGATCAGGCCGGTGCGCGGATCGGCCTGATACACATAGCCGTCATTGTAGCGGTACATGGAGTCGGCCGTGTCATAATAGCGGTCGCGGTAGGCGTCGGGGACATTGTAGACGCTGTACCCCGACGGCATTTGCTGGCCGACCGCGAACTGCTGTCCCGTCACCAGCGACACCAATGCCTCGATCAGCCGGGTCTTGGGATCGACCTGGTAGATCGCATTGCCGGCATAGCGGTATTGCGATTGCGGGCTGTCATAATAGCTCTGCTGATAGCCGTAGGGGACGTTGTAGTCGGGATAGGCCACCGGCCACGGGCTGCCGACCGCATAATCGTCGCCGTACAAGGGATAGCTCGCCTCGATTTGCCGCGAGTAGGGATCGACCTGATAGATCATCCCGTCGTCGTAGCGGTACCATTGGTTGGGCGTGTCGTAA
Source organism: Sphingomicrobium sp. (assembly GCA_039929125.1). Lineage (GTDB taxonomy): Bacteria > Pseudomonadota > Alphaproteobacteria > Sphingomonadales > Sphingomonadaceae > Sphingomicrobium. The sequence goes on from JBDSRV010000045.1 coordinate 66,642, forward strand.
TAGTTGCTGCGATAGGCGTCGGGGACGTTGTAGACGCCATAGCTCGACGGCAGCCTCTGGCCGACACCGAGGTTCTGCCCGGTCAAGAGCGCGACCACCGCCGAGATGATCTGGGTCGTCGGGTCGACGCGGTAAATGGCGTTGTCGCCATAGCGGTAATTGTCATACGGCGTGTCGTAGTAGAGCGAGCGGTAACCGGTCGGGAAATAGTCCGACTGATAGGGGTCGCGCCACGGATCGCCGACCGAATAGCCGCCGTAAAGCGGGATCAGCGAACGCACGACATTGTCCTGCCGCGCGACGCGATAGAGCGCGTCGGCGCGGTCATCATAGCGGTAATAATAATCGGGCGTGTCGGCGTAGCGCGTGCGGTAGGTCAGCGGCACGGCGCTGCTGAATGCACGCGGGTCGATGCGCTCACCAAGCTGGACGCGGGGACGCGCGGAAGCGCGCATCTCATCGCCGCGGTGACGGCCCATGTCGTGCAGGCCGAGCGACTGCGGCAGTCCGCGTGGGGCGGCCTCGGCAACGCGCATGGCTTGGCGCTCGCGGCGCTGGATCATGCGCTCCTGGAGCGGCTGGCGGTCGGCGCGCTGGAACATACGCTGCTGGAAGGTTGGGCGTTCGGCGCGCTGTGTCATGCGCTGCTGGAACGTCGGGCGCTGGGCACGTTCGATCATGCGCGGACGCATGTCCTGACGCTCGGCGCGCTGGATCATGCGCTGCTGCTGGAACACCGGACGTTGGGCGCGCTCGATCATGCGCGGACGCATGTCCTGACGCTCGGCGCGCTGGATCATCCGCTGCTGGAAATCGGGGCGCTGGGCACGTTCCATCATGCGCGGCTGTTCCATGCGGGGCTGCTGCATGCGCGGCGACTCATCGCCGTGGCCGCCGCCCTGGCCGCGCATCTGGCGCGGCGACTGCTGCTGGGCACCATCGGCGGCTGGGGCATCGTCGGACCGGCCATGGCCATGCGGGTCAGCCAAAGCCGGCGACGCGAGCGCAAGCGCCGCGACCGACGCCGTCAGAAATATCCTGGTCATCGAAGACCTCCCGTTAAAATGTTCTATCCGTTCAAGGCATAAGCTTGCCACTTTGGTGGTGATTACAACCTGAACGGCGGCGTTTTGGGGTTCGGCCCGCCCCGTTCGTGCAACCAGTCAGCGTCTTGCCGAGGCGCCGTTTCCCGATTGCCCGGGACGCTGGTCGAGAACGGTTTGCGAAGCCCCGCGCGCCTCGCTAGGCAGCCGCCATGGCCAGACGATCGACGAGCACCATCCCGCCCTACAAACGCCGGCGGCAGAGCCGGGGCGGCGGCGGCCTGCTGGGGTGGATATTCCGCGTCCTGCTCGGGGCGATCGTGCTGTCGGTGCTGTGGGTCGTCGCCTACCGGTTCGTGCCGCCGCCGATCACCGCGACGATGGCCGGAGACATGCTCAGCGGGCGCGGGGCGACGCGCGACTGGATGAGCCTCGACACCATGGACCGCGACATGGTCCGCGCCGCGATCGGCGCCGAGGACAGCAAATTCTGCAGCCACAACGGGTTCGACATCGAGGCGATCGAGGATGCGATGAAGCGCAACGCCTCGGGCGGGCGCATCCGCGGCGGATCGACGATCAGCCAGCAGACCGCCAAGAACGCCTTCCTGTGGCAGGGCGGCGGCTATCCGCGCAAAGCCGCCGAAGCCTATTTCACCTTCCTGATCGAGCATCTGTGGGGCAAGCGCCGGATCATGGAGGTTTATCTGAACCTCGCCGAGACCGGCATCGGCACCTATGGCGCCAACGCCGGGTCGCAGCGCTATTTCGGGCATGACGCGTCGGCGATGAGCCCGACCGAGGCGGCACGGATCGCGGCGATCCTGCCGCTGCCCAAGAAGCGCGGGGCGATCGCGCCGCAGGGCTTCACCCGGCGCTACGGCAATTCGATCGCGGCGCGGGTCGGGGTGGTCGCGCGCCAGGGCCTTGACGGCTGCGTCTACAAGGGCACCAGCGCCCCGGTCGACAAGGCGCCGCCGCCGAGCCGCGCGCCGAAGCAGGTTCCGGGCAGCGAATATGAAACCGCCACCCCGCCTCCGCCCGAGCCCAATGTCGACGAGACTCCGGTAGTCGAAGCGCCGGTAGCGGGTGAGGCGCCGCCGGCGCCAGACAATGTCGTCGCGCCGGCCCCCGAGGCGCCGCCGGCCGCGCCGCCGGTCAGCGAGAACGCGACCTAGCCGACCAAGGCCAGCCGGGGCGGTTCCTGGGCGGCGAGATCGACCGCGTCGGGCCCGAGCAGCCGCGCGAGGCGGTCGGCAAGATCGGCGTCGAGGATGAAATCGCGGCCGAGCAGCAGGGTGGCGCTGCGGCCATCGGCCAACGGGACGGTGGCGCGGACGGCGCCGGTGCCGCCGCGATGCGCGTCCAGTTCGCGCGCGACGAGCGGGATCGACGCGGCGTCGGCGAGGCGCAGGATCAGCTGAAGCCGGGTCTTCTTGGCGAGGCCGTCCAATGGCTCGAACCGTTTCACCGTCACTCGCGGGGTCTCGTCGCCGGGGCGGCGGTCGAGCTCGACGTTCATCAGCCCGCAGGCGCCCGAGCGCGCCGCCGCCTCGAGTGCCGCCGACGGATCGGGGTCGAACGCGGTGGCGACATATTGGCCCGAGGCGTCACTGATCGTTGCCAGCATGTAGCGGCGGCCCTTGGCCGAGGTCTGCCAGCGGACGCTTTCGACCATCCCGGCCATCATCGTCGCCGAGCGGCCGCCGTCGGCCGGGGCGGGCAGCGCGGACAGTTCGGCAAAGCTCTTGACCTTGTGCGCGGCCAGCAGGTGGCGCTGGGCGTCGATCGGGTGGGCCGAGAAATAGAAGCCGAACGCCTCGCGCTCGGCGGCCATGCGTTCGGCCAATGTCCAGCGGGCATCGCGCGGCAGGCGGATGGCGGAGACGTCGGCCGAAGCCGGGCCGCCGAACAGGCCGTGCTGACCGCTGGTGCGCTGGTCATGGGCCGAGGCGGCGTGGGCGAGGATCGTCTCGGCGGCGGCGAACAAGGTCGCCCGGTCGGGAACGATCGAGTCGAACGCGCCGGCCGCGGCGAGGCTTTCGAGCTGGCGGCGGTTGAGTAGTTTCGGGTCGATCCGCGCTGCGAAATCGTCGAGGCTGGCGAACGGGCCGTTGGCGTCGCGCTCGGCGACCAGCGCCTCCATCGCTTTCTCGCCGACGCCCTTGAGCGCGCCAAGGGCGTATCGGACTCGCAAGCCACTTGGGCCGTCCTCGACCGAGAAATCGGCGCGGCTGGCGTTGACGTCGGGCGCCAGGCACTCGAGGCCCGAGCGGCGGATGTCCTCGACGAACAAGGCCAGCTTGTCGGTCTGGGTCATGTCGAAGCTCATCGACGCGGCGAAGAATTCGGGCGCGTGGTGGGCCTTCAGCCAGGCGGTGTGATAGGCGACCAGGGCGTAGGCCGCAGCGTGGCTTTTGTTGAACCCGTAACCCGCGAATTTGTCAATCAAATCAAATAGTTCGTTCGCCTTGGGCGGGGCAATGTCATGGGCCGCGGCACCGTCGATGAAGCGCGCCCGCTGGGTGTTCATCTCGCTCTGGATTTTCTTGCCCATCGCCCGGCGGAGCAGGTCGGCCTCGCCCAGGCTGTAGCCGGCGAGCACCTGCGCCGCCTGCATCACCTGCTCCTGGTAGACGAAGATGCCGTAGGTTTCCTTGAGCACCGGTTCGAGCAGGGGATGCGGGTAGGCCAGCGCGGCGCGGCCGTTCTTGCGGTCGCCGAACAACGGGATATTGTCCATCGGGCCCGGTCGATAGAGCGACACGAGGGCGATGATATCGCCGAACCCGGTCGGGCGAACCCCGGCGAGCGTCCGCCGCATGCCTTCGGATTCCAGCTGGAACACGCCGACCGTGTCGCCGCGCTGGAGCAAGGCGTAGATCGCCGGATCGTCCCACGGCAGCGCCGCATAATCGACGGTGATGCCGCGCTGGCCAAGCAGGCGCTGGCCTTCCTTCAGCACCGACAGCGTCTTGAGGCCGAGGAAGTCGAACTTCACCAGCCCCGCGGCCTCGACATATTTCATGTCGAACTGCGTCACCGGCATGTCCGAGCGCGGGTCGCGGTAGAGCGGCACCAGCTCGTGCAGCGGGCGGTCGCCGATGACGACGCCGGCGGCGTGGGTCGAGCTGTGCCGCGGCAGGCCTTCGAGCTTCATGGCGAGATCGAGCAGCCGCTTGACGTCCTTGTCGCCGCGATACTCTTTCTCAAGCTCGGCCACGCCGTTGAGCGCGCGCTTCAGGTCCCACGGCTCGGTCGGATGGTTGGGGATGAGCTTGGCCAGGCGGTCGACCTGGCCGTAGCTCATCTGCAGCACGCGGCCGGTGTCCTTGAGCACGGCGCGGGCCTTCAGCCGGCCGAAAGTGATGATCTGCGCCACCCGGTTGCGGCCATATTTTCCCTGGACGTAGGTGATGACCTTGTCGCGGTGGGTTTCGCAGAAATCGATGTCGAAATCGGGCATCGACACGCGTTCGGGGTTGAGGAAGCGTTCGAACAGCAAGTCGAGCGCGATCGGGTCGAGGTCGGTGATCAGCAGCGCCCAGGCGACCGCGCTGCCGGCGCCCGAGCCGCGGCCGGGGCCGACCGGAATGTCGTTGGCCTTGGCCCACTGGATGAAGTCGGCGACGATCAGGAAATAACCGGCGAACCCCATGCGGGTGATGACGTCGAGCTCGAATTCGAGGCGGTCGCGGTAAATGGAGAGATCCGCGTCTGCGGGAAGAGCGACGAGCCTTTTTTCCAGCCCAGCGCGGGCGTTGCGGCGGAGGGTTTCATCCTCGTCGTCGCTGAGGCGAGGCAGGATCGGCCGGCGCTGGGGCGCCGCGACGGCGCAACGCTGGGCGATGACGGCGGTGTTGGCGATCGCTTCGGGCAGATCGGCGAACAGCTCGGTCATCATCGGGCCGCTCTTGAGCCAGGCGTTGGGCGACGAGCGGGGACGATCCTCCTGGTCGAGCGGGGTCGAGGCGGCGATGCACAACAAGGCGTCATGCGCGGCGTGGAAGCCGGGCTCAGCGTAGAGGGCGGGGTTGGTCGCGACCAAGGGCAAGTCGGACGCGTACGCAAGGTCGATCAGGCGCGCTTCGGCGGCTTCCTCGACCGCATCGCCGCGGCGCGACAGTTCGACGTAGAGGCGGTCGCCGAACAAAGCGTGGAGGCGGGCGGCATAGGCGTTGGCCTTGTCGTCCTGGCCGTCGGCGAACAGGCGGGCCAGCGCCCCCTCCCCGCCCGCGGTCAGCGCGATCAGCCCGTCGACCTGGCCGTCGAGCGCGTCGAAGCCGACGTGCGGTTCCTCGGCCAGCGGACGGTCGAGATGGGCGGCCGACACCAGCCGGCAGAGATTGTCGTAGCCGGTTTCGTCCTGGGCAAGCAGCACCAGCCAGTCGAGCGCGCCGACCGGGCCGATCGCCGCGGGGCGCGACACCGCAAGCAAGGCGCCGACGATCGGCTGGACCCCGGCCTTGAAGCAGGCGTCGCCGAACGGCATTGCGGCATAGAGGCCGTTGCGATCGGCGAGGGCGATGGCGGGGAAGCCAAGCTCGGCCGCGCGGGCCGCGATCGCCTTGGGCTCGATCGCCCCTTCGAGCATGGTGAAACAGGAAAAGACGCGCAGCGGCACATAAGGGGCGGACATGGCCGGACTATGTAAGCTTGGGCATGAGTCGGAAAGCGCGAAGGCGACTTATCCCCAAGTATCGGTTCAGCGCGGGACCCAGCGCCCGGCCATGATGTCGTCGATCTCGCGCATCCGACCGCGATAGGCGTCGGCGATGCAGGCGTCGTTGGCGCAGCGGTCGCGGTAGGCGAGAAAGCTGTCGCGGGTCGAGCGGAGGATGGCGCGGCGGTCGACCTCGGCGCCGCCGATGGCGCGGACATAGTGCGCCGCCATCTGCCGGTCGAGCGCGGCGAGTCCGGGGCTGGCGCAGACCGCCAGTTCGCCGCGGGTGCGGGCGAAGCGGCAGTTGAAGCTGGGGTTGGCGCTGGCCTGCGGTGGCGGGGGCGATGGCGGCGCGGGCTGCGGCGACGGTATTGGCGGCGGCGGCACATCATAGGTCGGGATGGTCGGCGCTGGCGGTGCGGCAGGAGCGGCGCCGGTCTTGGTCAGGGTCGCCAGCGGCACGATGATCGCATCGACCCCGCCGACGGTGACCGCATTGCCGCTGCCGTCGGCGGCGGGCTGGACGCGGTAATCGGCCTCGGCCTCGAGCTGGCGGCGGCCGCCGGTGACCGCCACCCCGGGTGGCAGGATGAGCTTCAGATGCGCGGCGCAGCGCACCCCATTGATGTCGGCGTCGCGGCCGGTCAGGCGCGGCTGGTCGACGACGAGATTGGCATAAGCCGCGAGGCGGTCGTACGTCGCGCCGTCGCGGCCGCGGGTGTCGGCGGCCTGGCGAAACAGCTCGCGCTTGATCGCGTCATAGGTCGCCTGGGTGGCGCAGTCGTGGTCGGGCCTGGCCGCCGCGCCGGTGGTGGCATTGGCGACCTGCTCGTCGCTCAACTTGTCCTGGTCGGCCTTCTTGCGGCAGCCCGGCGCGGTCAGCAGGACGGCGGTGGCGAAGAGGAGGAGTAATCCACGCATTCGCCGCCAACGCGCGACGGCGCCGATGGTCGCAATCGCGATCAGAGCAAGGCCTCGATGTCGCCGGCGAGGTCGGCCGGCTTGGCCTGCGGGGCGAAGCGCTTGACCACCTTGCCTGAGCGATCGACGAGGAATTTGGTGAAATTCCATTTGATCGCCTTGGAACCGAGCAGGCCCGGCGCCTCATCCTTGAGCCGCTGGTAGAGCGGCGCGGCGTGGTCGCCGTTGACGTCGACCTTGGCGAAAATCGGGAAGTCGACGTCGTAGGTCAGTTTGCAGAAACTGGCGATTTCGGCGGCGTCGCCGGGCTCCTGCGCGCCGAACTGGTTGCACGGGAAGCCGAGCACGGTAAAGCCCTGGTCGGCGTAGGTCTTCTGCAGCTTCTCAAGCCCTTCATATTGCGGCGTGAACCCGCATTTCGAGGCGACATTGACGATCAGCATGACCTTGCCCGCCTGCGCGGACAAATCGGTGGCCGAGCCGTCGACGGCGATGACGGGAATGTGGGTGAGGTCGGTCATGAGAGTTCCCTACTTTAACGAATTGGCGTTCCCATGGGTCGGCTTGATCGCCAATTGTGATAAAGCAATCGCCCAACAACATCGCTAACGGCAACCTGTGCGAGACCCATTTCGTCACGCGACATCCGACTGTCGACGGAGCGGTCTCGGTTGTCGCCTAAGACGAACACATGCCCTGCGGCCACTTTCTGCGCCTGTAAATCATCGACAAAGGTCGGTTCGAGATCGTAGATGAGGTGGGGCCGAACTTCGCCAACGAACTGTTCGCTCAGCCGCGTCGCCTTCGTTAGTCCCGCGTAATCGCTAATCGCGTCGATCCCACGGACGCTTTGTGAAACGGCGCGACCGTTCAGGATTACCACCCCCGCCCTCATCTCAACCGTATCTCCTGGCAATGCAGCGATTCGCTTGATGTAAGGCACACCACGGGGCCCTCGAATGACCACTAGATCACCGCGCTTGAGCTCAAGCTCGCTAGTCCGATAGGCGATCAGTCGATCACCCTTTAGCAAAGTCGGCGCCATCGCATCTGAAGGCATATATAAGCTGTGGTAGCGCAGCAGGTCGGGATCGCTGAGCACGAAGCTGACGAGGAAAGAGAACAGCGTGGCGGCCGAGATAGAATACCAGCGACCGTACCACGGATAGTTTTCTGGCTTATCTTGGCTCACACACCAGGTCATGCCGATGGCCAGCGGGTAGAGACTCAAGGCCGCAAAAAAGACGATGGTCAAAGTTCGAAAACTTACTGGCGGTACGACGTCGGCAGCGATGAGGACGCTGAGTGAACACATGAAAAACGCGACGGCGCTTTTCCACCGGGAAACGCGCAATAACCCGAGACCGGGGCCGAGGAGATTAAGCGACGCGATCCCGATTCGCGCGGGCAGCGAACGCCGTCCCGCCATTATTCCAAATGCCCTTCGTGCAGCCGCAACACCCGGTCCATCCTGGCGGCGAGGCGTTCGTTGTGGGTGGCGACGAGGGCGGCGGAGCCTTCGCCGCGGACGAGGCTGAGGAATTCGGCGAAGACGATGTCGGCGGTGGCTTCGTCGAGGTTGCCGGTCGGCTCGTCGGCCAGCACCAGCGGCGGGCGGTTGGCGAGCGCGCGGGCGACGGCGACGCGCTGCTGCTCGCCGCCCGACAGTTTCGACGGGCGGTGATCGAGCCGCTGGCCGAGCCCGAGCTGGGTCAAGAGCTGGTCGGCGCGGGCGCGGGCCTCGGCCGGGTCGGCGCCGTGGATCAACTGCGGCAGCATGACATTCTCGCGCGCGTCGAAATCGGGCAGCAGGTGATGGAACTGGTAGACGAACCCGAGCGCATCGCGGCGCAAATCGGTGCGAGCGTCATTGTCGAGGCTGGCGGCTTCCTGCCCGGCGACGCGGATCGAGCCTTCGAACCCGCCTTCCAATAGCCCGACCGCCTGGAGCAAGGTCGACTTGCCCGAGCCCGACGGACCGAGCAACGCGACGATCTCCCCCGGCTTGACCGACAAATCGATGC
>JBDSRV010000046.1:0-62063 GCA_039929125.1 Sphingomicrobium sp.
GCGGTGCTTGACGATCCAGTGGAGCGAGCCGCCGATCAATTCTGCCATTCGCTTTGGCCGCATCCGCGTCGGCACCCGCACTTCGCCGCGGCCGGCACGCCGCGCGAGCCGGTTCTCGAGCGCTTCGATGCTCGCGCAACCGACCGCGGTCTTGGTGAGGTGAAGTTGCGCCACGCCGCCGAAATAGGCGGAATCGGCGGCCGATCAAGCGCTTAGCTACCAAGCCCCGCGAGCGCCGCGAGCCCAAGGAAACTGAAGAAACCCATCACGTCGGTCGCCATGGTGACGAACACCGCCGAGCTGACCGCCGGATCGACGTCGAACTTCTCGAGCGTCACCGGGACCAGGATGCCGGCCAGTCCGGCGACCAGATTGTTGATGATCATCGCCGAGCCGATGACCTCGCCAAGCAAAAGATTGTCGAACAGCAGCGCCGCGCCGGTGCCGATCAGCAACCCGAGCGACAGGCCATTGGCCAGCGCGATGCGGAATTCGCGGCCGATCATGCGGACGCTGTTGGCGCTGGTCAGCTGGTTGGTGGCGAGCGCGCGCACCACCACCGCCAGCGTCTGCGTCCCGGCATTGCCACCCATGCCGGAGACGATCGGCATCAGCACCGCGAGCAAGGCGAACCGGCCGATCTCGCCCTGGAAGGCGCCGACCACGCTGGCCGCGATCATCGCCGTGCCAAGGTTGATCACCAGCCAGGTCAGCCGCGTGCGGACGGTCTCCAGGATCGGCTCGTTGATGTCGCCGTCGCCCGCGCCGGACAGCAAAAGCGTGTCCTCGCCGGCTTCCTCCTGGATAATGTGGACGATGTCATCGACGGTGATCATGCCGACCAGCCGCCCGGCCGGATCGACCACCGCGGCCGAGATCAGCGCATATTTCTGGAAGCGCAGCGCGACTTCCTCCTGGTCCATATCGACCGGGATCAGCGTCTGCTTGCGCGCCATGATGCCATCGACCCTGATGTCGCGACTGCTCCTGAGGATCGTTGACAGCTTGCACGTCCCGACCGGGTGATGGGTCGGCGAGACGACGAACACTTCCCAGAAATCGTCGGCGAGCTCGTCCGACGAGCGAAGGTAATCGATGACCTTCCCGACCGTCCAATGCTCGGGCACCGCGATCAGGTCGCGCTGCATCAGGCGGCCGGCGGTCTCCTCGCCATAGGTCAGCGCTTCCTCGACCGCGGCGCGGTCGTCGGGCTCCATCGCGCTCAGGACGGCGCGCTGCTCATGCTCCTCAAGGTCTTCGATGAGGGCGACGGCGTCGTCGGTGTCGAGCTGGGCGGCGAGGTCGGCGACCTGCTGCGGCTCCATCTCGTCGATCATGTTCTCGCGGACGTGATCGTTGAGCTCGGCATAGACGTCGGCGTCGACGATCCCGGCCAGCGCTTGGATCAGGTCGGCCCGCTCGTCAGTCGGGGCCAGTTCGATGAGGTCAGCGATGTCGGCAGGGTGGAGGTCGGCGACCAGGCTGCGCGCGGCTTCGTCATCGCCGTCGGCGACCGCGTCGAGCACCTCGCGGACGAACCGCGGCCGCAGCCGGTCTTCGTCGTCGAGCACGTCGTTGTCGACCGAGACTTGCAGCTCAGGCTCGTGGAGCGCGCTGGCGAAATCGTCGCGTTCGCTCACTCGCTGTCCCCTCACACCCGGCCGGTTGCGCCCTCCTATGCCCGGGCGGGCACTGGCGCAACCGCCAAGCCCATCCTACATGGCCGCCAACCCAGACCCCAAGCGGAGAGCATGCCATGGCCGACGCCAATACCCTGACCCTGACCCTTTCGAGCGGCGGCGACGTCGTCATCAAGCTGTTGCCGGAGGTCGCGCCCGGCCACGTCGAGCGCATCGCCAGCCTCGCCCGCGACGGCTTTTACGACGGCGTCGTGTTCCACCGCGTCATCCCCGGCTTCATGGCCCAGGGCGGCGACCCCAGCGGCACCGGCACCGGCGGCTCCAAGCTTCCCGACCTCAAGGCCGAGTTCAACGCCGAGCCGCACACCCGTGGCGCCTGCTCGATGGCGCGCACCGCCAACCCCAACAGCGCCAACAGCCAGTTCTTCATCTGCTTCGACGACGCCACCTTCCTCGACAAGCAATATACCGTGTGGGGCCGGGTCGAGAGCGGCATGGAGCATGTCGACGCGCTGCCCGTCGGCGAGCCGCCGCGCGAGCCCGGCAAGATCGTCAAGGCAACGGTGGCGTAACGCCACAGTTACCCTAGCGAGACCACGACCTGTCCGGCAAAAACCACCCGCTCGGCCATCCAGCGGGTCACGCGACCATTTCCAGAAGCTTCTGGTAGCGGGGAAGAACCCGCAAGGGCTCCAGGTCGGGGTCGCGTTGGAACCATACTTTGGTGATTCCGCCGACATGCTGGGTCCAAACTTCCAGCAAGTCGAACGCGCGGTCGTATTCGCCAAGCTGGGTCCATGTGCAGGCTGCGTTATACTGCAGTTGCGTATCGTCCGGATCGATCGTCAGGGCCCGTTCCATCCATCGCTTGGCGCGCTCCGTTTCCCCGAGGCTGGCGAGGGCACCGGCGCCTAGCTGGGCAGGGCGCGAACTTTCCGGATGCTGGTGCAATTGCTCTTCGGCGCGCTTCAAGCCGAGTTTGGCATATTTCGCTGCTTCCTCGCCCCGGCCCATCGCCCGCAGTACTTGCTGGAGCAGGATAGGCGCCTGGCAGTCATCAGGGGCAAGCTCGACCGCGCGGGTGTAATATTCGACCGCCTGCGCCAACTCCCCCTCTTTCATCCAGTAATTGGCATAGAAAAGGTTGGCGTCGAACCCTCCAGGATCGAGCTGCAACGCGCGCTCGAACGCCAGCTTCGCCTCGTCGTTGCGACCGATAACACTGAGCGTGTTGCCACGGGCGGCATGGGCTTCGGCAAGATTGGGATCCAGCTTCAACGCGGTTTCGGCCGCTTCCAATATGTCCTCGAACGGGATCGGTACGCCGAACCACCCCGCCAGCCGCGAATCACAATTGACGATCCCGGCATAAGCCCGCGCGAATTGCGGATCGAGCTCGGCGGCATGCTCAAACATCTGCCTGGCAAGAGCCAGGAAACGCTTGGTCGAATTATGGAAGAACTGCCGGCCCTTGAGGTAATAGGTATAGGCTTCGACATTGGCGGTTGGAGCCTGCAAAATCGCCTTGCGCTCCTCGGGCAGCAGCTTGATCTTGAGCTGGGCGACTATGCTCTGGGTAATTTCGTCCTGAATCGCGAAAATGTCTGTCAGATCGCGGTCGTAACGGTCGGCCCACAGATGGCCGCCGGTTGCGCCGTCGATCAACTGGCCAGTCACGCGCACGCGGTCACCGGCTTTGCGCACGCTGCCTTCGAGGATGAATTTGACGCCAAGCTCGCTAGCGACCTTCTGCAGCTGGACCGATTTCCCCTTGTAGGTGAAGCTGGTGTTGCGGCCGACGACGAACAGGCCGGAAATCTTGCTGAGGTCGGTGATGATGTCCTCGGTGATCCCGTCGGAAAAGAATTCCTGGCCGCGATCGTCACTCATATTGTTGAACGGCAGCACGGCGATCGACGGCTTGTCCGCCTCGGCCACTTCAGGCACCGCACCCGCCTTCGGCTTCGCGGAAGCGGAACCGATCACGACATTGTAGACCCTGACCGGGAAGGCAATGTTCTTCAGTTCCTGGTCGCCGGTATCTTCGAACAGCAGGTCGAGCTTGTTACCGACATTTTCGCGAACCGAGCTTGAGACGGACACGCCGCCAGGTTTGGCAATCCCCTCGATGCGCGAGGCGACGTTGACCCCGTCGCCGAAAATATCGTCGTCGGCGACGATCACATCGCCCAGGTTGATGCCGATGCGGAATTCGATCCGCCGCTCCTCGGGGATAGCCGCATTGCGGCCCCGCATTTCGCGTTGGACGTCGACCGCGCACTCGACCGCGCTAACCACGCTCGGGAATTCAACGAGCATGCCGTCGCCGGTGAGCTTGACGATCCGGCCCTGATGGCCGGCAATGCATGGATCGATGAACTCGCTACGATGCTCGCGCAGGGAGGTTAGCGTGCCGACCTCATTGGCACCCATCAGCCGGCTGTAGCCGACCACGTCGGCGGCCATGATGGCGGACAGGCGGCGTTCCATTAGATGGCGTCCCTGACGCGGCTGATGCGCTCATCCTTGAGCTTCTTGACCAGAGCGCCAAATCGCGGATCCTCCCGGAGCGGGTCGAAATCCGCGTCCGTGTCCAGCCACAGTTCCATTTCCATCCCGCGATTCGGCATCCATCTGTCAAGCGCGGCGAACGCCCCCTCGATGTCCCGCAGCTGGGCATAGGTGCAGGCGGCATTGTAGGCGGCGATCGGATCGTCCGGATCGAGGAACAGCGCCCGCTCAAGCCACTCCTTGGCGCGCTCGGTTTCCCCCAGCCGGGCCAGGTTCGGCGCGCCAAGCTGGAACGGCCGTGAGTTTTCCGGATGGAGGCGCATCGCTTCCTCGGCGCGCTTGATCCCGAGGCGGCTGTACCGGTTGCCTTCCTCGGGGCGCCCAAGGGTGTGGAGCACTGGGCCGACAAGCAGTGGTGATTGCCAGTCGTCGGGTTGCAGTTCGGCCGCTCGTTCGAACAACGGAACCGACCGCTCAAGTTCACCTTGGGTCACGCAGTAGCGCGCGAACAGGAGGTTGGCGTCGAAATTGCCAGGATCGACCGCGAGGGCACGACTGAACGCCTCGACCGCGGCCTTGTGCTGGCCATCATTGCCAAGGGCGATCCCGCGCGCCGCGTGAGCCTCGGCCAGGCTCGGGTCGAGTGAAATGGCCTTGTCGGCAATGGCGAGAATCTTTTCAGTAGGGATGTCGGCCCGGTACCAATTCCCGAGCCGTGCATCGCAGATCGCAATCCCGGCATATGCGCGAGCGTAATTGGGATCCAGCTCGGTCGCCTTGGAGAACATCTGGCGCGACAGGCCCAGCAGAACCCGCGTCGAATTGTGGAAGAACTGCCGGCCCTTGAGGTAGTATGTATAGGCCTCGACATTGGCCGTGGGCGCTTGGCCGATCGCCTTTTTCTCCTTCGGCAGCAACTTGATTTTCAGTTGGTCGACGATGGTCGTCGTAATCTCGTCCTGGATCGCGAAGATATCCGTCAGGTCGCGGTCGAAGCGGTCGGCCCAGACGTGCCCGCCGGTTGCCCCGTCGATCAGCTGGCCGGTCACGCGCACCCGCTGCCCGGCCTTGCGGACGCTGCCTTCGAGGATGAACTTGACGCCCAGCTTGGCCGCCACGTCGGGAATATCGACCGACTTGCCCTTGAACGTGAAGCTGGTGTTGCGCCCGACCACGAACAGGCCGCTGACCTTCGACAAATCGGTGATGATGTCCTCGGTGATGCCGTCGCTGAAATACTCCTGCTCGGGGTCGCCCGACATGTTGTTGAACGGCAGCACCGCGATCGACGGCTTGTCGGCGTCGGCTACCTCGGCCTCGTCGGCCGCGCCCGCCGTGGACTTGGCCGCGCCGGACACGACGACGTTGAATACCCGCACGGGGAACTCGATGTTCTTCAGGTCCTGGTCGCCCATGTCCTCGAAGATGAGGTCGAGCTTGTTGCCGATATTGTCGCGCACCGCGCTCGACACGGCCACCCCGCCGGGCTTGGCGATGCCCTCGATCCGGCTGGCGACCTTGACCCCGTCCCCGAAGATGTCGTCGTCGTCGACGATCACATCGCCAAGGTTGATGCCGATGCGGAATTCGATGCGGCGGTCTTCGGGGACGTCGGCGTTGCGATGCCGCATCTCGCGCTGGACGTCAGTCGCGCAGGTTACCGCACTGACCACGCTGGGGAATTCGACCAGCATGCCGTCGCCGGTCAGCTTGACGATCCGCCCCTGATGCTCGGCGATGGCCGGGTCGATCATCTCGGCGCGATGTTGCTTGAGCGCGGTCAGCGTGGCGACCTCGTTGCCGCCCATCAGCCGGCTGTAGCCGACGACGTCGGCGGCCATGATCGCGGACAGGCGGCGTTCCATCAGGCGGCGTCCCGGGTCATGCCGGCATCCCGGTGGAGGCAGCTGCCGAGACCTCCCGCGCATCATGATCGATCAGCTCGATCAGCTTCGTGTAACGCGGCTCGCCGCGCAGCGGGTGAATGTCCGGATCATGCTTGATCCACTCGCGGGTTTCTGGCGCCGCCACTTTCGCCCAGCGCTCGAGATAATCCATCGCCCGATCCGGATCGCCGATTTGCGACCAGGTGCAGGCCGCATTGTACAGCGCGAGCCGGTCGTCCGGGTCGACCTCGAGCGCCCGGTTCATCCACTCCTTGGCCCTTTCGGTGTCGCCAAGCGTGGCCAAGACGGCGGCACCGAGCTGCGCCGGCCGGGAACTCTCCGGGTGTTGACGCAACGCCTCCTCCGCACGCTTGAGGCCGAGGCGGGCATATTCCATCGCCTCGTCCCGCTTCCCCATCGCTTGAAGGGTGAGCGAGAGCATCAGGGGCGCCTGCGGTTCATCCGATTGGAGTTCCAGCGCGCGTCGGAACAGCATCGCCGCCCGCTCCTGCTCGGCGGTGCGGAAGCAGAAGCGGCCATAGGAATAATTCGCTTCGAAGCTATTTGGATCCAGCTGCAGGGCACGCTCGAACGCCATTTTCGCCTCGGCGGTGCGGCCGAGCGCCGCCAGCGCCTCGCCGTGCGCCGCATGCGCTTCGCCAAGCTTCGGATCGAGTGACAATGCCTTTTCTGTAACCGCGAGAATCTCTTCCGCCGGAATGATCTCGCCGAAGGTGCCGATTAGACGGGCGTCGCAATTGGCGATGCCGGCGAAGGCCCGGGCGAAACCTGGGTCTAGCTCGGTCGCCTTGGTGAACATCTGCCGCGCGAGAAGCACGAATCGCTTTGTCTGGAAGTGGTAGTATTCCCGCCCGCGCAGGAAGTTGGTGTATGCCTCGACATTGCCGGTCGGGGCTTGCGTAATCGCCTTCTTTTCGTCGGGCAGCAGGCGAATCTTGAGCTGATCGACGATCGTTTTGGTGATCTCGTCCTGGATGGCGAAAATGTCGGTCAGGTCACGGTCGTAGCGATCGGCCCAGACATGGCCGCCGGTCGGCCCATCGATCAGCTGCCCGGTGACGCGGATCCGATCGCCTGCCTTCCGTACACTGCCTTCCAGCAGGAACTTGACGCCCAACTCGCCTGCTACCTGCTGCAGCTGGATCGACTTGCCCTTGTAGGTGAAGCTGGTGTTGCGCCCGACCACGAACAGGCCCGAAATCTTTGACAAATCGGTGATGATGTCTTCGGTGATCCCGTCGGAGAAATATTCCTGCTCGGGGTCGCCGCTCATGTTGTTGAACGGCAGCACCGCGATCGACGGCTTGGCTTCCTCCTCGACCACGTCGGGCGCTGCGGCGCCCTTGGCGGCGGCCGGCTGTGGCGTGCCGACGTTGAACACCTGGATGGGCTGGGCGATGTTCTTGAGCTGGTGCTCGCCCATGTCCTCGAACGCGACGTCGAGCCGGTTGCCGACATTGTCCTTGACCGCCGCCGACACCGCGACTCCGCCAGGGCGACCGACGCTCTCGATCCGGGCGGCGACATTGACCCCGTCGCCGAACAGGTCGCCGTCTTCGACGATGACATCGCCAAGGTGGATGCCGATGCGTAACTCGATCCGCCGGTCCTCGGGGATCTCGACGTTACGGCTTTTCATCTCGCGCTGGATCGCCAGAGCACATTCGACGGCGTCGACGACGCTAGGGAATTCGGCGAGAATGCCATCGCCCGTCAGCTTGACCACGCGGCCGTTGCTGCCGGCGATGCGCGGCTCGATGACTTCGGTGCGGCGATGATTGAGCGCGTTGAGCGTGCCAACCTCGTTGGCGCCCATCAGCCGGCTATAGCCGACAACGTCGGCGGCCAGGATCGCTGCGAGTCGTCGTTCCATCGAATTCCCTGACGGATTCCGGGTTTCACCTATCACATTGACCCGGGTTGCGACCATAAAAGCGACATGCCGGATTATTTTGCACTTGCGAAAGGAAATGGTGCAGCGCAATAAGGCTTTGCCTTTCGAGGCATCCTCTCCTGAAAACTCAAGGGCCGGGCGGCAACGTCCGGCCTCTTTTTTTCTTCTCGTTTCGCCCCCAGATTGAACCTAGCATGGCGTTCGCCGTTGCTGCCGGGGGGCATGACGCGCGGGTTGCGCCGGTTTTACCCCAGGAGAGAGTGACAAGATGGCGGATGCCGAGACGATGACACGGCGCCTGCAGGTCGCCAACCTGCCGCCGGCCGACAGCGGCCGCGGCGTCGCCCGGTTGCCGGTCAAGCTGATGACCGAGCTTGGCCTTGCCGAGGGCGATGTCATCGCCATCGTCGGCAAGCGCGCCACGGCTGCCCGCGCCATCCGCCCCTACGGCGATGACGAAGGCCTCGACATCATCCGCCTGGACGGTCTCCAGCGGGTCAACGCCGGCGTCGGGTCGGGCGAGTTCGTCGAGGTTAACAAGGCCTCGTCGAAGCCGGCAACCCGCGTCGTGTTCGCCCCCGCCCAGAACAATGTCCGCCTGCAAGGCTCGGCCGAGGCGCTCCGCCGCAGCTTCGAGGCGCGTCCCTTCACCCAGGGCGATGTCGTCGCCACCGCCGGCCACCAGCGCGTCAATGCCGACATGCCCGAGCATATCCGCCAGATGCTGAACGCCCCGGCGTTCGCGCTGCAGGAGGTGCGGCTGACGGTCGTCTCGACGGTTCCCAAGGGCATCGTCCACATGGACGAGAAGACCCAGGTCGAATTGCTCCCGGAATTCACCGAGAAGGCCGGCGAGCGCCGCGCCGACGTCACCTACGACGACCTTGGCGGCATGTCGGGCACGATCGACGCCTTGCGCGAGATGGTCGAACTGCCGCTGCGCCACCCCGAACTGTTCCAGCGGCTGGGCGTCGACCCGCCGAAGGGCGTGCTGCTCCATGGCCCGCCCGGCACCGGCAAGACCCGGCTGGCGCGTGCCGTCGCTAATGAGAGCGAGGCCAATTTCTTCCACATCGCCGGGCCGGAAATCATGGGATCGGCCTATGGCGAGAGCGAGAAGAAGCTGCGCGAGCTGTTCGAACAGGCCGCCGCCGCCGCCCCGTCGATCATCTTCATCGACGAGATCGATTCGATCGCGCCCAAGCGCGGGCAGGTCAGCGGCGAGGCGGAAAAACGGCTGGTCGCCCAGCTGCTGACCCTCATGGACGGGATCGAGCCGCGCCAGAATCTGGTCGTCATCGCCGCCACCAACCGGCCCGAAGCGCTCGACGAGGCGCTCCGCCGGCCCGGCCGCTTCGACCGCGAGATCGTTGTCGGCGTGCCCGACGAGGCCGGCCGACGCGAAATCCTTGGTATCCACACCCGCGGCATGCCGCTGGCGCCCGGCGTCGACCTCGATGCGCTGGCACGGCGGACCTACGGCTTTGTCGGCGCCGATCTTGCCGCGCTGACCCGCGAGGCCGCGCTCGAGGCGGTGCGGCGGATCATGCCCAAGATCAACCTGGAGGAGGAGACCATCCCGCCCGAGGTGCTCGACGCATTGTCGGTTGAGGCGTCGGACTTCGACGATGCGCTCAAGCGCGTCCAGCCGTCGGCGATGCGCGAAGTGATGGTCCAGGTGCCCAACGTCAGCTGGGACGATGTCGGCGGCCTCGACGCCCCACGCGACCGGCTGCGCGAGGGCGTCGAGCTGCCGCTCAAGCACCCCGAGGCATTCAAGCGGCTCGGCATCCGCCCGGCCAAGGGCTTCCTTCTCTATGGTCCGCCGGGAACCGGCAAGACATTGCTCGCCAAGGCTGCTGCGCGCGAAAGCCAGGCCAATTTCATCGCCACCAAGTCGAGCGACCTGCTGAGCAAATGGTATGGCGAGAGCGAGCAGCAGATCGCCCGCCTGTTCGCCCGCGCCCGTCAGGTCGCGCCGACCGTGATCTTCTTCGACGAGCTCGACAGCCTGGTGCCCGCGCGCGGCGGTGGCATGGGCGAGCCGCAGGTCACCGAGCGGGTGGTCAACACCATCCTGGCAGAGATGGACGGGCTTGAGGAGCTCAACAATGTGGTCGTCATCGGCGCCACCAACCGGCCCAATCTGATCGACCCGGCCCTGCTCCGCCCCGGCCGCTTCGACGAACTGATTTATGTCGGCCCGCCCGACACCGCCGGGCGCCGCCGGATCCTCGCCATCCACACCGCGCGCACGCCGCTGGCCAAGGATGTCGACCTCGAATCACTGGCCCGGCGGACCGACCGATTCACCGGTGCCGACCTTGAGGACCTCGTCCGCCGCGCCGGGCTTACCGCGCTCCGCCGCGGGCTCGACGAGGCCAAGGTGACGATGTCGGATTTCGAGGCGGCGCTGACCGAGACCCGCGCCTCGGTGACCGAGGAAATGCTCAACGACTATGCGCGCATCGAGGAAACGCTGAAGTCCGACGCGGTGCGGCCGGTCGGGGGCATCGGCTTTGTCCTCCCCGGCATGCTCCAGCCGCGCATTCGCGACGGCGGCAAAAGCTAGGCGCGCGCCGGATCGCTCAGGGCGCTTCGGCCCCACAGCATCAGCCCGACGAGCAGCGCCGCCGACAAAGCGAACGGCCAGTGCGGGTCGATTGCGTAAAGCGCCATGCCAGCGCTTGGTGCCGCCACGTAAGCAATGCCGTTGGCGGCAGTGATGACCCCGGCGACGCCGCCCTGCTCGGCGAGGGGGACGGCGAGGCTGGCGCCGCCGGTGAAGCCCGGGCGGGTGAAGCCGAAGCCGAGGCTGGAAATGCCGAAGCCGAGCACCATGCCATAGAGGTCATTCGCGCCCATCGTCACGACCAGCCCCAGCGCGGCAATCAGCGATCCCCACAGGATCAGCGCGCGCGGGCCAAGCCGTAGCCGCGGGATGATCCCCCATTGCGCCGCCAGCGTCGCCGCCGCGCCGGCCATCATGACGATCGAAATCTCTTGCTCCGACCCGTGCGGCGTGAGGTGCAGCCGGTCGATGACGAAGAAGCCGAGGCAGGTAAGGATGGCCGCTTGGGCGTGCCCTGCGACGACTCCTGCGACGATCCAGTTGCGGATCCTCGGGTCGTTCCACTTCAACGCCGCGCTGTGGGGCGCGGTCGAGGCGATCACGCTCGCCCCGGTCGGCGATGAGGCGAGCGACGGGTAGCTCATCGCCGCGCCGTGGCCGCTGCGCCGCCCGCCGTGGCGCGGCCGCAAATCGTTGGGCAGCCATACGAGGATCGCGACGAACACCGCCGCGGCGATCAATGCGAAGGCGAACAGCGGGCCCGGCAGGCCAATGAACGGCAACACGAACAGCGGCGCCAGCGCCGGCCCGACGATCGTCCCCAGCCCGAAGCTCGACGACAGCGACGACAGCGCCGCGACCCGCGCCGAGCGGCGGGTCTTCGACGCAAGATAGGCCTGGGTCGCGCTCGGCGTGGCGCAGCCGAGCGAGCCGTAGATGGCGCGAAACAGCGCGAACAGCACGAAAGTCACGGTGCCGCTGACCACGCCGCGAAGCCCCGCGGCGAGGACGATCCCGCACAACATCATCGACACGATGAATCCGCCGACTCCAAGCAGGGTCAGCGCTTTTCGCCCATGTGTATCGCTCTTGCGCGCCCAATATGGCGCGAGCAGCACCCACAGCACCGCCGAACTGGTGTAGGCGACCGCAACATAAAAGTCGGCGATGCCGATTTCCCGCCCGATCGCCGGCATCACCGATTGCAGCGCGGTGTTGCCCGCCGCCGCCACGAGCATTGCGGCATACAGCAACAGGAAGTGCGGCGTCGACAGCGCACTGCCGGCGATCCGCACGGGCGCGTTCGGGTTGGCGGCGGGGGAACGGTGCGGCATGGCGACCGTTTAAGCCCGCCGAGCCGTGCGCGATACCCGCCCTCGGCGCTTGCCAAGCGGCCCGCCATTTGCGAACGCGAGAGCCGCCAATTTCCGGAGAGCTTATTTTGAACGCCACGTCAGCCCGCCACCTCAGGGGCAGAATATCTCGCCGCCGCGACCGCCGCGCGGCGAGCCCCCGCTGGCAGTTCCTGCGCGGTTTCTTCAAGAATCCGGTGATGGTCGGATCGGTCATCCCGTCGAGCCGCATCCTGATCGACAAGATGCTTGGCCCGGTCGATTGGGACAATACCCGGCTGTTCGTCGAATATGGCCCCGGCGTCGGCACCTTCACCCGCCCGATCCTCGACCGGCTTGGCCCCGACGCGACGTTGATCGCGATCGACACCAATGCCGACTTCATCGACTATCTGAAGGCTGACATCGACGACCCGCGGCTGATCGCGGTCCATGGGTCGGCCGCCGATGTCGAGAAGATCGTCGCCGACAACGGATTTCCCCACGCCGATTTCGTCGTCTCCGGCCTGCCGTTCTCGACCTTGCCGCCCGGCGTTGGCGCCGCGATCGGCGCGGCGACGGCCAAGGTCGTACGCCCGGGGGGCGCCTTCCTGGTCTATCAGTTCAGCCCCAAGGTGCGCGACTTCATCGCGCCCTTTTTCGAGCGGATCGACCGCGGCTTCGAATGGATCAATGTCCCGCCGGCGACCCTGTTCTGGGCGTGGCGCGAGGAGCCGGCCGCCTAGCCGCTGCCGAAATTCAGCCGCCGCGTGACCGTATAGTCGCCGGTCGTCACCAGGAAGAAGCTCAGCGCCCATTTGATCCGGTGCGCCAGCGTACCGCGCTGATGCTGGAGCTCGGGCGTGATCTGCAGGCTGTCCTGCAGCTCCCCCTCGAAATAGACGCGCATCATCGTCGCAAAGTCGGGGTCGGCGACGCGCAGCATCATCTCCAGGTTGAGATAGAGGCTGCGGATGTCGAAATTGCTGCTGCCGACATGGACCACGTCGTCGAACACGACCAACTTGGTGTGCAGTTTGGTCGGGCTATATTCGAACAGCTCAACCCCGCGTTTCAATAACCGGCCATAGGTGAAGCGCGCCGCGGCGATGGTCGCCGTATTGTCCGACTTGCCGGCGGTGATGACCCGCGCGCGGCCCCGCCCGCCGACCCGGCCGATGCGTTTGAGCATGCCGTATGTCGGGGCGAAATAAGCGGCGATCATCTCCACGTCGTTGCTGTTGGCAAGGTCGCGGCAGGTCGCGGCGGCCCATGGCGACAGCCGCCGCATTGGACCGCCGAACGACCATTGCAGCACGCCCTGGGTCTCGCTGCACTGATGGATGATGCGCCGCAGTTCGCGAATCCGACCGCCCTTTTTCAGCGCCCAGGCGATCAGCGCATCATAATAAGGCGTCAGCCGTTTCGCCGCCGGCCCTTCGACCATCAGCCCGAGGTCGCGCCACGCGCCATCCTCCTTGGTGCCGAAATAGCTGTCCTCGATGTTGAACCCGCCGATCAGCACCCGCTCGCCGTCGGCCAGCGCCATCTTCTGGTGGTTACGGATGAGGTAGCGGCGGCCATAACTCGGCAGGAAGCGGCAGAACCCGGCACCCGCTTCGTGCAACGCCTTGAAATAGGTGTCGGGCGTCTTGGAGCTGCCGAACCCGTCGATCAGCAAGGATACCTGGACCCCGCGCTCGATCGCCCGGGTCAACGCATCGCGCACCGCGGCGCCCGACACGTCGTCGGTATAAATGTAATAGAGCAGGCGCAGGCTGGTTCGCGCGCCGTCGATCAAAGCGAGCAGCGCCGCCAGCCGCTCCGGACCGTCGGTAATCAGCGTCAGCCGATTGCCGTCGACCATCATCGAGCGGGCCTCGGCGTGCGCCGTCTTTCGCAGTTGATTGACGGCCGCGGTCGCGGCGCGCTGTTCCGGCTGCGGATCGGATGGGGTCGGTTCGGCCATCGAAGGCCGTGTGTGGGGGTCGCCGCTGCCGCTGGCAAGGGCCGACTCCGCGCGAATTCATTGACTCTGGCGGCGTGGCACCCTATCTCGCCGGCTCTTCCGAAACCCGGAAAATCATTCAGCGGAAAGCGACTTATGGCGCGCGTGACGGTCGAAGATTGTGTCGACAAGGTTTCCAACCGGTTCGACCTGGTACTGATGGCGGCGCAACGCGCCCGTCAGATCTCGGGCGGGGCCGATCTCACCATCGACCGCGACCGCGACAAGAATCCGGTCGTCGCGCTGCGGGAGATCGCCGAGCAGACGGTCAAGCCGAAGCATCTTGAGGAATCGATCGTCGGCAACCTGCAAAAGGTTCGCGTCGACGAGGAAGACGAGACCGATGAGCTGGCCAGCCTGAGCGAATCGGCTGAGGCCCTGCGCCTCACCGCCGCCGCCCCGCCGCGCCCGACGCCGAGCGGCGCCGACTACGAATAGCCTTGGGGCCGGCATCGCCCGCCCTTAATTGCCGCGCAAAATCCGCATCGCCGGTTGCGAAGGATCGTCGGGCACGATCTTGGCTTCGCCGCGCTTCAGATGCGCGCCGGTGGCAAGGTCGATCCAGATGAGGTCGGCCAGCTTGAGCTCCCGCCCGTCGTCGGCCAGCACCGCAATCCGCCGGATCGGCTTGGCCTCGACCGCGTCGGCCAGGACGAAGTCGCGCTTGCCGTGGCCCCATGCCTCGCCCCACTGACGAAGCGACAGCACCACCGGCAGCAGCGCCTCGCCCTTGGCGGTCAGCGAATAAATGATCTTGCGCCGGTCGGCGGGATCGGTGGTTCGCTCGAGCACCCCGCCGGCGACCAGCCGTGACAGGCGGTGCGACAGGATGTTGCGGGCGATGCCGAGGCCGGCCTGGAACTGCTCGAAATGCTCAAGCCCGTTCAACGCACCCCGAAGGATCAGGAAGGCCCATTTCTCGCCGACCAGGTCGACAGCTTCGGGCAAGGGGCAGCGCAACGCCGCGGCCCTGAATGCCTCGATATCCCTTGGGGCCGAACTCACAGACTCGCGCGCTCCTTCCGCGTCACGGCGAGTGGCACAGACAGCCAGCCAATAATAGTTGCAAATCAAAATGATACGGCCACTGTGCGTTTGCCGCAACGCCTCGCGGCCGCCGCATTTCCTTTTGCGCTTGCGAAGTGAGGGGGCGGGGCCCCACATTGGCGTTGTGCTGAGACAGTATGAACTGATCGAGAAAATCAGGGCCTATGATCCGGACGCGGACGAGGGGCTGATCAACCGCGCCTACGTCTTCTCGATGAAGGCGCACGGCGCCCAGGTTCGCGCCTCGGGCGACCCTTATTTCAGCCACCCGATCGAGGTCGCTGGCATCCTCACCGACTTGAAGCTCGACGATGAGACGATCGTCACCGCCATCCTCCACGACACGATCGAGGACACGGTCGCGACACCCGAGCAGATCGAGAAACTGTTCGGCGCCAATGTCGCGCGGCTGGTCGACGGTGTGACCAAGCTCAGCAAGATCGAGGCGCAGAGCGAAAATGAGCGCGCCGCCGAGAACCTCCGCAAGTTCCTCCTCGCTTTGTCCGACGACATCCGTGTCCTGCTCGTCAAGCTGGCCGACCGGCTGCACAACATGCGCACCCTCCACCATGTCCCGTCGGAGGAGAAGCGCCGCCGCATCGCCAAGGAGACGATGGATATCTACGCCCCGCTGGCGGAGCGGATCGGCATGTATGAAATCATGAACGAGATGCAGGGCCTCGCCTTCAAGCAATTGGAGCCCGACGCCTACGCCTCCGTCACCCGCCGCCTGACCCAGCTCCACGAGGCCGGCGGCGACCTCGTCAGCCGCATCGGGCTGGGGCTTCAGCTGCACCTCGCCGACCATGGCCTGGAAGCCGAGGTGATGGGCCGCGAGAAGCACCCCTACTCGATCTGGAAGAAGATGGCCGAGCGCCACATCAGCTTCGAGCAATTGTCCGACGTCATGGCCTTCCGCGTGGTCGTCGACAGCGCCGACGATTGCTATCGCGCCTTGGGCCTGATCCACCAGCGCTGGCCGATGGTCCCGGGCCGCTACAAGGATTATGTCTCGACCCCCAAGCGCAACGGCTACCGCTCGCTGCACACCTCGGTCATCCACGATTCCAAGATGCGGATCGAGATCCAGATCCGCGACAAGGCGATGCACGCGCAGGCCGAGCGCGGCCTCGCCGCCCACTGGGCCTACAAGGAAGGCAAGCCGGTCGACGACATCAAGGTGCCGTGGATTTCCGACCTCGTCGAAATCCTCGACCACGCCGCCAGCCCCGAGGAATTGCTCGAGCATACCCGGATGGCGATGTACCAGGATCGCATCTTTGCCTTCACCCCCAAGGGCGAGCTGATCCAGCTGCCCAAGGGCGCGACCCCGGTCGACTTCGCTTATGCGGTCCACACCGATCTTGGCGACCAGACCGTCGGCGCCAAGGTCAACGGCCGGGTCGTGCCGTTGCGCACCATCCTCGACAATGGCGACCAGGTCGAAATCCTCGCCTCAGAGGCGCAACACCCGCAACCCAGTTGGCTGCGCTTCGTCACCACCGGCAAGGCGCGCGCCGGGATTCGCCGGTTCGTCCGCCACAAGGAGCGCGACGAGACGATCGAGCTCGGCCGCAAGATCTACGACGAGATCGTGTCGCGCCTTCCCGCGCCGCTCGGCACCGATGCGCTCAACCGCGCGGTCAAGAAATTGAAGGCCGACGACGCCGATTCGCTGATGATCCGCGTCGCCCGCCGCTCGGTCAGCGATGTCGAGCTGATGGAGGCGCTGATGCCCGGATCGGCTGGCGGCGACATCGCCCCGCGCCCACTGGGACAGCGCACCGCCATCTCGATCCGCGGACTGACCCCCGGCGTCGCGTTCGATCTGGCCACCTGCTGTCACCCGATCCCCGGTGACCGCATCGTCGGCCTGCGCCGCGAGGACGAGGGCATCGAGGTCCATGTCATCGGCTGCGACCATCTCGCCACCGGGGTCGACGCCGACTGGCTCGACCTGGCCTGGGGCGACGGATCGGATGGCGGCACCGCGCGGCTGACCGTCATCCTCCGCGATGTCGCGGGCGCGCTCGGCGAAATGGCCGGCATCCTCGGCGCCAAGGGGGCCAACATCGTCAACCTCCACCTCGCTCACCGCGACGGCAGCTTCCACACCTTCCACGTCGATGCGGAGGTTCACGACCTCCAGCACCTCCACACCCTCATCGCCGCGCTCCGCGCCGCCAGCGGCGTCAGCCAGGTCGAGCGAATTTAATCCTCCCGGCACGGGGAGGGGGACCAGCGTAGCTGGTGGAGGGGGCTGAGAGACCTCTACGAACCCCGTGGCGGCGGCTTGCGGATCGCGTCGGCGCCGCCGGCGGCCAGTACCGCCAGCGTCACCAGGTCGCTCGCGCTGGCGGTCATCGGCGCGATCTGGACCGGCAGCGACATGCCCATCAGGAACGGCCCGAGCAGGCTCTCCCCGCCGAGCGCCTTCAACAGTTTCGACGAGATATTGGCCGATTGCAGCCCCGGCATGATCAAGATGTTGGCGTCGTCGGTGAGCCGGCTGAACGGATAATATTTGCGCTGCATCTCATGGTTGAGCGCCACGTCCGGCCCCATCTCGCCTTCATATTCGAAATCGGTCTGCAGCGTGTCGAGCAACTTCACCGCGTCGCGCAATTCCTCGATATGGCGCCCCGGCGGGTTGCCGAATGTGGTGTAGCTGATGAACGCCACGCGCGGTTCCTGCCCCATCCGCCGCGCGAACGCCGCCGAGCGGATGGCGATCGAGGCGAGTTGCTCGGCGGTTGGGCGTTCGGTCACCGACGTATCGGCGATCAGCACGGTGCGCGCCCGCGCGGCGACGATGTTGATCCCGAACGGGGTCGCCCCATCCTCCTCGTCGATGACCGTGCGGACTTGCGCCAGCGACTGGCTGAACGGCCGCGTCGTGCCGGTGATCATGGCGTCGCCTTCGCCCAGCGCGAGCATCGCCGCGGTGAAAATGTTGCGGTCCTGGTTGACCATCCGCTCGATCGCCCGGCGCAGCATGCCGTGGCGCTGGTGCTTGGCGTAGATATAGTCGATCGCACGCCCGACCAGCGGCGAGTTGCGGCTGTTGAGAACCTCATACTCCTGCGGATTATCGACGCCGAGTTCGGCCAGCAAGTCGTGGACATTCTCCCGCCCGACCAGCACCGGCGTGCCGTAGCCGCCCTCCTTGAAGGCGATCGCCGCGCGCAGCACGTTGGGTTCCTCGCCTTCGGCGAACAGCACGCGCTTGGGGTTGGAACGCGCCGCTTCATAGGCGAGGCTGAGCACCGACGCGGTCGGGTTCAGGCGCGCCTTGAGCTGCTGGCGATAGAGCCGCATGTCGGTGATCGGCTTCTGCGCGACGCCCGAATCCATCGCCGCCTGCGCGACGGCCGCCGGGATGACCTCGATCAGCCTCGGGTCGAACGGCGCCGGGATGATGTAGTCCGGGCCGAAGTGATGGCTCATCCCGCCATAGGCCGCGGCGACTTCCTCGGGCACCGCTTCGCGCGCCAGGCTGGCCAGTGCATTGGCGGCGGCGATCTTCATCTCCTCGTTGATCCCGGTCGCGCGGACGTCGAGCGCGCCGCGGAAAATGAACGGGAAGCCGAGCACATTGTTGACCTGGTTGGGATAGTCCGATCGGCCGGTGGCGACGATCGCGTCGGGCCGCGCCGCCTTCGCCTCGGGCGGGGTGATCTCGGGGTCGGGATTGGCCATGGCGAAGATGATCGGGCTGGGTGCCATCCCCGCGACCATCTCGGGCTTGAGCGCTCCGGCCGCGCTCAGGCCGAGAAACACGTCGGCCCCGACCAGCGCTTCGCCGAGCGTCCGCGCGGCGGTGTCGATGGCGTGCGCCGACTTGAACTGGTCGAGGTCGGTGCGGCCCTTGTGGATGACACCCTTGCGGTCACACATGGTGACCTGGTCGCCGCGCACGCCCATCGCCTTGATCAGCTCGGTGCAGGCGATCGCCGCCGCCCCGGCGCCGTTGACCACCACCTTGACGTCCTTCAATTCGCGCCCGGTCAGGTGGCAGGCGTTGATCAGGCCGGCGGCGGTGATGATCGCGGTGCCGTGCTGGTCGTCGTGGAACACCGGGATGTTCATCCGTTCCTTGAGCGCGGCTTCGATGATGAAGCATTCCGGCGCGGCGATATCCTCAAGGTTGATGCCGCCGAAGCTGGGGCCGAGCAACGCCACGCAGTCGATGAACTTCTGCGCGTCCTCGGTATCGACTTCGATGTCGATCGCATCGACGTCGGCGAAGCGCTTGAACAGCACCGCTTTGCCTTCCATCACCGGCTTCGACGCCAGCGCGCCGAGATTCCCCATGCCGAGGATCGCGGTGCCGTTGGAAATGACCGCCACCAGATTGCCCTTGGCGGTGAGGTCGTAGGCCTTGCCCGGATCCTTGGCGATTTCCTCGACCGGAACAGCCACCCCGGGCGAGTATGCCAGGCTGAGGTCGCGCTGCGTCGCCATCGGCTTGGACGCGATGATCTCGATCTTCCCCGGCCGCCCACGACTGTGGAAATCGAGCGCCTCGGCGCGCGTGAATTTGACGTTGCTTTCGTTCATTTCCGCTCCTGTTGGCGGGTGCCGTAGCGGATTTCGCGCCAAAGAGTCACCCTCGCGCGGCTTGCCCTTTGTCGCTACCAACGACGGCGATGGCCCGCAGCGACGCCCCCCAGCCGACGCCGATGATGGCGCAATATCACGCCCTCAAGGCCGAGGCCGGCGACGCTTTGCTGTTCTACCGCATGGGCGATTTCTTCGAATTGTTCTTCGACGATGCCAAGGCCGCCGCGGCGACGCTCGACATCGCGCTGACCAAGCGCGGCAGCGATGGCGGGGAGCCGATCCCGATGTGCGGCGTGCCGGTCCACGCGGCCGACAGCTACCTCGCGCGGCTGATCCGCGCCGGCCACCGCGTCGCCATCGCCGAGCAAATCGAAAGCCCGGCGGAGGCTCGGCGGGCGCGGGGTAGCAAGGCGTTGGTCGCCCGCGCCATCGTCCGCCTCGTCACGCCGGGCACGCTGACGGAGGACTCGTTGCTCGACAGCGGCGCCGCCAACTGGCTCGCCGCGGTCGGCCGCGCCGGTGACGACTACGCCATCGCCGCCGCCGACATCTCGACCGGCCGGTTCGAGCTAATCGCCTGCGCGCCCGGCGAACTGAAGTCCGAACTCGCCCGCCTGTCGCCCGCCGAGACGATCGCCGATGCGGCCGTCCCCGGCGTTACGGTGACCCCGGGCAAGGGCGGCTTCGACAGCCTCGCCGGTGAGCGCGCGCTGAAAAGCCGCTTTGGCCTCGCCACCCTAGACGGCTTCGGCGACCCGTCGCGCGCCGAACTGGCCGCCGCCGGTGGCCTCCTCGCCTATCTCGACGCGACACAGAAAGACGCCTCCGCGTTCCTCGCCGCGCCGCGCCGGATCGCCCGCTCCGCTTACATGGGGATCGACCCGGCGACCCGCGACAGCCTCGAGATTTGCCGCACCGCAACGGGCGCCGTCGCCGGCAGCCTGCTCGCCTGCGTCGACCGCTGCGTCACCGCGCCCGGCCGCCGCCTGCTCGCCCACGATCTCGCCTCGCCGCTGACCGCCCGCGGCGCGATCGAGGCGCGCCTGGCGCTGGTCCAGTGGTTCCACGACCATCCGGGACGTCGCAGCCGCGTTCGCGAGGCGTTGAAGGCGATGCCCGACGTCGGCCGCGCGCTCGGCCGCCTCGTCGCCGCTCGCGGATCCCCGCGCGACCTCGCTCAGCTGCGCGACGGCCTCACCGCTGCCGCGACGCTCAAGGCCGACCTCGAAGCCGAGGAGTTGCGCCCCGACCTCCTCGCCGTTTTGCTCCCTGATCTTGGCGGCCACGCCGCGCTGACCGACCGGCTGGCCATCGCCATCGTCGCTTCGCCGCCACTCGACGCGTCAAAGGGCGGCTACATCGCCGAAGGCTATGACGCCGCGCTCGATGCCCTGCGCGCGGCAAGCAGCGACGGCCGCCGCGCCATCGCCGCGCTGGAAGCCCGCTACCGCGAGGCCACCGGCGTCTCGATCCTCAAGATCCGCCACAACGCCGTGCTCGGCTATCATATCGAGGTCGCTGACCGCCACGCCGACCGGCTGATGACGCCGGACAGCGGCTTCACCCACCGCCAGACGCTGGCCGGCGTGGTGCGATTCAACTCGCCCGACCTCCATGCCGAAGCCAGCCGGGTGGTCGAGGCCGGCGGCCATGCCCTCGCCGCCGAGGCTGCCCATTACGAGGAGCTCGCCGGGCTAGCCATCGCCGCCGCTGCCCGCATCGCCGCGACCGCCGACGCCATTGCCCGGATCGACGTCGCCGCCTCCCATGCGGAGCGCGCCGTCGAAGGCCAGTGGTCCCTGCCCAGCCTCACCGACCAGCCGTGCCTCGAGCTCGACGCCGCCCGGCACCCGGTGGTCGAAGCCGCGCTGTCCGCCGACGGTGAGCGCTTCGTCGCCAACGATGTCGCGCTCGGTACCCAAGACCGGCTGTGGCTGGTCACCGGCCCCAACATGGGCGGCAAGTCGACCTTCCTCCGCCAGGTCGCGCTCGCCGTCCTGCTCGCCCAGGCCGGCAGCTACGTCCCCGCGGCGCGCGCCAGGATCGGCTTGGTTGATCGCTTGTTCAGCCGGGTTGGCGCAGCCGACAACCTCGCCCGCGGCCGTTCAACCTTCATGGTCGAAATGGTCGAGACCGCCGCGATTCTCGCTCAGGCGACCCCGCACAGCCTCGTCATCCTCGACGAGATCGGCCGCGGCACCTCGACCTACGACGGCCTCGCCATAGCCTGGGCGGTGGTCGAGGCGATGCACGACAATGTCCGCGCCCGCACCCTGTTCGCCACCCATTATCACGAGCTGACCCGCCTCGCCGACCGGCTCGACTCGCTGTCCCTCCACCATGTTCGCGCGCGCGAGTGGAAAGGCGACCTCGTCCTCCTCCACGAAGTCGCCGACGGCCCGGCCGACCGCAGTTACGGCATCGCGGTCGCCAAGCTCGCCGGTGTGCCCCCGTTGGTCCTCGCCCGCGCCAAGGCGGTGCTGGCCAAGCTCGAAGCCGGGCGCGACGCCACCGGCGGGATCGCCGCGGGCCTCGACGACTTGCCCCTATTCGCCGCCGCCGCCGCGCCCGAACCCGCCGCCGATCCCCTGGCCGAGGCCCTCGCGGCGCTTGACCCCGACACCCTCACCCCGCGCGAAGCGCTCGACGCGCTCTACGTGCTGAAGCGACTGGTTCGGGAGGCCTGAGGAGGCGCGCGTCATCGCCCTGCAACATGATTTGTGTTAAGGTCGAGTCGCTCAAGTACCGATGCTGACGCTGCCCGACCGCTCTGCGGTCCCGCGCTCTGCTCCGTGCCAGTATGCGTCCAGGCGAGCGCTCCAGCAGGAGAATGGCGATGGCCAATTTCACGACAACCGACGGCACCAATCTATTCTATCGCGACTGGGGCGCGGGCCAACCGGTCGTCTTCAGCCACGGCTGGCCGTTGAGCGGCGAGGCGTGGAGCGCGCAGATGCAATTTCTGGCGGCCAACGGCTATCGCACCATCGCCCATGACCGCCGCGGCCACGGCCGTTCCGATCAGCCGAGCGGTGGCAATACGATGGATCGCTATGCCGACGACCTCGGCGAACTGATCGACAAGCTCGACCTCAAGGACATCATCCTTGTCGGCCACTCGACCGGTGGCGGCGAAGTCGTCCGCTACGTCGGCCGCCACGGCGCCAGCCGCGTCGCCGGAGTCGTCACGGTCAGCGCCATCCCTCCGCTGATGCTCAAGACCGACGCCAACCCCGACGGCGTCCCGGCGCAGGCGTTCGACGAGATCCGCCAGGGCCTGCTCGCCGGCCGCTCCGATTATTACCGCGCGCTGGCCGAGCCGTTCTTCGGCGCCAACCGCCCCGGCGCGACCGTCGCCCAAGGCATCAAGGACGAGTTCTGGCTATTGTCGATGCAGTGCGGGCTGAAGGCCGCCTACGAATGCATCGACGTGTTCTCGGCAACCGACCACAATGCCGACTTGCGCAAGATCGACGTGCCGATGCTGATCATCCACGGCGCCGAGGATCAAATCGTGCCGATCGGCAATTCGGCCGAGAAGACCGCGAAGATCGTCGCCGGTTCGGTGCTCAAGGTCTATCCGGGCGCGCCGCACGGCCTGCCGCAGACCCGCACGGCCGAGTTCAACGCCGACCTGCTGGCGTTCGCCAAGGGCCTCAAGGCGGGTGCGCCCGGGCAACAGGCCGAGCGAACGCTGGCGCCAACCGACGCCTAGCGATCGCCGGATGACCTGCGGGGCGGGCTCGCCTATGCTTGGGCGATGCCCGCCCCGCGCTCCGACCTGATTGCCGATCGGCGCGCGATCATCGACCGGCGGGCGCTTGCCGACCTGCTGGCCGCGCTGCCGGACAAGGGTGCCCAGGCCAGCGCGACCGCTCTGCTCCGCGATGCGCTCGAGGGAGGGCGCGCGGAGATTGCGGCCCGCCTCGCCGCTCATCCCGCCAGTGGCCGCGCCGTCGCCGCGGCTTACGCTTTTCTCTACGAGCAGCTCGTCCGGCTCGCCCACGACTTCGTCACGTCGCGGCTCTACCCCAATCCTAACCCCACCACCGCCGAGCGCCTGGCGTTGGTCGCGCTCGGCGGCACCGGGCGCGGCGAGATGGCGCCCTATAGCGACATCGACCTGATGCTGCTCGTCCCCGGCCGCCGCGCGCCGTGGTGCGAGAAGGTCGCCGAAGCGTTGCTCTACATGCTGTGGGATTTGAACCTGAAGGTCGGCCAGTCGGTCCGCTCGGTCGACGAAGCGGTGTCGCTGGCCAAGAGTGACATGACCGTCCGTACCGCCATGCTGGAAGCGCGCTGGCTGTGGGGCGACCGCGCTTTGTCGGACATGGTCGAGCAGCGCTTTCGCCGCGAGGTCGTCGCCGGCACCAGCCGCGAATTCGTCGCTGCCAAGCTCGCCGAGCGCGACCAGCGCCACGCCCGCATGGGCGACAGCCGCTACGTCGTCGAGCCCAACGTCAAGGACGGCAAGGGCGGCCTGCGCGACCTCCACACGCTCTACTGGATCGGCCAATATGCGTTCGACGTCGATCGGCCCGCGGAGCTTGTCGCCAAGGGCCTGTTCAGCGAAGCCGAATATCGCCGGTTCGAGCGCGCCGAGCGCTTCTTGTGGTCCGTTCGTTGCCACCTCCACCTCGCCGCCGGGCGGCCGGAGGAGCGCCTGGGGTTCGACCACCAGCGGCAGATTGCGGCGGCGATGCGCTACGCCGACCGCCCGGGCAAGTCGGCGGTCGAGCGCTTCATGCAATTCTACTTCCTCCAGGCGAAGACGGTCGGCGACCTGACCGGCCTGTTTCTCGCCCAACTCGACGAGCAACTCGGCGCCAAGGGCCGCCGCTTCGCGCTGCCGACGCTGCGGCGGCGCCCGAAGCACCTCGCCGGCTTCCTCGTCGATCGCGGTCGCCTGTCGATCCCCGACGATGGTTTCCTCGCGGCTGACCCGGTGCGGCTGATCGGCCTGTTCGCGCTCGCCGCGCGCGAAGGGATGGATATCCACCCCAAGGCGATGCGCGCCGCCGCCCGCGATGCGAGGCTGGTCGATCAGGTGCGCGACGACCCCCGTGCCAATGCCTTCTTCATGGAGGTGCTGACCAATCGCGAGCGGCCCGATCTGGTGCTTCGCTGGATGAACGAGGCTGGGGTGTTCGGCCGCTTCGTGCCCGACTTCGGCCGAGTCGTCGCGCAGATGCAGTTCGACATGTATCACCACTATACGGTCGACGAACATTCGATCCGCGCCATCGGCCTGCTCGCGGCGATCGAGCGCGGTGAGCTGGCCGACGAGCACCCGCTGTCGAGTGTGCTGATGGGCCAGATCGCGTCGCGGCGATTGCTCTATGTCGCGGTGCTGCTCCACGACATCGCCAAGGGGCGCGGCGGCGATCATAGCGAATTGGGCGCCGAAATCGCGCTGACGCTGGGCCCGCGCTTCGGCCTCGACGAAGCCGAGACCGAAACCGTCGCGTGGCTCGTCCGCTACCATTTGTTGCTGTCCAACACCGCCTTCCGGCGCGACCTTGCCGACCCCAAGACGATCGACGATTTCGTCGCCAAGGTGCAAAGTCCGGAGCGGCTGCGGCTGCTCCTGATCCTCACCGTCGTCGATATCCGCGCGGTCGGGCCCGGCACATGGAACGAGTGGAAGCGGATGCTGCTGCGGTCGCTCTACGACGCCGCCGAGGAGCGGCTGCGACTTGGCCACAAGCAGCGCGGCCGGGCCGAACAGGTCGCGCACCGGCAGGCCGAACTGGCGCCACTGCTTGGCTGGAAGGCCAGTTCCGCCCGGGCCCATGCCCGGCGCCTGCCCGACAGTTACTGGCTGGCCGAGCCGCTAGAGTGGCAGCTCGCCAACGCCCGGCAGGTGGCCGAGGCCGAGGCGCGCATCGGCGCCGCCGTCCCCAGCGTCGTCGCGGGCGATGACGAGACCGCGGGCGCGACCCGCATCAGCGTGTTCGCGCCCGACCGTCCGGGCCTGTTCTATCGCATCTGCGCCGCGCTCGCCGGGGCCGGTGCCAACATCATCGACGCGCGCATCCACACCACCGGCGACGGCATGGCGCTCGACAATCTGCTGGTCCACGACGGGCGCGGCGGACCCTACACCGACAAGCGCCTCGTCAAGCGGCTGACCGAGGCGGTGCGTAAGGCGCTCGTTGCCGAGGACTTTCCAAGTTTGCCCGATGCGCCGCGGCTGGCCGCGCGCCACGAGGCGTTCCGGGTCGCGCCGCGGGTGCTGGTCGCCGAGCGGGCGTCGCGCCGGACGACGGTGGTCGAGGTCAATGCGCGCGACCGCCCCGGTCTGCTGGCGCGGCTTGCTCACGCCATCCACACCGCCGGGATGCTCGTCCATTCGGCGCACATCGCGACCTATGGCGAACGCGCGGTCGACGTATTCTATCTGACCGACGCCGCCGGGCGGAAGCTTCGGCCCGAGCAGACCGAGGCCGTCCGCGCCGCGCTGTTCGAGGTGGCCGCGGCGAAAGGCTGACGGCGCCCTGAGAAAAAGGGCCCCGCCGTTGCCGGCGAGGCCCTCCCTCTCCTGAACATGTGGCGTTCGCTTAGCCGCGCTCGCCCGGCTGCGGCGCGGGCGCCACCGGAACCGGAACCGGCGGGCACACCGCGGTGGCGAGGATTACGCTGCCGTCGGCGCAGACCTGCGTCGCCGGCGGCGCGACCACGACCGGGGCCGGCGGTGCGACATAGACCGGGCTCGGCTTGTTGCCGCCGGCGAACTTGCCGCGCACCGTCAGGCCGAACGTCCTGGGCTCGCCGAGGAACGCACCGAACAGCTGGGTCGCCCGATACTTGTTGGTCGGGTTGAGCGGCGAATTCGGCAGGCAATAGCCCTGCGCCGCGCCGCGGATGCTGCACGACCCCTGGGCAAAGGCATCGAATGCCACCTGGGCATAATTCTTGTTGAGCAAGTTCTGCGCCCAGAATTCGATGCCCCACACGTCGTTCGGCCCGCTCAGCCCGACCCGGGCGTTGAACAGCGCATAGGCCTTCTGCATCTTGTCGAAGTCGAGATCCGACCCGGTGTTATATTTGCTCGTGTAGCGGCCATCGACATAGAACAGCGCATGCATCCCGCTGTTCCCGACCGGCGGCTGATACGCCAGCGAACTGGTCAGTGTCAGCTCGGACGAGTTGGAAAGGCGACGGCCCGGCAGCTGGAACAACACGAACGGCAAGGCGCGCCCGTTGGCACCGATCAGGTTGTTGCGGTACCGAGTGTCGACCAACGTCGCACCCAGATTGGCGTGGAGATACTGGATCGGGCGGGCGAACAACTCGAACTCGATGCCGCGGCTCTTGACCCCGGCGCGGCGCTTGCCCTTGCAAGCTCCGGTAGTCGTGTAGGGATCGAAGTCGGTGTCCGTTCCATTGAGGTCGGCAACGCAGCTGTTCACGTTCTCGACGATGAACTGGATACCGTTGAACGTGTTAAGCTGAAAGTCTTGGAACAGCTGGCGGAACAGCGCCACGTTGATATCGATCCCGCGGCCGTTGTACTTCATGCCAAGTTCGAGCGCGTTGTTAACTTCCGGCCGGAACTGAAGGTCGCTGAACGTCGCCGCACGCGTACAATTCGTCGGTGAACCAGCGCCCCCGCAGACGGGTCCCGCGGCCGGCCCAGTCGAAGTGACGGAGAAGGAGCGCGGCAAAGCCGAGCGATCGAGATTGAACCCGCCCGCCTTGTAGCCCCGCGAGAAGCTTGCATAGGTCAGGATCTGGTCGATCGGCTTGAAGCTCAGCACCGCCGTGCCCGAAAGCTTATGTTCTGTCTTGCGCGAGCTTCCGGACATGAAATGGCCAGGCACGGACGGGATGACGCACGGCAGGTTCTGCAAGGCCGACCCGGCCACTGTGCTGCCGAACAATGTGCAGAGATAATTGTCGTCGGTCAGCGTCGCGTTGAGCGTCTTGGTCTCGGTCGTGTAGCGCAGGCCCACGGTGGCTTTCAGCCGGTCGGTGATGGAAAAGATATTATGCGTGAAGATCGCATAATTCTTGCTCCGCTGGTTATAGAGGTCGTCGACCCCCGCGCCGTTGAGAGTCAGTCCCGGGAAGCCACCAGCAGCCGCAAGGTTGCTATAGCCGCTATTGGTGAACGAAGGCAGGCCGAAAATCCCGAGCCGGGCGAACGCCGCCAAGGCTGTCTTTTGCGAAGCAGGGAAAAACACATTGCCGAACAAGCCGCCCGCTTGCACCGTATTGAAGCAGGTAGGGTTGGTCGGGTCGACCAGCGGCCCTGTCAGGACGCCGGCGAAATTCTGCTGAAAGTTGAGGGCGGTGAAACAATTCGCATAACGCGCATAGTCCTGCCCATAACTGATATTGTCACGCACCTGCAGTTTCTCATCGGCGAAATAGCCGCCGACCAACCAGTCGAGCTTGCCGCCGAAGGTCGTGCCCTGGAGGCGCAATTCCTGGCTGAATGTCTTGAACCTGTTGAAGGCGGAGCCGTCGTCGTCGCGATAGACGATATCGAGACTGTTGAAGTCGGCGTCCATGCCGCGGGTATATTTGTTGTAGCGATAAGCGGTGATCGACGTAAGCTCGGCGCCGCCGAAGTCCCACACCAATTCGCCCGAAAGGCCATAATCCTTGACGTCGGACCGATAGCTGCGGCCCGGCGTGATCGCCACATTGCGGGCGTAGGTATCGTCAGGAACGATTCCGCCCAGCCCGTTGATGACCGCTTTGAACGTCGATGGCTGGAAGGTGTAACCGCCGCTGCCGTCGCCCTGCGTGTCATGCGCGGGGAGATACGCCGCGCCACAGCATTCCTCGTTGCGCTTGGTGTAATCGGCGATCAGCCGGACCGAGAAGTTGGTCTGCGGTTGATAGAGCAATTGCCCGCGCAGCAGATAGCGGTTGCGGTTGTTGACGTCGCGCCCGCTGACCAGGTCCTCCATGAACCCGTCGCGCTTGATGTACACGCCGTC
Organism: Sphingomicrobium sp.; assembly: GCA_039929125.1. Lineage (GTDB taxonomy): Bacteria > Pseudomonadota > Alphaproteobacteria > Sphingomonadales > Sphingomonadaceae > Sphingomicrobium. The sequence continues at coordinate 28,425 of JBDSRV010000046.1, forward strand.
GAAGCGCGCGGCGAACGCGTCGTTGATCGGCCCGGTCAGGCTGACCTCGCCGCGACGCAAATTGTAGTTGCCGATGGTCAGCGCGCCGCTCGCCATGGGCGTGAACAACGGCTTGGCGGTGATCACCGAGATCAACCCGGCCGAGGTGTTGCGGCCGAACAGGGTACCCTGCGGCCCGCGCAGCACTTCGACGCGGTCGATTGCGCCAAGTTCGGTCAAGCCCGAGCCGGTGCGCGAGCGGTAGACGCCGTCGATGAACACGCCGACCGAGCTTTCGAGGCCAGGGTTGTCGCCGACCGTGCCGATGCCGCGGATACGGGCGACAGCCGCGCCGGCTTCCGAGGTCGTCGAGGACACCAAGAGCGACGGGCTGAGCTGGGTCAGCTGGCGGATGTCGGTGGCGCCCGAATTCTTCATCGTCTCGGCGGTGACCGCACTGACAGCCAGGGGTACGTCGGACAGGGCTTCGTTACGGCGTGTCGCGGTGATGATGATCGCGCCTTCGTCCTGATCGACTGGCTGGGTGGCAACCTTCGATACCGCGCCGGCTTCGGCGGTCGCGCCGTCGGTCGGCTGGGCGGCCGCGGCATCGGTGTCGGTCTGTTGCGCGAAGGCCGGCGTGGACAAGGCAAACAGGCCAGCCGAAATCAGCCACATGGACTTACGCATCTTGTTTCTCCCCTGAGAGACGTCGTTATTATCTTTGGAGAAAGGAGTAATCCAACGTCGGGACGCGGGGAAGCGAGGCGGCCCGCCATTCGTCGGAATCGCCACCGATGCGGCACAAATGCAACATGGTGCGGTGCAAAAGAAACGGGCGACGATTTCCGTAAGGGAAGCGCCGCCCGGAATGAACCGTTCTGGTTTGGGACTTACTTGGGCGAGATGACCATCAGCATCTGGCGCCCTTCGAGCCGCGGATGCGCTTCGATCTTGGCCACCGCCGCGGTGTCTTCGGCGACCCGCTGGAGGACCGCCATGCCGAGCTGATTGTGGGCCATCTCGCGCCCGCGGAAGCGCAGGGTCATCTTGACCTTGTCGCCTTCCTCCAGGAACTGGAAAACCTTTTTCATCTTGGTCTGGTAATCGTGGTCGTCGATGTTGGGACGCATCTTGATCTCTTTGATCTCCTGCGTCTTCTGCCGCTTGCGCTGCTCGTTGGCCTTCTTCTGCGCTTCATATTTGAAGCGGCCGATATCGAGGAACTTGGCGACGGGCGGATCGGCGCCGGGGCTGATCTCGACCAGGTCCAGCCCGACTCCGGCGGCCTGCTCGATCGCTTCCTTGGTGAACATGACGCCCAGATTCTCGCCGTTCTCGTCGATCACCCGGACCTTGGTGACGTTGATGAACTCGTTATAGCGGGGGCCGGTGAACGCAGGCGGCGACATCGATCGGCGTTGATTGGGCGGGGGTATAGTCTTGTCTCCTGGCGTGGATGGTCAGCCGCGACCTAAGCCTTCGCAGCCCGTATGAAAAGGCCCGCGCGCGTGGCGGTTCCATTTTCGACGCGCGCTGTGGCGGCGTGGCGTCAGTCCGCGACCAGGTCCGGCGGCACTGCTTCACCGGCGATCATCGCCAGCGCCTCGTCGAGGCTCATCACCTTCTGGTGCTCGTCGCTGCCGAGCCGGCGGATCGCGACCGACCCTTCCTCGGCCTCGCGCTTGCCGACCACCAGCAGCAGCGGGACCTTGGCCAGGCTATGCTCGCGCACCTTGTAGTTGATCTTTTCGTTGCGCGTATCGGCCTCGGCGCGAAGGCCCGCGGCGCGCAGCTTGGCGACCACCGCATCGGCATAACCATCGGCGTCGCTGACGATCGTCGCGACCACCGCCTGCACCGGCGCCAGCCACAGCGGGAAACGCCCAGCGTGATGCTCGATCAGGATGCCGATGAAGCGCTCGAACGTGCCGAGGATGGCGCGGTGGAGCATCACCGGGCGGTGCCGCGTCCCGTCCTCGCCAACGTAAGAAGCATCGAGCCGGTCGGGCATGACATAGTCGAGCTGGAGCGTGCCGCACTGCCACGTCCGCCCGATCGCATCGGTCAGATGGAATTCCAGCTTCGGCCCATAGAAAGCGCCCTCGCCCGGGAGCAGCTCGAACTTCAGCCCGGTCTGGTCGAGCGCGGCCTGGAGGTCCTGTTCGGCCCGGTCCCAGGTCGAATCCTCGCCGGCGCGGACATCCGGGCGGGTCGCCAGCTTGACCGCATAGTCTGCGAACCCGAGGTCGCGATAGATGCCGTCGAGCAGGGTGCAGAAAGCCTTCGTCTCCGCGACGATCTGGCTTTCCGTGCAGAATATATGCGCGTCGTCCTGGGTGAATTGGCGGACCCGCATGATCCCGTGGAGCGCGCCGTGCGGCTCGTTGCGATGGCAGCAGCCGAATTCGGCCAGCCTAAGCGGCAGGTCGCGGTAGGACTTGATCCCCTGGCGGAACACCTGGACGTGGGCCGGGCAGTTCATCGGCTTCAGCGCCATCAGGTCGCCCGCGCCGGTGATGACCGGCTTCGACGGGTCAATCCCCGGCACTTCGTCGGGGACGACGAACATGCCTTCGCGGAACTTGCCCCAATGGCCCGACGCTTCCCACAATCGCGCGTCCATCAGCTGCGGCGTCTTGATCTCGCGATAGCCGGCGGCGTCGAGCTTGCGCCGGAGATAGGCCTCGAGCGCGCGCCACAGGACAAACCCCTTGGGGTGCCAGAACACGCTGCCGTGGGCCTCGGCCTGGAGGTGGAACAAGTCCATGTCCTGGCCGATCCGGCGATGGTCGCGCTTGGCCGCTTCCTCCAGCCGGACAAGATGCTCGGCGAGCTGCTTCTTGTTGAGCCAGGCCGTGCCGTAGATCCGGCTGAGCATCGGATTGGCCTGGTCGCCCCGCCAATAAGCCCCGCTGACCCGCGTCAGCTTGAACGCCTGCGGGTCGAGCTTGCCAGTCGAGGCAAGGTGCGGCCCGCGGCACAGGTCCATCCATTTGCCGTCGCCCTGGCCCGATCGGTACATGGTGATCGCCTCGCCCTCGGGCAGCTCCATCACCCACTCGGCCTTGAACGTCTCGCCGGTCGCCACGAAGAAATCGCGGACGTCGGCGCGGCTCCATTCTTCGCGGATCAGCGGCTCGTCGGCGGCGATGATGCGCCGCATCTCTTCCTCGATCCTGGGCAAATCCTCGTCGGTGAACATGCCCCGGCCCGGCGCCGGCGCGAAGTCGTAATAGAAACCGTCGTCGGTCGCCGGGCCGAACGTGATCTGCGTCCCCGGATACAGTTTCTGCACCGCCTCGGCGAGGATGTGGGCGAAGTCGTGCCGCACCAGCTCGAGCGCGTCGGCCTCGTCCCGCGCGGTCACCAGCGCCACCGCCGAATCGCCATCGAACGGGCGGTTCAAGTCGCGCAACTCGCCATCGACCCGGGCCGCCAGCGCCGCCTTGGCCAGCCCCGGCCCGATCGCCGCGGCGACATCGGCCGGGGTCGAACCTTGGGGCATTTCCCTGACCGAACCGTCGGGGAGCGAAATCTTGAGCATCTGCGTCATGGCCGCCGCCTTAGCCGCGCCAGCGCCCCGCCTCAACCGCCAGTCTCAGCCCGCCGGCAATGCCCCGTGCGGCAAGTCGACGCCGACCAGCTTCCACCCCAGGCCCGCGCGGTGGAACTGCATCGCCCCTTCCCCCTTGCCGGTGACCAGCCTGAAGTCGTTCAAGCCCTGGCGCTCGACCCGCAACCGGTCGCGCTGGTTGGCGCTGGGCAGCGTCACGCCCGAATTTTGCCCGGAAGTGGCGGGCGCTGGCCCCGCCGCCGCCCGCTGGGCAAACATTGCCTCCACCCGGTCGGGGGTGACCAGCGCGTCGATCATCGGCCCGGCGAACGCCGCCGCCAGCGCCGCCGCGAACGGGCTGACCTCGATCTGGCGGTTGCGCGCCATTTCGCGCGCCATCGCCTGGTTGAGCTCGCCCTTCAAATCCTCGCGCAGCGCCGGATAGTCGATGAAAGCCGACAGGCGCGCGCCGTCGTGCGCGTCGGCCGCGGCGCGCATCTGGCGCAGCGTCCACCACGGTGAAGCGAACCACCAGCCGGCGCCGATCGCGATCGCCAGCACCATCATCACCAAAATCCCGCGTCCGCCGCGCATCCTCGTCTCCATCTTGCCGCCACCAGCGGGCGGCCATCCCCTGCGGAACGAGCCGCCGCGCCGAGGGTTCAACCGCGCAGTGCCGGCATCGGTCAGTCAACAGGGAGTTTGCATCATGGTCTCGAGCAGCGACATTCGGAAGGACATGGATGTCCTCGCCTCCGACGGGCAGCGCATCGGCCGCGTCGACGAGGTCGAGGACAACCGCATCAAAGTGACCCGCGAAGGCTCGCCCGACGGCCAGCACCATTACGTCCCGCTGACCGATGTCAGCCGGGTCGACAGTCAGGTCCATTTGTCGCGCAGCCATGCCGAGCTTCACGGCGGCGGCGCCGCGGCTGCCGGCGCCCGACCGCTTCGCGACCATGCGGTGGGCGGCGCCGCGCCGCGCAACCTGCTGCCGTGGATCCTTGGCGGGCTGGCCTTGCTCCTGCTGCTCTTGGCTCTCAGCCAGTGCGGCCACAGGAACACCGCCGCGGTCGCCGTCCCGCACGTCGCCGGCGCGCCGCTGCGTGAAGGCAGCCTGGCCTATGACGTCGACCGCTTTCTCGCCAGCAAGGACGGGCTGCCGCGCACCTTCACCTTCGACCGCATCAATTTCGACAGCGGCACGGCGGCGCTGCGCGAGGAGGATCGCGGCGACCTCGACGATCTCGCCCGGGTGCTCGCCTCCTACCCGCACGTCCGCGCCGCGGTGGTCGGCTATACCGACGCGCAAGGGCCCGCCTCGACCAACCGCGAGCTTGGCGCCCAGCGCGCCCAGGCGGTCGTCTCGGCGCTGGCCCAGCGCGGCATCGACCCCAGCCGCATCGACGCCCGCACCGGCGGCGAGGACAACCCCGCGGCGACCAACGCCAATGCCCCGGGCCGTTTCGACAACCGCCGCAGCGAACTCGTGATCCTCAGGCGCTGAACGGCAGGCACGATGGCCCGGCAGCTTGAAACCTGCCGGGCGGGTCCCGAACTCGCCGTCAAGCGTGCTACTCAATTAGTAAAGCGAGCTTGACATCTCGCGACTCGACTTGTAAAGCACCTTTGTCATAATGATAAGGAAGCTTTCCCATGCGCCGCATGAACCCCCCGCAAAAGCGCTACGTCCTGCGCGTGTTCGTTTCGATGGCCTTCTACATGGTCTTTCTCAGCTTCGCCCTTCACTATGTCGGCCACGGCCTCGTCAAAGGCCCGCTCGCCTATGTCCTCGGCGCCTTGCCCGGCTTCGCGGTGATCGGCGTGTTCTGGGCGATCGGCCGGCTGCTGGTCGAGGAGACCGACGAATATCAGCGCATGCTGCTGGTCCGCCAGTCGCTCGTCGCCAGCGCCTTCGCTTTGTCGATCGCCACCGTCTGGGGGTTCCTCGAGAACGTCAGCCTGGTGCCGCACATCGACGCTTTCTACATCGCCATCTTGTGGTTCGCCGGGCTTGGCGTCGGCAGCCTCGTCAACTGGCTGACCCTCGGCAATTCGGGGGATTGCTGATGGACAACCGTTTGAAGGTGCTCCGCGCCGAACGCGACTGGAGCCAGTCCGACCTGGCCGACCGCCTCGCCGTCTCGCGCCAGAGCGTCAACGCCATCGAGACCGGCAAGTACGACCCCTCGCTGCCCCTCGCCTTTCGCATCGCCGAGCTGTTCGCGCTCCCGATCGAAGCCATCTTCCACGCGCCCACCAAAGGATAATCTCATGCACAAGCTGATCATTGCCGCCGCGGCGTTCGCGGCGATCGCCCCCGCCATGCCCGCCGCTGCGCATCCGGCCCACGCGGCCCGGCCCGCTTATGCCCCGACCCGCTTCAGCGTCACGGTCGAGGGTCACGGCCCCGACGTCCTCTTCATCCCCGGCCTGTCGAGCACCCGCGAAGTGTGGGCGGCGAGCGCGGCGCGGCTGGAGGCGCACCACCGCGTCCACCTCGTCCAGGTCCGCGGCTTCGGCGAGCCTGCCGGGCCCAACGCCAGCGGCCCGGTGCTGCAGCCGTTGGTCGATGACCTTGCCGCTTACATTCGCGCCAACCGCCTGCATCAGCCCGCGATCGTCGGCCATTCAATGGGCGGGCTGGCCGCGCTGATGCTCGGCGTCCAGCATCCGGCGCTTCCCGGCAAGCTGATGATCGTCGATTCGTTCCCGTTCATCGGCCCGGTGTTCGGCGCCCCCGACCTTGCCACCATCACCCCGCGCGCAACCCAGCTGCGGGCGATGGTCCTTGCCCAGGCGGCGACGGTGAAGCCCGACTTCGCGCCCGCCGACTGCCCCGCATCGCTCCCCGCGCCAGCCAAGCCCGCCGGCAACATGTCGAACAGCGGGCAGGGCGCCTGCGTCATGCGCCACGGCGCAATGGCGTCCGATCTGCGGGTTGTCGGCCAGGCGATGTACGACGACATGACGACCGACCTGCGGCCCCAGCTCGGCAAGATCACCGCCCCTTTGACGATGCTCTACCCGCAGGACGACCGGCTGATGACCGCCGCCGCAGCCGACACGCTGTACGCCGGCGCCTATGCCGGGGCCAATACCGCCAGGCTCGTCCGCGTCCCGGGCAGCTATCACTTCATCATGCAGGATCAGCCCGCCGCCTTCGCCGCGGCGCTCGACGCTTTCCTCAAGCGCTGAAGCCCGGCTCGACCCCTCGCCTGTCGCATCGACCAAAGGATAATGTCATGAACCGTCTGCTCCTCGCCGCGGCCCTCGCCGCGCTCGCCCCCGTCATGCCCGCCGCCACCCATCCGGTGGCCCCTGCCCAGGCCGAAGCCCGGCTCGACCATATCTCGGTCGTCAAGTTCGGCGCCGGATCGCCGGTGGTGTTCATCCCCGGCCTCGGCAGCCCCCGCGCCTCCTGCAGGCGGTCGTCCCGGCCCTCGCCAAAACCCACAGCGTCTACCTCGTCCAGGTCAACGGCTTCGGCGGCGACGCGCCCGGCGCCAACCTCAAGGCCGGAATCCTCGACGGCATCGTCGCCGACTTGAGCGGCTACCTTGCCGCGCGCAAGGTCGGCCCGGTCGCGCTCGTCGGCCATTCGATGGGCGGCCTTGCCTCGCTGATGTTCGCCCGCGCCCATCCGCGTCAGGTCGATCGGGTGATGATCGTCGATGCTCTGCCGTGGTTCCCGGTGCTGTTGGCGCAGGGCGGCCCCGATCCGTCGCCCGGCCAGGTCGCCGCGATCGCCGCCATGATCCGCGACAAGGTCGCCGCGCGCTTCGGCAAGCCGGTCGACCCGGCGACCGTCAAGGCCGATGTCGATGGCCTCGCGGTCAAGCCGGAAAGCCGGGTCCAGATGGCCACATGGGCCGCCGCCGCCGATCCGCGCGTGACCGCCGAATTGCTCTACGAGGACATGTCGACCGACTTGCGCCCGGCACTGCCGTCGCTCGCCATGCCGGTCACCATCGTCGCGCCATGGTCGGCCACGTCGGGCTTCGGCAAGGACCGCACGATGGCCTTCTACCAACGCCAATATGCCGCCACGCCGCACGTCCGCTTCGTCGACATCGCCGATGCCGGCCACTTCGTCATGCTCGATCAGCCGGCCGCCTTCGCCGCCGCCCTCGACGTCTTCCTCAAGCGCTGAGCGCTCGCCCCGTCGCCGCGTCCGCCCCTTCTGGCGCGGCGCGGCGGCCATGCCGGGGCCATGCCCGTCGCCCACGCGTTGCCCTCACGAACCCCGAAAAGGAGACGACGAGATGGCCTATGCAACGGCAAAAGACGGCACCAAGCTGTACTACAAGGATTGGGGCAAGGGCCGCCCGGTCGTCCTCCTCCACGGCTGGCCGCTGACCGGCGACACGTTCGACGACGCCGCCATCGCTTTGGCCGATGAGGGCTTTCGCGCCATCGTCCCCGACCGCCGCGGCTTCGGCCGCTCGGATCAGCCGTGGACCGGCAACGATTACGACAGCTACGCCGACGACGTGAAGGCGATCCTCGATCACGCCGGCATCGATCAGCCGGTCGCCCTGGTCGGCTTCTCGATGGGCGGCGGCGAAGTCGCCCGCTTCCAGACCAAATACCCCGGCGGCACCTCGGCCGCCGTGCTGATCAGCGCGGTCGTGCCCTACATGCTCCAGACCAACGACAACCCGGCCGGCGTCCCCCAGGCGACGTTCGACGAGATGACCGCCGGCATGAAGAAGGATCGCGCCCATTTCTTCACTGGCTTCTTCAAGGACTTCTACGGGGTCGGCGCGCTCAGTTCGCCGGTCAGCGACGAAGTGCTGATGAACTCGTGGCGCCAGACCATGCTGTCGGGCACCAAGAACATGCTCGACGCTGCCAAGGCCTTTGCCACCACCGACTTCCGGCCGGACCTGAAGAGCTTCACCGTGCCGACGCTGGTGATCCACGGCACCGCCGACAAGACGGTGCCGATCGACGCCACCGGCCGGGCCAGCGCCAAGGCCATCCCGGGCGCCAAGTTGATCGAATATGACGGCTCGGCCCACGGCCTGTTCGCGACTGACAAGGATCGCCTGATCGCCGACCTCACGGCGTTCCTCAGGGAACATGCCGGCACTGGTCAGAACAGCGCCATCCCGATGACGATCGAGGCCTAAGCGGCCACAGCAGCGGCGCCGCCCCTCAGGCGGCGCCGCTTTTTTCTTGCCTGGCGCGCGGCATCAGGCGCGGGATTTCGACCCCCGGCGGATCGAGCTCGAACTTCCCCGGCAGCTGCAATTTCTTCGAGTCCGCGTCTTTGTGCAGCGGCACCCCGTGCATGCTGAGCTTGCCGCTGGCCCACGCTTCGCCGACATCGCCGCCGACGATATGGCCGTCGACCACCGCAAGCCGGACCCCGCCAAAATGAGCGGTCACTTCGAATGTGAACTCCAGCTCGACGCATGGGCAATGGGCGACGGTCACCGCCACCACCGGCTTGATCGCGCGGGCAAAATCATGCGCCCCGAACGCCACCGCGGAGCGTTCGCCGGGCGGGTGCTTGGCAGGGTCGGCATAGTCGGCCAGTTCCTTGGCCTTGGCCCAGCTCGCAGCCAGAAACCCCATCAGGTCGCAATCGAGCGCGGCCTTGAGCGCGGTGTGAAGCTCGTCCCCGACAAAGCCCCAGTCGAGCTTCATCTTGCCGACTTTCTCGTCGTCGCACAGCCGCCCGCGGACCGTCTCCGCCATCGAGTCGAGGCGCCCGGCGAGCAGGTCGCCAACCTTCATATGCTCAGCCAAGCCTTGCCTCCCCCCAGTCGACCCTAGCGCGGATCGCTACCGCCGGCCCGGCCAATTTGAAGCCCGCCGGCGCGTCAGGCGCAGCGCCCCACTCGACCCGCGGCGACAGCGACAGCGCCGCCCGAGTCCGCGCGATCCGCCGCAACTTGCGCCACTGCACCGCGCCCGCCGCCGCTGCGGCAGCAACCGCGGCGACCAGCAAAAGCATCCAAACGGAAGGCCTGCGCGTCGGCGGCACCGGATCAGGAGTGGGCGGCGGCGGCGGGGCGACCTCCAGGGCTTGCGGCGGCGGGACAGCGATGGCTGCGGGCGGCGGCGTGGCGGCAATCGGCGGCGGCTCGGGCAGCGGCGCTTCGACCACCGGCGCGGGCCGGGGCGTGGGCGCTGGCTTCACCGCCGCATGCGTTGGCCGTGGCGTCGTCGCCGCGATGACCCTGGGCGTTGGCCGCACCGGCTTCGGCCTCGGCTTGACCGGCACCACGACAGCAGGGGACGCGGGCGCCACCACCGGCGTCCCGGTTGGCAAGGTCGGCGACGGTGTCACCACCGGCGCTACCGGTTCGGGCTTTGGCGCGATGACGGTCGGCCGCGGCGCGTTGATCGCGTCGAGGATGCTCTGCAGCGTTTTGCCGACCCGCGGTCTTGGCGCCGGCGGCGCGGGCGCCGTCGCGGTTCCTGCCGGCGCCACCCCGTTCGTCGTCGCCCCCGACGCATCCTGCGCGAACGCCGGCGCGCCTGCGGCAAGCGCGGCAACGACGGCGATGGCGACAACAGGCTTCAAGGCTCCCCCCACAAAAGCGCGCCCCCAATCCCTGCCTTTTCGTCCGGCCTGTCAAGCGGGGCCGTCCTTGCCGGGCACCATAATTTCCTGTCGCTCCGCCCGCCATTTTGGCTTAGCGGGGCGCGTGACCGATTTACCTTTTATTCCCGACATCGCCGACCCCGACCTCGCCTTCCTCGACCCCGGCGACGGGCGAAAGGTCGCGATGCGGCTCCGCGCTGCGCGCGACACAGCGACCCCGACCATCGTCTTCCTCCCCGGCTATGCCTCGGACATGGAGGGCGCCAAGGCCCAGGCCATCGACCATTTCTGCGCGTCGCGTGGCCTCGGCTGCCTGCGCCTCGATTATTCGGGCACCGGCAGTTCGCCGGGCGATTTCGCCGACGGCACCCTTGCCCGCTGGCTCGACGAAGCGCTGCTGGGGATCGACCTCGGCGTCCCCGACGGCCCGCTGATCCTCGCCGGCTCGTCGATGGGCGCCTGGCTTGCGCTCCACGCCGCGCTGCGCCGCAAGGATCGCGTCGCCGGCCTGCTCGGCATCGCCGCCGCCCCAGACTTCACCGACTGGGGCTTTTCGACCGAAGACAAGATGGTGTTGCTGCGCGACGGCAAGCTCGATCGCGTCGGCGCCGACGGCGAACCGGCTGCGCCGACCCACCGCGGCTTTTGGCAGTCGGGCGAGGCGATGCGCCTGCTCGGCGCAGCGATCGATGTCACCGTCCCTGTCCGCCTGGTTCACGGCGAGGCCGATGAAGTCGTGCCGATCGGCGTCACGCTGAAGTTGGTCGAGCGCCTGCGTTCAGCCGACGTCCAGATGAAACTGGTCAAGGGAGCGGATCACCGCCTGAGCGCCCCCCACGAGATCCACGCCATCCTCGTCGAGCTCAATGGCCTAGTGGAGCTTGCCCGATGACCCGCTTCCTCGTCCCCGCTGTCGCCATCCTCGCATTGGCCGCGACGCCCGCCGCCGCCGCGCCGGCCTGCCCCACCGAGCCCGGCCCCGCCGCCTCGCTGTGCCGCGCCGTCGACGCTTCGGACCATGACCGGTTCGAGGAAGCCGCGCTGGCGTTCGAGGCGGCCGCGACCGGGTCGCCCGCCGGTCAGCCGCGCACCCAGCGGATGCTCGCCGCCGCCGGCAACATGTGGATCGCGGCGGCCCAGCCGGGCAAGGCTGCGCTCGATCTCGACCGCGCTCTCGTCGGCACCGGGCTGCAGGCCGAGCAGCGCGGCCTCGCGCTCGTCGACCGCGCCCGCGCCGCCGAGGCGCAGAACGATTTGAAGGCTGCCCGCCGCTTCGTCACCGAAGCCGGCACCACCGTCGCCGACGACCCCTTCACCTGGTATTTCTCGGCGGCGCTGGCCGTCCGCGAAGGCGACCTCGCGCTCGCCAAATCCTCGATCGGCCGCGCTTTGGTGCTCGCCCCGACAGTGCCCGAGGCGTTGTTCGAGGCCGGCCACATCGCCAACGAGTCGGGCGACATTGCGTCGGCCCGCGATTACTGGACCCGCGCCATCGCCGCCGACCCGGCGGGCAAGGTCGCGGCTTCCGCCAGGCAGGCGCTGACCGCGCTCGGCCAGCCGCTGACCCTGCCGACTCCCGGCCCGGCCAAGCCCAATTCCGCCCCGGCGAAGAGGGGCAAATGACCAGCTTTCTCCACACCATGCTGCGCGTGTCGGACCCCGACGCGACGGTCGCCTTCTTCGCCTTGCTCGGCCTTGAGGAGCGCCGCCGCCGGGACAATCCGGCGGGCAAGTTCACCCTCATCTTCCTCGGCGTTCCGGGCGAAGCGGCCGAGGTCGAGCTGACCCACAATTGGGGCGAGTCCGGCTATGGCGGCGGCCGCAACTTCGGCCATCTCGCCTTCCGCGTCGACGATATCTACGCCACCTGCGCCGCGCTCCACGATGCCGGCGTGACCATCAACCGCCCGCCGCGCGACGGTCATATGGCATTCGTCCGTTCGCCCGATTCACTCTCGATCGAATTGCTCCAGAAGGGCGACCCGCTGCCGCCGATCGAGCCGTGGGCGTCGATGCCCAATACGGGCGAATGGTGATGACGGCGGCAGCGCCTCCGCTGGAGATCGTCGCCGTCCCGGCCTTTGCCGACAATTATCTGTGGCTGGTCCACGATCCCGCCAGCGGTGAGACCGCCGTGGTCGATCCCGGCGACGCCGCCCCCGTCCTCGCCGAAGCCGGGCGCCGCGGCTGGACCATCGGTCAGGTGTGGAACACCCACTGGCATCCCGACCATACTGGCGGCAACGCCGCGGTCGTATCCGCCACGGGCGCGACCCTGTCCGCCCCCGCCGCCGAAGCCGCCCGCATCCCGGGAATCACGACGACGCTGGCCGAAGGCGCCAAACTCCGCCTCGGCGCCCATCAGGCTGAGGTCTGGGAAGTGCCCGGCCACACGCTCGGCCATGTCGCATTGGTCTTCCGCGATGCCGGCGTGGCGTTCGTCGGCGATACCTTGTTCGCGATGGGCTGCGGCCGGCTGTTCGAGGGCAGCCCGGCGCAGATGTTCGCCTCGCTTGCACGGATCGCCGCCTTGCCGCCCGCCACCGCGCTGTACTGCGCCCACGAATATACCCTCGCCAACGCCCGCTTCGCCGCCGCCGCCGAACCCGCCAACCCCGCCATCGCCGATCGGCTGGCGGCGGTCACCGCGCTGCGCGAGGCGGGCCGAGCGACCGTCCCGACGACGGTCGCCGAGGAGCTAGCCACCAACCCGTTCGTCCGCGCCGCCGACGTCGCCGATTTCGCCCGCCTGCGCGCCTGGAAGGATAGTTTCTGAAGCAAATCCATGCACTTGGGCGTTGAACCCCCGGATCAAGGAAAGGCCAAGCGATGCGCCATTTTGTCATAGCCGCCACAATCCTCATTGCCGGCTGCACCGCCGCCGACCGCGCCGCGATCGACGCCCACGACCAGCAGCAACTCGCCGTCGCGCTCGCCGGCCGCGCCGTCGGCCCGGCCTTAAAATGCCTGCCGCAAACCGTGATCGACGCCAATGACGCGATCGGCAACGACCTTCTGTTCGCCGCCGGCCGCACCACCTACGTCAGCCACACCGGCGGCGGCTGCGGCGCCTTGTCGGGGGTCGGCAAATTCCTCGTGCTCGAGCATTACGGCGGCAGCGAGACCTGCGCCGGGGACATCGCCAAGGTCGCCGACTCGTCCGGCTTCACCGCCGGCAGCTGCGTCCTCGGCCCGTTCGTTCCCTACCGCCGCTAAGCGGATTTGCGGAACGGGCGCCGCGGGCTTATCGTTATCGTATCGCCAGCCGCACCGTGCGGCCGGGCCAAGGAGATCGATCATGCGCTCCGCCAAACCCCTGTTCGCCGCCCTCGTCCTGACTGCCGCAACCGCCGCCTGCATGGGTGATGTTGGGCCGCGCCCGATGAGCCCGGCGCAACGCGGCGCGCTCGCCCAGACGCTTGGCGGCCGCATCGCCGGCCCCGAGCAACGGTGCCTGCCGCGCTCGCGCACCGGCGACATGGTCGCCTCGGGCGGGCAGATCCTGTTCCGCGACGGCTCGACGCTCTATCTGACCCGGACCGGCGGCGGCTGCGAAGCGATCGGCGGGATCGGCAGCACCTTGGTCATCGACCATCCGGGCGAGGACAGCCTGTGCGCCAATTCGGTGCTGAAAGTGGTGAACTCGTCGAGCGGGCTGCCGGAAGGCGGCTGCTTCGTCGAGGGGTTCATCCCCTACCGCCGCCCCTAGCGCGAGGTATTACGCTGGACGCTTGAACAGTGCGTCGAGCCGCTCGCCATAACGCTTGGCGATGACGTGGCGGCGGATCTTGAGTGACGGGGTCATCTCCTCATTCTCGACCGAAAACGCTTCGTCGGCGACGATGAAGCGCCGCACTTTCTCGATCACGTTCAATTCGGCGTTGACCCGGTCGATCGCCTTGCCCAGCGCTTTCCTGACGGCTTCGGGGTCGTCGGCGCCGGAAATCTCCTCACGGTCGGCAACCAACAGCGCGACGAGGTGCGGGCGGCGGTCGCCATAGATCATCGCCTGCGCGATCTCGGGCTGCAGCGTCAGCATTCCCTCGACCCGCTGGGGCGAGACATTGTCGCCCTTGTCGTTGACGATCAGATCCTTCTTGCGGTCGGTGATGACGATCCGCCCCTTGGCATCGAGGTGGCCGACATCGCCCGTCGCCAGCCAGTCGCCATCGAGCACCCGCGCCGTCTCGTCGGGGTTGCGCCAGTAACCGTGCATGACGTTTTCGCCGCGCACCATGATCTCGCCATCCTCGGCGATCCTCACCTCGGTGTGGAGCAACGGCGGCCCGACCGTCTCCATCCGGATCCCCGCGCTCGGCCGGTTGCAACTGATCACCGGCCCGGCCTCGGTCTGGCCATAGCCCTGGAGCATCGGCAGCCCCATCGCCTGGAAGAACAGGCCGACGTCAGGATTGAGCGGTGCCCCGCCCGACACCATCGCCTTCATCCGCCCGCCGAACTTGGCCCGCACCTTCTTGCGCAGGGTCAGCGACAGGATGCCGTCCATCGGCAGGTCCCACGGCACGGCGCGGTTCTCGTAGCGCTTGGTTTCGATGTTGATGGCGCGGCCGAGCAGATAGGCCGGCAGCCCACCGTCCTTCTCGATTGTCTTGATGATCTTGGCGCGCAACATCTCGAACAGGCGCGGCACCACGACCATGATCGTCGGGCGCACCTCCTCGATGTTGGCGGCCAGCTTCTCGAGGCTCTCGGCGTAATAGATTTCGGCGCCCAGGCTGACCGGGAAATGCTGCCCGCCGGTATGCTCATAGGCGTGGCTGGCGGGAAGGAAGCTGAGGAACTTCTCCTCGTCCCAACCGAAGTCCCTGGCGATGACGTCGACGCAGGCCGCGCAATTGTGGAGGATCATGCCGTGATGCTGCATCACCCCGCGTGGCGCCCCGCCGGTGCCGCTGGTGTAGATCAGGCAGGCCAAGTCGCCGCGGCCGACCCCCGCCATGTCCGCTTCCAGCGCGCCGACATCGCTCGCGCCCTTCACCAGCCCGGCCCAGTGGTGGAAAACGGCGACATCGGGCGACTGGCCGGTGATGATGTCGTCGATCGAGATGATGTGCCGGCAATCGGATGCGAACAGCACCGCCGGGATCAGCGCCTTGGCCAGTTTCTGGGTCGACACGATGACCGCCGCGGCGCCCGAATTATTGAGGATGTGCTGGTGAGCGCGGGTGGTGTTGGAGGTGTAGGTCGGCACCGTGACGCAGCCCGCGGCCATGATCGCGAGGTCGGCGATGAGCCATTCGGGGCGGTTTTCGGACACCAGCATCACCCGGTCGCCCGGCTTCAGCCCGATCCGCTTGAGGCTTTGCGCCAGCGCCGCGACCTGCCGCGCGCCTTCGGCATAGCTGATCGACTGCCACGCGCTGTCCCGCCGCGCCCACAGGAACGGGCGCTCGCCGCGCTCCCGCGCTCGCGTCAGGAACATGGTGACGAGGTTGGGGAAGTGTTCGAGGCTGGTTCGCTTGCTCATTCGCTGATCGCCGCCCCTTCGCTGCGCGTGTCTGCCGCGCCATGCCAGCCGCCGTCGCGCCAATAGACCACGCTCGCCTTCAGCCGCATCGGCTGGGCGCGGGTGCGATGCCCGAGTGCCTCGAGCGCTGGCGCGAAGCGGTCGGCGCCACTGCCTTGCTCGAGCAGCACGACATCCCCCGGCGCGAACAGCAACGGCAGCGCAATCGCCTGGTCGAACGGCAGGCCGAAATCGACCACGCCGATGATCGCCTTGGCGACCTGGGCGACGATCGTCGCGCCGCCGCCGGCCCCGATAGCGAATGAAACGCGTCCATCCGGCCCGAATGCGACGACCGGGCTCATCGCACTGCGCGGGCGCTTGCCCGGCTCGACGCTGTTGGCGGCAGGCGTGCCTGAGGATGGCGGTGCCAGGTCGAAATCGGTCAGCTCGTTGTTGAGGAAATAGCCGTTGACGACCAACCCCGAGCCGAACCCGTTCTCGATCGTCGAGGTCAGGCTGGCGACGTTGCCGAAGCGGTCGGCGACGGCGACGTTCGACGTGCCATGCTCGACCCCGGCGGGCACGGCCTGGGCGACGGTCGCTCCCGCTGGGACACCGGCGTCGACCTGCGTCATCGTGCGGTCGGCCGCGATCAGCGCCGAGCGCTGGTGAAGGTAGGAAGGATCGAGCAGCCCGGCCACCGGCACCCGGACAAAGCCGGGGTCGCCCACGTATCTGGCGCGGTCGGCGAAGGCGAGACGGGTGGATTCGGCGAACAGGTGCCAGGTGACGGGCGAATTGGCGCCCAGTGCCTTCACGTTGAACCGTTCGAGCTGGCCGAGGATCGCGAGCAGGGTCACGGCACCAGACGCCGGCGGGCCCATCGAACAGATGCGATACGCGCGGTAGCGGCCGCACAGCGGGGTGCGCTCGACCGCGCGATAGCTGGCGAGGTCGGCAAGCGACATCGGGGCCGGATTGCGCGACGAATGATTGACTTCGTTGACGATCGCCCGCGCGTTGGCGCCGCTGTAGAACGCCCCCGCACCGTGCGTCGCGACATCGGCCAGCAACTGGCCAAGCGCCGGATCGCGGATGATCGTGCCAGCCGGCAAGGGCTGCCCGGTACGATCGAAATACAGCGCCCGGCCGTCGTCGAACAGCGCCGCGTCGCGGAATAAAGGCAGCGACGACGCGAGCCGCTCGGAGATGGCAAAGCCGTTGTTGGCAAGCGCGATGGTCGGCGCGAACAAACTTGCCCACGGCAGCTTGCCATGCGCGCGATGAGCCTGTTCGGCGAGCCGCAGCAAACCGGGCACGCCGACGCTTCGCCCGCCGAGTACCGCCGCCTGGAAGTCCATCGCCTTGCCGTCGCGCACGAACCAGTCGGGGCGCGCCGCGGCGGGGGCCGTCTCGCGGCCATCGAGGCTGGTCAGTGCGCCGCGCGCATCAAGGTGGACGAGGAACCCGCCGCCGCCGATCCCGGTGCTTTCGGGTTCGAGCAGGGTCAGGGCGACGGTCGTGGCGATGGCCGCGTCGACCGCGCTGCCGCCACGGCGAAGCATCGACGCGCCAATCTCGGCGGCGATGCGGTTGGGCGCGGCGACGACCCCGGGCGTGCCGGCACGAACCGTCGCCGCGGCAATCGGCGGGGGTGCAAGGGTCGCAAGGGGGCGGCTGGTCGCGCAGCCGCTGAGCAGGGTCAGGGCGGCCAGGCTCGAAAGGAAACGACGCATCGGGCCGGGGCTACTCGCTTCCCACCGCCTCGGCAATGCTGGCAAAGCCTCCGCGCTTGAGCCGCGCGGCGAGGCCCGCCGCAATCCGTTTGGCGAGGCCAGGCCCGTGATACACCAACGCCGAATAGAGCTGCACCAGGCTCGCCCCGGCCACGATCCGCGCCCAGGCGTCGTCGGCATGTCCGATCCCGCCAACCGCGATCAACGGCAGCGCGTCGCCGGCCTCGGCGCGGAACAGCCGCAGTTGCTCAAGCGCCAGCGCCTCAAGCGGCCGTCCCGACAGACCGCCACCCTCGGCCTTGAATCGCGAGCGGAGCGGCGGGCGCGAGACGGTGGTGTTGGCGACGATCAGCGCGTCGATCCCGCTGTCGACCGCGGCGCGGACGATCCGCGCGTGGTCACCGGCTTCAAGATCCGGCGCGACCTTGAGGAACACTGGCGGGCCCTTGGGCACCCGTGCCTCGCGCACCGCCGCCAGCAATTCGGACAACTCCCCGCCGGCCTGCAAATCGCGCAGCCCCGGCGTATTGGGCGACGAGATATTGACCGTCAGATAATCGGCGACCGGGGCCATCGTCCGCACGCCGGCGGCATAATCGGCGATGCGGTCTGCGGCGTCCTTGTTGGCGCCGATATTGATCCCGACGATCCCTCTCCGCGCGCGCTTGCCCAGCCGTTCAAGCGCGTCGGCCTGTCCGCGATTGTTGAAGCCCATGCGGTTGATCACCGCTTCGTCTTCCTTAAGCCGGAACAGTCGTGGCCGCGGGTTGCCCGCCTGCGGCCGCGGCGTCACCGTCCCCACCTCGACGAACCCGAACCCCAGCCCGAGCATCGCGTCGGGCACCTCGCCGTCCTTGTCGAACCCCGCCGCCAGCCCGACCGGCGACGCAAAGCGCAGCCCCGCGACCGTGCTCGCCAGCGCCGCGTCGAACCTCGGCAGGGGCAGCACCGGCGCCACCGACAGCGCCGCGATCGTCGCGCCATGCGCCGTCTCGGCATCGAGCGCGAAGGCGAGCGGGCGAAGGAGGGAGTAGAGCGACACGGCCATCCGCCTAGACGGTTGCGCAAAACTCGCCAAGCGCCTAAATAGGACGGGAAAGCTCTTATTAGACCATGCGCCTGACCCACCTTGCCGACTATGCGGTCGTGATGATGACCGCCGCCGCGCGCCGCGAGGGGCCGGCGCGCCTCAGCGCGAGCGAACTCGCGGAGGAGACTGGCGTCCCCCTGCCGACCGCGCAGAAATTGATGCAGCGCCTCGCCGCGCACGGCCTGCTGGTCGGCACCCGCGGGTCGGGCGGCGGCTATGCGCTGGCCCGCGCCGTGACCGACATCAGCCTGGCCGACATCGTCGAAGCGGTCGAAGGCCCGATCGCGCTGACCCAGTGCAGCGGCTCCGATGAGCCGAGCGATTGCGCCCTCGACGCCCACTGCCGGGTCAAACCCCACATGGGCATCGTCGGCCAGGCCGTGCGCGGCGCGCTCGGCGCGGTGAGTTTGGAAAGCTTGGCGGGAAACCCTGAACCCATTCGTCCTGAGCTTGTCGAAGGACTGTCCTCTCCTCCCTCGCAAGGCAAAGCAGTGCTTCGACAGGCTCAGCACGAGCGGCCGGGGGGTGTCCAGTGATCGACGACGCTACCATTCCCGCCCCCAACGCCGAATTCAAGGACGCCATCGCCAAGGACTATGAGTGGGGCTTCTCCTCGGACATCGAGCAGGAGTTCGCGCCCAAGGGCCTCAGCGAAGACACCGTCCGCTTCATCTCGGCCAAGAAGAACGAGCCCGAATGGATGCTCGAGTGGCGCCTCAAGGCGTATCGCGCGTGGCTCGAGATGGACGAGGTCGACTGGGCCAAGCTCGACATCCCCGCGATCGATTACCAGGACGCATATTATTACGCCGCGCCCAAGGCCAAGCCCAAGCTCGGCAGCCTCGACGAGGTCGATCCCGAAATCCTCCGCGTTTACGAGAAGCTCGGCATCCCGATCGAGGAGCAGAAGGTGCTCGCGGGGGTCGAAGGCGCGAGGCGGGTCGCGGTCGACGCGGTGTTCGACAGCGTCAGCGTCGCGACCACCTTCCGCGAGGAATTGCTCCGCGCCGGCGTGATCTTCCTGTCGATCTCCGAGGCGATCAAAGACTATCCCGATCTGATCAAAAAATACCTCGGCTCGGTCGTCCCGCAGCGCGACAATCTGTTCGCTTGCCTCAACGCCGCGGTCTTTTCCGACGGCACCTTCGTCTACGTCCCCGAGGGCGTCCGCTGCCCAATGGAATTGTCGACCTATTTCCGCATCAACGCCGAGAATACCGGCCAGTTCGAGCGCACGCTCATCGTCGCCGAAAAGGGCAGTTACGTCTCCTACCTCGAAGGCTGCACCGCGCCGATGCGCGACGAGAACCAGCTTCACGCCGCGGTCGTCGAAATTTTCGCGCACGAGGATGCCGAGGTAAAATATTCGACCGTCCAGAACTGGTATCCGGGCGACGCCGAGGGCAAGGGCGGGATCTTCAACTTCGTCACCAAACGGGCGCTGTGTGCGGGGGCGCGGAGCAAGGTTAGCTGGACCCAGGTCGAGACTGGCTCCGCGATCACCTGGAAATATCCGTCGTGCATCCTCAAGGGCGACGGCTCGGTCGGCGAATTCTACTCGATCGCGCTGACCAACAACCGCCAGCAGGCCGACACCGGCACCAAGATGATCCACATCGGCAAGAACACGCGCTCGACGATCGTCTCGAAGGGCATCAGCGCGGGCCGCAGCAACAACACCTATCGCGGGCTGGTGAAGGTGCTCGCCGGCGCCGAGAACGTCCGCAACTTCACCCAGTGCGATTCACTGCTGCTGGGGTCGGACTGCGGCGCCCACACCGTCCCCTACATCGAGGTCAAGAACCCGACCGCGCAGATCGAGCATGAAGCGACCACCAGCAAGATCAGCGACGACCAACTCTTCTACGCCATGTCGCGCGGCCTCGATGCCGAAAGCGCGGTCGCGCTGATCGTCAACGGCTTCGCGCGCGAGGTGCTGAAACAACTCCCGATGGAGTTCGCGGTCGAGGCGCAGAAGCTGCTGGGGATTTCGCTTGAGGGGAGCGTCGGATGACCGGCCCAACCGTCATCCTCGCGAAAGCGGGGATCCCGCTTCTTCTCTGTTTCCTTTTGGCCGCAAGCGCAAAGCGGGATTCACGCGTGCGTGGGAATGACGAAAACTGATGCTCAAGATTGAAAACCTCCACGCGACGGTCGCCGGCAAGCCGATCCTCAACGGGCTGACGCTGACCGTTCCGACGGGCGAAATCCATGCGATCATGGGGCCGAACGGGGCGGGCAAGTCGACGCTCGCTTATGTGCTCGGCGGGCGGCCGGGGTATGAGGTGACCGAGGGGTCGGTGACGTTCACGCCCATTTCCGTTCGTGCTGAGCCTGTCGAAGCACTGTCCTTCTCCTCGATCGATCAGCAAGAAAAGAGCAGCCCTTCGACAAGCTCGGGACGAACGAAGTTGGACGCGCTCGATCTTCTCGCCCTCGAACCGCACGAACGCGCCGCCGCCGGCATCTTCCTCGGCTTCCAGTATCCGGTTGAAATCCCCGGCGTCAGCTACCTCCAGTTCCTCCGCGAGAGCCTCAATGCGCAACGCCGTTTCCGCGACGAATCGGAACTCTCCGGCGCCGAATTCATCCGCCTCGCGAAAGCCCAGGCGGCGACACTCGGCATGGACCCCGACATGCTCAAGCGCCCGGTCAATGTCGGCTTCTCGGGCGGCGAGAAGAAGCGCGCCGAAATGGTCCAGATGGGCATCATGGCGCCGCGCCTGGCGATCCTCGACGAGACAGACAGCGGCCTCGACATCGACGCGTTGAAAGCGGTCGGCGCGGGCATCAATTCGATCATGCGCGCCCCCGACAAATCGGTGCTGCTGATCACCCATTACCAGCGCCTGCTCGATTATGTGAAACCCGACCGCGTGCATGTCCTGTCGCGCGGCGTCATCACCCGCTCGGGCGGCCCCGAACTGGCGCACGAACTCGAGCGCGAAGGCTATGCCGAGGCCGCCGCATGACCGCGCTCCCGACCCGCAAGCTCGAAGCGTTTCGCTACGCCGATATCGAGGCGCTGGCGTCGGTGTGGACCGACCTCGCAACGCCCGAACGGATCGAAATTGCTGCGCAGCAAAGCCTGCAGCAAATCTGGCTGCCGGACGGTCATGATATCCAGGTTCGCCGCGTCGAATTGATCCTCCGCGCCGGCGCCTCGGCGACCATTTTCGCGCTCAACACCGCATCGCATTACGGCCGCATCGAACTCGACGTGTCGCTCCACGAAGGCGCCGACTTCGCGCTTCACGCCGCCAACATCGGCGGCGGCAAATCGAACCTCGAAATCGTCACCATCGTCCGCCACCTCGAACCGTCGGCGACCTCCCGCCAGACGATCCGCAGCGTGCTCGGCGGGAAGGCTGTCGGCTCCTACCTCGGCAAGGTCGCCGTCGCCCGCGACGCCCAGCACAGCGACAGCGTCCAGTCGGTGAAAGCCATGCTGCTCGACCGCGGCGCCGCCGCCAACGCCAAGCCCGAGCTCGAAATCTACGCTGACGACGTCAAATGCGCCCACGGCGCCACCGTCGGCGAACTCGACAAGGATCAATTATTCTACGCCGCCGCCCGCGGGCTCGACCCCGCCAGCGCCCGCGCCTTGCTGCTCGAGGGCTTCGTCGGCGGGCTGTGGGACGGGATCGCGGGGGACGACCAGGGCATTGCCGATATGGCGCGTCAGGCGCTGAGGGCGGTGGCGATCCTCCCCGGAACGGGGAGGGGGACCGCCGAGCGCAGCTCGGGGGTGGAGGGGGCGTGATGCCGGGCGCCGAACCCCCTCCGTCAGCACTCCGTGCTGCCACCTCCCCGTCCCGGGGAGGAATCAGCGTCCGCGACCAGTTTCCGGCGATCGCCGGCTGGCACTATCTCGATTCCGCCGCCACCGCGCAAAAACCCCAGGCGGTGATCGACGCCATCACCAACGCCTATGGCCGCGACTATGCGACCGTCCACCGCGGGGTCTACCAGCGCTCGGCGAGCATGACCGAGAGCTTCGAGGCTGCGCGCGGAGCGGCCGCCACCCTGATCGGCGGGCAGGCGAACGAACTCATCTTCACCCGCGGCGCGACCGAGGCGATCAACCTGGTTGCGCGCGCCTTGCCGAAGGACGGCCGCGACCGCGTATTGGTCTCGGCGCTTGAGCATCACAGCAATATCGTCCCGTGGCAGCTCGCCGGCTACACGCTCGACGTCGTGCCGTTGACCCATGACGGCCGCATCGACCTCGACGCCGCCGCGACGATGGTCAGCGAGCGCCACCGGGTCGTCGCTTTGGCCCATGTCTCGAACGTGCTCGGTTCGGTCCTCGACGCCAGGCGCGCCGCCGATATCGCCCACCAGGCGGGCGCCCTGCTGCTGCTCGACGGCTGCCAGGCGGCGCCGCGCCTCGCCGTCGATGTCGCCGCGATCGGCTGCGATTTCTACGCTTTCTCCGGGCACAAGCTCTACGGCCCGACCGGCATCGGCGCTTTGTGGGGCCGCGCCGACCTGCTCGAGTCCATGCCGCCGTGGCAGGGCGGCGGGGCGATGATCGACACCGTCACCTTCGACCGCTCGACCTTCCTCGACGCGCCCGCGCGGTTCGAGGCGGGCACGCCGCACATCGTCGGCGCGATCGGGCTCCACGCAGCCATCGATTGGGTGCAAGCCATTGGGATTGAACGACTATCCGCCCATGAGGCGGCGCTTGCCAGCATGTGCAGGGAGATGCTCGCTGGCCCAACCTTTGTGACACTTTACGGCCCCGCCGACAGCGCCGGGATCGTCAGTTTCAACGTCGAGGGGGTGCATCCGCACGACGTCGCCACCATCTTGGACGATGAAGGCGTCGCGGTTCGCGCCGGGCACCATTGCGCGCAGCCCCTGATGGCCCGGCTCGGCGTCCCCGCCACCGTCCGCGCCAGCTTCGCCGCGCATAGCGACGCCAGCGATGTCGAGGCGCTCGTGCGCGGTCTCCACAAGGTAAAACGGATTTTCGGATGACGAACGAGGAACAGAAGATCGAGATCGAGGAAGTCGACGGCGTCGATGCCCCGCCGCGCGCCCGGGTCACCCCCGACTTCGAGCGCAAGCGCGACTATCTGTCCGGCTTCCTCACCGAGGCCAGGCCCGAGCCCGATCCGGCCGCGCCGGGCGGCGCATTGGTCGAGGCGGTCGTCGAAGCGCTGAAGTCGATCTACGACCCCGAAATCCCGGTCGACATTTACGAGCTTGGCCTGATCTACGACGTCGCCGTCAGCGAGGATGGCGATGCCCTGGTGACGATGACCCTGACCACCCCGCATTGCCCGGTCGCCGAATCGATGCCCGGCGAGGTCGAGCTTCGCGTGCTGTCGGTTCCCGGCATCCGCGATGCCGATGTCAAACTGGTGTGGGATCCGCCGTGGGACCCCTCGAAGATGAGCGACGAAGCGCGGCTTGAATTGGGAATGCTATGAACCAGGAAATCAGGGTCCGCGCCCGCCCGGCCGCGATCATCCTCACCCCCGCCGCCGAAGCGCGCATCGCCGACCTCATGGCCAAGGCGCCGGACGGCGCGATCGGGGTCAAGCTGTCGACCCCGCGCCGCGGCTGCTCGGGCCTCGCTTACTCGGTCGATTACGTCACCGAGGAAGTCGCCTTCGACGAGAAGATCGTCACGCCCGGCGGCACCTTCTACGTCGACGGTGGCTCGATCCTCTACCTCGTCGGGTCGACCATGGACTGGACCGAGGACGACTTCGCCGCCGGCTTCACCTTCGACAACCCCAACGCCAAGGGCGCCTGCGGCTGCGGCGAAAGCTTCACCGTCTAGCCGCTGGCCTCCGGGTCAGAAACCGAGCGAGTAGCGGATCGCCGCGCCGACGTCGGCGTTGGCCGTCGCGACATGGCCCGGGTCACGCCGGACATAGAGGTTGGTGCCAACCCAGCCGCGGCCGATGCCGGTCGAATAGCCAAGCTCGGCATCGATCTCGCGCCCGCTCGGGGTCAGCGACATGCGCGACAGGCTCGTCCCCGCCATCAGGCTGGCATAATCGTAGGTCGTCGGCAGCAGCATGGCAAAGCCGCCGCTGGCGACCCGCAGCGGCTGCGACAGCCGCAGGCCGAGCCGGTCGCTGGCGTTGAGCAGCCCGAGCTTGGCAAGGTCGAACGCATAAGCGTCGGTGGCGAAGCTGCCGCCGTTGAAGCTGGTCCAGCCGCGCCGCGCCGACAGCGCCGCGCTGACCCCGGCGCCAAAGTCGTGGCGCGCTTCGGCGTCGGCGAACCAGGTGCCCGATCCGCTGCCGCCGCCAAGCACGTTGCTGATCCGTCCGCCGAGCAGGCTGCGCTGCTCGTCGAGCCGCGAGATGCCGAGCGATAGCCAGCTACCGCCGCCGATCGAGCGGTCGAGGCTCATCGAGCTCAGCCGATACGGCATCGCCTCAAGCCCGGCATTGAGCGGCTGATCGACCGCGCCTTGCTCGGCGGCGAGGGTCAGGCCGACGCCCTTGCCGATCTCCCGCCGTACCGCCGCGGCCTGGCCGCTGCGCGCGGCAAAGCCCGAGTCGGCACTGGTATCGCGAGCGACCAGGAAAGCGCCGGCCGCGGCCCCGGTCAGCTGCCGCTCAAGCGTCTTGGCGCTGTCGGAAAAGCCGAGCGCGACCTTGGTTTTCGAATCGAGCTTGGCGATCACGCTTCCGGCCACCAGCCGGGCCTTGGCCGCGTCCTCGGGGCCGATCCCGGTCTGTTCGAACGCCGCCAGCGGACGGCCACCGCGATCGGCGACGGTCAGCGTCACCGCGACCGGGCCGGCCGACACCGAGTTGCTGCGAGTGTGCCCGCTGAGCGCCCGCTCGAGCGGCAACCGCTGGCTGGCGCCCTTGAGCGCGCTGGCCAGGTTGACCGCGAACGCCCGCGAGTAACCATCGAGCACGACGGCCCCGAGCTTCGCCCCGGCAGCAACCGCGGCGTCGCCGGCAGCGGCGGGCAGCGTGCCGGTCGAGGAATCGAGCGCGACTGGCGTGCTGGTCCCGGCCAGGCTGGTCGTGCCGACCGGCTGGAACGCGCGGGTGATGTTGAGCCGGCCCTGGCCGAACACCGCATCGGCGCCAACCGCGCCGAGGTCGTCGGCCGTGGTGAACAACAAAGAGATGATCTGCTGACCGGTCAGGTTGGGGAAGGCCTGCGCCATCAAGGCGACCGCGCCGGTGATGATCGGGGCCGAGAAACTGGTGCCCGAATAATAATAGCCGGTGCCGGTATTATCGACCGTGCGGACGCCGTCGCCGAGCGCCGATAGATACCAGGCCTGGCCGGTGCCGGCGCGGTTGGAGAAGTCAGCGAGGACGCCCAGTGTTCGGTCGAGCGCGCCGGCGATGATCACCTTGCCGGGATAGGCCTGCGCCGCGCTTAGGGCGAACGGGTCGGAATTGATGCCCTTGGTCGCATCGAGCCCGTCGTTGCCAGCGGAGATGACGACGACAATCCCGGCATCGACCGCACGGCCGACCGCGGTGAGCAGGCCGGTGCCCATTCCGCTGCCGCCGAGCGACATGTTGATGACCTTGGCCCCGGCCAAACGCGCTTCATCAACGCCCCTGGCGATAGCGCTGTCGTAAAACGAGCAGCCGCCATTCGTCGACTTGTCCGCACACGTTCCGGGATCGTCGGCGCGCAACGCGATGATCGTCGCGTTGAAGGCCACGCCCATGGCTTGGGCGTCATTGCGCGCACCAGCCGCGGTCGCCGCTACAGCCGTGCCGTGGCCGGCCTCGTCCGCCAGCGCGCGGGTCCCGGCGACGTCCTTGCTCGCCGGGTCGATCCGGCCGCTAAACTCGGCCAGGTCAGGATTGATGCCACTGTCGATGATCGCCAGTTTGACGCCCTGCCCGGTCGAACCGTTCTGCCACGCGGTTATCGCGCCCGACGACACGGCGCCGTTGGAGCGCTGATATTCGCTGGTGTTGAGGTTCGCGCTCGACGGAGTCGGAGTCGGCGTGGGGGTAGGAGTCGGCGTAGGGGTCGGAGTCGGCGTGGGCGTCGAGCGCACCGGCGCGGAACCCCCACCGCCTCCACCGCAAGCCGAAAGCGCCAGCATCAGCCCGAGAGCCGTCGTCGCATAAAGTCGGTTCATCTGCCTCAACCCCGCCCAAGCTCGTGAAAACTCACGCTAATTTCTACCCCGCTTATGCTTAAGGAAAGCTTTCAATTTGCTGAAGGGGGAAAAGCCGCTAGTCGCCCCCCGGCATGGATCCGCGCTTCGCCCATATCCGCCACTGGGTCTTCGACCTCGACAATTGCCTGTACCCGGCCGCCACCGGCCTGTTCGCACTGATCGACGAGCGCATGGGCGCCTACATCGCGCGGCTGCTCGATGTCGACCGGGCCGAGGCCAAGCGGGTGCAGAAGGCGCACTTCCACGCCCACGGGACAACGCTCGCCGGGCTGATGCGCGACCATGATGTCGACCCTCGCCACTTCCTCGACGATGTCCACGCCATTCCGCTTGACCGGGTGTCGCCCGACCGACGATTGGCCGCCGCGCTTGGCCGGCTGCCCGGGCAGAAACTCATTTTCACCAACGGCGACGCGCCTTATGCGGGGCGCGTGCTCGGCGCGATCGGGATCGCCGACCAGTTCGACGCGGTCCACGACATCCACGCCGCCGAGCTTCGCCCGAAACCCGACGCCCATGGCTATCGCCTGTTGCTCGACAAGTTCGCGATTGACCCGGCGCGAGCGGTGATGGTCGAGGACATGGCGCAGAACCTCAAACCGGCGAAAGCGCTCGGCATGACCACCGTATGGGTCGACAATGGCTCCGAACGCGGCGATCACGGCCATCACCCCGATTTCATCGACCTGACCATCGCCGACGTCGGCGAATGGCTTGATTGCATCACGAAGGACGCCGCATGACCGATCTTCAGACCATCATCGACGGCGCGTGGGAGCAACGGGACTCGCTCGACCCGACCTGTTCCACCTTGCGCGAGGCGGTCGAGGCGGCGCTCAACGGGCTCGATTCGGGCGCCATGCGGGTGGCCGAGCCGGGCCCCGACGGCTGGACGGTCAACCAGTGGCTCAAGAAAGCGGTGCTGTTGAGCTTCCGGCTCAATCCGATGGAGGCGATTCCCGGAGGTCCCGGCGGCGCGCCGTGGTGGGACAAGGTGCCGTCGAAGTTCCTCGGCTGGCGGGCCGAGGAATTCGCCGCCGCCGGTTTCCGCGCGGTGCCCGGCGCGATCGTTCGGCGCGGTGCCTACATCGCCCCGGGCGCGGTGCTGATGCCGAGCTTCGTCAACATCGGCGCGCGGGTCGGCGAGGGCGCCATGATCGACACCTGGGCGACCGTCGGCAGCTGTGCCCAAATTGGCCGCAACGTCCATATCTCGGGCGGCACCGGGATCGGCGGGGTGCTCGAGCCGCTCCAGGCCGGGCCGGTGATCATCGAGGACGATTGCTTCATCGGCGCCCGCTCCGAGGTCGCCGAAGGCGTCGTCGTCGAACGCGGCGCGGTGATCTCGATGGGCGTGTTCCTCGGTGCCTCGACCAAGATCGTCGACCGCGCCACCGGCGAAATCATGTACGGCCGCGTGCCGGCCTATTCGGTGGTCGTCCCCGGCGCGCTGCCGGGCAAGGACGGCGGCCCGAGCCTGGCCTGCGCCGTGATCGTCAAGCGCGTCGACGAGCGCACCCGCTCGAAGACCTCGATCAATGAGTTGCTGCGGGACTAAAGGCGCCGGCCTCCGCCAGCAGGGCCTTGGCTTGGGCGCTGGTCCAGTCGAGGTCGCCGACGAAGCGCCACACTTCGCGCCCGTCCTTGTCGTACAAAATCGTCGTCGGCATCACCTGTACGCCGAGCGCCGCCGACAGCGCCATGTCGGGGTCGTGATAAGCGCCGAGGTCGGTGATGCCGTGAAGCTTGAGGAACGCCCTGACCGAATTCAACGGGCCATTGTCCTGGCTGACCGCGATCACGCCGAGCTCGCCGTCGACGGCGTGGCTTTTTGCCAGCGCGTCGAGGGTCGGCAATTCCTTGACGCACGGCGCGCACCAGGTCGCCCACAAATTGACCAGTACCGGAACGCCGTCGAATTCGCTCAGGCTGATGTCGCCGCCGTCGGGATCCTTGAACGTCACCGCCGGCGCCGCGTCGCCCTTGTGGCTGCGGTCGACGCCCTTGGCAGGCATGCCCTGGTCCACAGCCGACGCTTGAGGCGCCTCCTGCTTTTGCCTATCGCAACCCCCGGCCATCATGAGCAGCGCCGCGAGGAGAGGGATCATCGGCCGCACGGGCAATTCCAATCAGATGTGGGGCGGGCGCTTCGCGGGCGGCCCGACCGCGGTGATGCGGGCGATAAATGCCTCGATCGGAACAGACAAGCGGTTGTGGCGGGAAGACATCGCCGCCAGCCGCGCCCATGCCGCGATGCTCGGCCGCCAGGGCATCCTGAGCGACGCCGACGCGCGGGCGATCGACGAAGGCCTGGCCGCCGTCGGGCTGGAATATGACGCCGGGCAGCTGGCCGAGGACGACGCCCTCGAAGACATTCACATGCACGTCGAGCATCGCCTGTCGCAACTGATCGGCGAGCCCGCCGGCCGGCTCCACACCGCGCGGTCGCGCAACGACCAGGTGGCGACCGATTTCAAACTGTTTGTCCGCGCCGCCATCGATCAGGCGCTGGCCGGGATCGACGCCCTCGAGGGCGCGCTGATTGCCCGCGCCGAAGTGCATGCCGCCACCGTCATGCCGGGCTTCACCCACCTCCAGTCGGGCCAGCCGGTGACGCTCGGCCACCACTTGATGGCTTATCGCGAAATGCTGGTGCGCGATCGCAGCCGCTTTGCCGACGCCCGCGCGCGGATGAACGAATCGCCATTGGGCAGCGCCGCGCTGGCCGGCACCGGTTTCGCCCTCGACCGCGATTCGACCGCCGCCGAGCTGGGCTTCGACCGGCCGACCGCCAACAGCCTGGATGCGGTCAGCGACCGCGATTTCGCCGTCGACTACCTCCATGCCGCGGCGCTCACCGCGGTGCATTTGTCGCGGCTGGCGGAGGAGATTATCCTGTGGGCGTCGCAGCCATTCGGCTTCGTCCGCCTGCCCGACGCCTGGTCGACCGGGTCGTCGATCATGCCCAACAAGCGCAACCCCGACGCGGCCGAGCTGGTGCGGGGCCACAGCGCGCGGATCATCGCCGACCTGGTCGCCTTGCTGGTGCTACTGAAGGGCCTGCCCCTGGCCTATTCGAAGGATTTGCAGGACGACAAGCCGCCGTTGTTCGACGCCCATGACCTGCTGACCCTGAGCCTTGCGGCGATGGCCGGGATGGTCGCCGACCTCGAGTTCATGCCCTCCGCGATGCGCGCCGCCGCCGCCGCCGGCCACGCCACCGCGACCGACCTCGCCGACTGGCTGGCGGGCGAGGCGGGGGTGCCGTTCCGCGAGGCCCATCACATCGCCGGCCGCGCCGTTGCCGCCGCTGAAGCGGCCGGCAAATCGCTCGACGCGCTGACCCTTACCGAGCTGCAGGCGGTCGACCCGCGGATTGCCGAGGCGGCGCTCGCCCGGCTGCCGGTCGAGGCATCGGTCGCGGCGCGCACCTCGGCTGGCGGGACGGCGCCGGTCAGGGTAAGGGAAGCCATCGCCGCGGCCCGCGCCGCTGTGGCCAGGAGGAAGCGATGACGATGGTTCGCCGACTGACGATCGCCGCCGCGCTGATCGCCCTTTCCGGCTGCGGCAAGGTCGGGCCGCTGGTGCCCCCGAACGGCCAGTCGCTGCCGGTGCGGCCGATGATGGCGACCCACACCCCCGACGCCGCCGAACTGCTTGCCTACACCACCCAGGCGCGGCCCGAGCGGGTCGACGAACTGATGCGCCGGTCGCAACCGCGCAAGGCCGACCGCTTCGACCTGCCGCCGCCCGACGCCGGGCTCGCCCCGGCCTCGCCAACCGCCAGCACCGAACCGGCGGCGGTGACCGCCGGCCCCGACAATGTGCAGGAGCCGCGGTGAGCCGCTTGCCCGTCCGCAAGGCCGTCTTCCCGGTCGCCGGCCTTGGCACGCGCCTGCTGCCGGCGACCAAGACCATGCCCAAGGAGATGCTGACGGTCGTCGACCGCCCGCTGATCCAGTACGCCGTCGACGAAGCCCGCGAGGCCGGCATCGAGCAGATGATCTTCGTCACTGGCCGCGGCAAATCGAGCCTGGTCGATTATTTCGACATGGGGTTCGAGCTTGAGGCGACGATGGAGAAAGCCGGCAAGAGCCTGGCGTCGCTTGGCGACTCGCGCTCCGGCTATGGCGAGATTGTCTCGGTCCGCCAGCAACGCCCGCTCGGCCTTGGCCATGCGGTGTGGTGCGCCCGGCACATCGTCGGCGACGAGCCGTTCGCGGTGCTGCTCCCCGACGATCTGATGGTCGGCAAACCCGGCGCGCTGAAGCAGATGGTCGATGCTTATGCCCAGCTTGGCGGCAACATCGTGTGCGCGATGGATGTGCCCGCTGACCGCACCGCTAGCTATGGCATCATCACCCCGGGCGCCGCCAACGGCCGCGCCACCGAGATCCGCGGGCTGGTCGAAAAGCCCAAACCCGAGGACGCCCCGTCACGGCTCGGCGTGGTCGGCCGCTACATCCTCCAGCCTGAGGTGATGCGCGTCCTCGACAAGGGCGAGACCGGGGCGGGCGGCGAAATCCAGCTGACCGATGCCCTGGCAAAGCTGATCGGGACTCAGCCGTTCCACGCCCTGACGGTCGACGCGGTGCGTTATGATTGCGGCGACAAGGCCGGGTTCGTGCTCGCCAACCTCGCAATCGCGCTTGGCCGCGATGATCTGCGTCCGGTGATCGAGGATTATCTCGCGACGCGCTAGGCGCGCTTGACCATCGCTTGCAGGCGGATGCGTTCGGCCTCGCTCTCCTTGAGCGCCGCGCGCGCCTCGCCAAGTTCGATCGCCCGGGTCACGACCCGAGCATCGAGCGTGGCATTGTCGTGGCGCAATTCCTTGACTGCTTTGGCCCGCGCCAGCAATCGCGCCACGCGCGCCGCCAGCACGTCGAAGTCGAACGGCTTGGCGACGACATCGTCGGCCCCCGCCGCAAACCCCTCGATCGCGCCGCTGGCGTCGGACCGCCCGGCGATCAGGATCAGCGGCGTGTCCTTCAAAACGCTATCGTCCCGCACCAGCCGCGCCAGCTCGAGTCCGCTCAAGCCGGGCATGCGCAGTTCGGCGATGACCAGGTCAACCGGCACGCGGTGAAGTTCGGCCACCGCCGCGCTGGGCTGGTCGCTGCCGATCACCCGATAGCCGGCGTCGGACAGCCGGTTGGCCATCATCGACAGGGCGCCCTTGTTGGGTTCGACAATCAACAGGCGGGGCGGGTTCGGCGATTTGCTCATGGGCGCCCCTCCTGAACGAAATTGGTTAACGCCGCCTTAGTCTCACGGCTCCAGCTCGATGTCCCAATAGAGGTAATCGCGCCAGCTTTGGTGGAGATAGTTGGGCGGGAAGCTCTTGCCGTGATCCTGCAATTGCCAGCTGGTCGGGCGGATCGGCTCACGATCGATATGCATGTGCGCCTGGCGCGGAGTGCGGCCGCCCTTCTTGAGGTTGCACGGCGCGCAGGCGGTGGCGACATTCTCCCACGTCGTCCGGCCGCCCTGGGCGCGCGGCACGACATGGTCGAAGGTAAGCTCCCGGTGCGAATGGCAATAGACGCATTGGAAGCGGTCGCGGAGGAACAGATTGAACCGGGTGAACGCCGGATATTCGTTGGGCCGGACATATTGCCGAAGCGCGATCACCGACGGCAGCTTGAGGCTTGCCGACGGGCTGTGCACTTCGCGGTCGTAGTGCGACACGACATCGACCCGCTCGAGGAACATCGCCTTGACCGCGGTCTGCCACGGCCACAGCGACAGCGGGTAATAACTGAGCGGCGTATAATCGGCGTTGAGCACCAACGCGGGGCAGCCGTCGGGGTGGCGGATGAGGTCAGGGTGATACACGAGCGCGCAAAGCCTTTCGTCCGGTCGATCCGAACTGCGCTCCCCGGCCCCGTCGCACGCAAGGAGGAGAAGGCCGCACGGACCCGCTTCCCTTGTGACGCGCCGGATGCCAAGCCGGCGTGACATGGTGATGACAGCACGACCGACGAATCCCCGTCAAGAGTCATCTTGGCAACAGTGGCGCCGGTGACCACCACTCGCTTCGCGCCGTCGCCGAGCGGGCGGCTCCATCTGGGCCACGCATATTCGGCCGCGCTGGGCCGCGCGCATGGGCAGCGCTTCCTCCTGAGGATCGAGGATCTCGACCCCGGCCGCTGCCGCCCCGAATTTGTCGACGGCATCTTCGAGGACCTCGCCTGGCTCGGCCTCGCCATCGACGGCGAGCCGTTGGTCCAATCGACCCGAACCGGGCTCTATGCCGAGACGCTCGACCGTCTTCGGGACATGGGCCTCGCTTACCCTTGCTTCTGCACCCGCGCCGACATTGCCCAATCGCTGACCGCGCCGCATGGCGATGCCGGGGGTGCCTATCCGGGAACCTGCCGCGGGCTGGCGGACGATCCGGCCCGCCGCGCCGACGTGGCGCATAGCTGGCGGCTCGACTCGGCGGCCGCACTGGCGATTGCCGGCCTGCCGCAATGGGCCGAGCAGGGCGGCAAGCGCTTCACCGCCCGGCGCGAAGACATTGGCGACGCGGTGCTGGCGCGCAAGGACGCTCCCTCATCCTATCACCTCGCCTGCGTCGTCGATGATGCCGACAGCGGGGTGACCCTGGTCGTGCGCGGCGCCGATTTGCGCCCGTCGACCCCGGCCCAGCGCCTGCTCCAGACCCTCCTCGGCCTGCCCGAACCGGCCTATCTCCACCACCCGTTGGTGACCCATGATGACGGCCGCCGCCTGGCCAAGCGCGACCAGGCGCCGACGCTCGCCGCGATGCGCGACGCGGGGGTGGACGGGTCGCGGCTCGCCAACGACCTCATCGCCGGCCGCCTACCCCTAGGATTCCGCCTGTCGGACGCCTAAGTAGGGCGGCATGAACATCCTCCTCATCATCCTCCTCGTCGGCGCCATGGGCGCGACCGCCTACGTCCTCGTGCGCGGGGTCATCGCGATGGCCTCGGGCAAGGACGTCACCGGCCAACAGCAACAGAATTACATGCAGAAACGCGTGCTGTTTCAGGGCATCGCGATCGTCATTGTCATCGCCATCCTCGCGCTGGCCGGCGGCAAGAGCTAAACACTGGTCAAGCTCAACAAGATCTACACCCGCACCG
>JBDSRV010000047.1:0-36973 GCA_039929125.1 Sphingomicrobium sp.
CCAGCGCCGATGACCGCGCCTTGCTATCCGCGCTGCCGATCGCGGCGGCGGTGGTCGGGCTCAACAAGCAGGGCAAGCTCAAGCTGATCGACCGCAACCCGCGCTTCGACGAGGTTATCGCCGGTACCGGCGACACGCGCATGATCGCGGGCGATTTGGGTGGCTGCATCCACACCGACATCGCGACGCTGATCGCGACCTACCTGGTCGACCTGGACGGTCGCAACGAAATGGATTTCAGCGATGGCGAGGGGCTGCGCGCGCGCCATTTCCGGATCAAGCTGGCGCCGCTCAGGCGCACCGCCGAGCATGGCCCGCAGTGCCTCGTTAGCCTGGTCGACCGCACGCTCGAGGTCCAGTCCGAACGCAATCTGCGCGCTGAAATGCTGCGCGACAGCCTGACCGGGCTGCCCAACCGGCTGAGCTTCGCCGAATCGATCGAGGACCGGCTGGAAAGCGGAGCGGCGGCGGCGAGCCACGCCGTGCTGGTGGTCGACATGCTGCGCTTCTCCCGCATCAACGAGAGCATGGGCAGCCTGGCCGGCGACGAATTGCTGATCACCTTCGCCCGCCGGCTGATGTCGGCATTGCGCGCGGGCGACGTGCTGGCGCGCACCGGGGGCAATGAATTCGGCGTGCTCGTCCGGATCGGCCGCGGGGTCGGCGATGCGCTTGCCGCCGCCGACCGAGTGCAGCAGGTGATGACCGCGCCGTTCAAGCTGAGCGAGCTAGAAATCCGCGTTGAATGCGCCATCGGCGTCGCGCTGATGGACCAGGGGCAAGACCCCGAGGAATTGTTCCGCAGCGCCCAGTTCGCGGTCAAGCAGGCCAAGCAGGCGGGCAAGCCACAAGTCTATGAGCCCAAGGAAGCCAGCCTGGCGCGGCGCCGCTTCTCGATCGAGACCGAGCTTCGCCGGGCGCTCGACAAAGACCAGTTGAAATTGTTCTACCAGCCGCTGATCAACCTGAAATCGGGCGAAGTCGCGGGGTTCGAGGCGCTGGCGCGCTGGACCCACGCCGACCGCGGCGAAATCTCGCCGACTGAGTTCATCCCGGTGGCCGAGGAAAGCGGGCTGATCCTCCAGCTCGGCCGCTGGGCGATGGACAAGGCGATGGCGACGTTGGCCGGGTGGGACCGCGACGCCGGCAGCGAACTACCGGTCTACGTCGGGGTCAATCTGAGCGCGATCCAGGTCGCGCGCGACGACATTGCGGCGATGGTCGCCGAGGCGCTGAAGACGCACGGCATCGCCGGCGAGCGATTGACGCTGGAGCTGACCGAAAGCGCGATCGTGCAGGACCCGGAACGCGCGATCCGCGTGTTCGAGGCGCTGAAGGCGTTGAAGGCGACGGTGGCGATGGACGATTTCGGCACC
This sequence comes from Sphingomicrobium sp., assembly GCA_039929125.1. Taxonomy (GTDB): domain Bacteria; phylum Pseudomonadota; class Alphaproteobacteria; order Sphingomonadales; family Sphingomonadaceae; genus Sphingomicrobium. The sequence goes on from JBDSRV010000047.1 coordinate 1,377, forward strand.
GGCTACTCGAGCCTCGCTTACCTCCAGCGATTGCCGATCGACGTGCTCAAGATCGACCGCAGCTTCGTCTCGGGGATGCTGCAGGACAGCGACAGCGTGGCGATCGTCCGCGCCGTCCTCAGCCTGGCCGAGGCGCTCGGCATGTCGACCACCGCGGAAGGCATCGAAAGCGTCGAGCTGGCGACGACGCTGGCGGCGCTGGGATGCGCCAGCGGGCAGGGCTATTATTTCGCCAAGCCGCTCGAAGCCGATGCGGCGATTGATTACTGGCGGAGCCGGCGCAAAAAGTAGGCAGGCGAGGGTCGCACAGTCGCGGGCGACTGATTGGCGAAACTCGGCACCACCTCTCACTGAACAGCTTTTGAACGGAATGGTCCAACCGATCTGACCGTTTCGTGCGATCCTGCCGAGCCACTCTGTGAATTTTCGGGCTAGTCCTCGATTTCCTCGAGTAACGCCATCCTGTAGGGCATCACCTGTTTCACGCCCAGCGCGCCGCAGTAAGGGAAGTCATGCAACCAGTGAAGGGCAAGCCCGCCCCGTCGCGCTTCACTTCGCGCAAGATCCATCGCTGGCTGGGCATCGCCGCGGCGATCCTGTTCCTGAGCGTTTCCGTGACCGGGGTAGTCCTTCAGATCGAGCAATTGTTCGGCGCCGACGAGGCCAACAAGGAAGCCCTTGCGGTCATGAAGTCCCCGGCCACCCTGGCGACGCTCCAGGCTCCCAACCCCGCAGCGCTGGAGCGAGCGCGCAAGTCGGTGATGGCTAAATTCGGCGATCAGCCGGTGGCGTCACTGGAGTGGCAGATCAAGGGCCGTGCTCAGCACTTCATCTTGCACCTTGACGGGCCCGAGCCAACGCGGGTCGACGTGGACGCGAGCACGGGCGTCGTGGTTGGATCGCGCCCCGATGGCGAAGACTGGCTGCTCAAGCTGCACACTGGAGAAATCCTCGGGGATGGGGGAAAATTTCTCGGACTGGGCTGGGGACTGGCGCTGGTCGCGATGCTGGTGACCGGTATCATGGCTTACCTGCACATGTATCGCGCCCGGCGGAAGGGGTCGGCGAAAACCCTGCGCGGATGGCGACGCTATTTCTGGATGTTGCCGCTGATTTTGGTGATGCCGTATGTGCGGCCCGTCCCGGCGCAGGCCAACCCGAGGACGCGCTCGGCCGCAATGCCGGCGCCGCCCCAGCCAGAGGCGCCCGCCAGCAAGCAAGGCTGGTGGTTCAATCCCGACGCGGGGTTCATCTATCAGGCGGGTGACATGCGCCTGACGTTGTGGGGCTTCGCCGAGCGGGCAGTCGATCCCGACGGCCCCGATTACTTCCGGCGCTTCCGCCAAGGCGCCGAACTGGACCTACCCCGCATCACCCCGCGCCTGCGGCCGGCCATTGTGTACGAAGTCGATCTTACCAACACCGATTTCTTCGGCGACGGTCCCGGCAAGGGGGGTCACCTAAGCCGGCGGAACTTCGAAAATTTGTTCGTGAGTTTGCAGGATGTCGATGATCCGGGACACTTCCGGCTGCTGGTCGGCCAGAACACGCATATTCTTTCCCGCGAGGATAATTTGTCCTCGGGCAATCTCCCGACGATCAGCCGCTCGCTCGTGCTTGAGGAGCACGGGTCGGTCAATGCGTTCGGAACGCAGCTCGCCGTTCAGGTTCAGAAGGCGATCAGCCCCAAGTTGACGATAGCGGCGTCGATTGGCGACAACCGCGGATCCTTCAACGCAGCCGAGGTAAAGGCTGGATTCGGCAGAAGCGTTGCGGCCAAGCTCGTCGCCACGCCGATTTCCGATGCGGAAGCAGGCCGCAAGCTCACGCTAGGGTTTGCAATCGACCGAACCTCGGACATTCGCGATCGCGCGTTCACGCTCGCGACCGCCATAGGAGGGAAGGCCCTGGGCAGCGTTTCGGCAACCGGTGACAAGCTGACCTTCGAGATCGATGCCGCCTACACGTTCACCCTCCTCGGGCGTCCGGCGACGATCGAAGCCGAGTCGATGCGGTCACGCTTTTCGACCTCCCGCAGCGACGTGGCCGGAGGTTACGCGATGGCGCAATACTCACTGTTCGATACAGCCGACAGCGGCGATCTCGACGTCTTCGTTCGCTACGATGTCGTCAGTCTTGGCATCGACAGCGTCGCCGGGCGGGCAAACCAGCGTGCGCTGCGGGCCGGCCTAAATTACAATCTGCCTCGTACGAACAAGCTCGCCAACCTTCACCTCGAATATGCGCATGGCGTGGTTTCGGGACCTCCCGCAATCGTTGCCGACCCCGGCTCGGCCGATGAGTTGCGCGCGGTGTTTCGGGTAAGTTTTCAGCGCTACACCCGACATTGATGGAGGCCTTTCCGGCCATCCGGAGAGCGCTTTTTGTTCGCAAGCCGAAGTTCGGCAGGCTGTCGCATCAGTTCCGGGGTGACGACTGCTAGATATAGCCCAGCCACCAGTCGCGGCGGCGGCGTTTGAGGGCGGCCATCCAGCGCGCCAGCGGGATCAGCAAGGCGATGACCAGCGCCCCCCCCAGATAGACCACCGGCAGGGAATAGCCGAAGCCGCTCGGCGGATCGCCGCGAAACTCCTTGGCCAAGAGGTCAAGCGCGGCGCCCGGCGTGTTCAGGGCGATGGCGACGAGCAGCATCAGGCCGTGGGCGATGTAGAGGTGGCAGACGTAGGTGAAGAGCGGGGTGCGGCCGAAGTCGAGCAGCACCCTGGAGACCGGCCCGCGGAGATGCTGGAGGGCGAGGAACAGCAGCATCGAGAAACCCAAAGTGACGCAGACATAATCGGGCGACGGCGGATATTTGGAGACGTTGAAGAAGGACATGGCGGTGCGCGCCTCGGTCGGTTCGGTGACCCATGGCACCGGGTCGCCATAACCGTCGATGACGCGCAGGATGATGAACGCGGTGAGCAAGGCGGCAGCCAGGATCAGCAACGCCCGCGAGCGCTCGGCGGGCGGCAGGCGGAACAACGGGCCGAGGCCGAAGCCGAGGCACATCACCGACAGCCACGGCACCACCGAGTAAAAAGCAAAGATCGGCGTGCCCGGGATCATTGCGGGGGCGAAGGCGAAGGTGCGCAGGATTGCCAGCGCCCCGGTCGCGCCGGCTGTCGCGGGCACGGCGAGCGGGTACAGCAGCAGGATGGCGGCGCCGAGCAGCAAGACGGCACGCGGCGGCAGTCGCGAGATCAGCGCCATGGCGATCATCGACATGCCGATCGCCCAGATCACCTGGAGGAAGACGAACGGCTCGCCGAAGTTGAAGCCGAACGACACCACGGTCCATTCGAGGAATACGAGCCAGGCGCCGCGAGTGAGGAGGAAGCGCGACAGCTCGGCCGGGCTCTTGCCGTTGGCCTGCTGGAACAGGATCGAGACGCCGGCGAGGAACACGAAGGTCGGGGCGCATAGGTGCGTGACCCAGCGCGTGAGGTAGAGCGCGGGGTAGCTTTTCAAGGGGTCGGTCGGGTCGAAGCTGCCCGGCGGCGCGTGGAAGAAATCGCGGACATGGTCGAGCACCATGAACACGATCACTAGCCCGCGCAGCATGTCGATGGCGTCGAGTCGGACCGCGCCGCCGCGGGTCAGGCCGGCCGGGATCGGCTCGACCAGGGGGTCGCTGGTGACGTCCGCATTGCCCGCTGCCGCGCCTGTTGTGGCCATGACACCCCCCTAATTCTTCCAGCGGGCTAGCATGGCAATTTGCCAAGCGCGAGATGGTGCACGCTAGCCGACGCCCGGGAAACCAGGTTTTCGCTCGCAACTTTTCCCGGCGCGCCTTTAACCATTTGTTCAGCAAACAGGCATAGCTCGGTGGTTCTTACGGGCGAAAGGAACGATCATGTTCAAGAAGCTGAATAACAAGGGCGCCACCGCCATCGAGTACGGCCTGATCGCCGCGCTGATTGCCGTCGCCGCCATCGCGGCCATGCAGAGCGTCGGTTCGAAGCTCGGCACGACCTTCAATAACGTTTCGTCGAAGCTCGGCTAACACCGAGCCCCAAGCGAGGCAGAGCAGGGGAGAAGGCGGCGACGCCTTCTCCCTTGTTTGCGTGTGGGGCCGGCCGCCCCGCCGCCGCGCCGCTCAGCGCGCCGGGTGCGGCGGCTCGCCCGACCAGGTCCAGCCGGTCATCTTCCAGCCGCGCTGCGTGCGCACCACGACCGCGGTCAGCTGCCCGGTTTCGGCCATCGCTTGCCCGCGCTGGGTGTAGCGATAGTCGGTCGGCATGATGACGTAGGCGCGGCCGGCGCCGCGCTCGACGCGGGTCGGCGACTGGTAATGGACGACGCCGCCTGAAATGCCGTTGGCGCGGGCATTGCGGTCATAACCGGCGGCCCAGGCGCGCGCGGCGTCGGGGCCTGTCCAGTGGAACGGCGCGAATTCGTCGATGATCGAGATGGTGCCCGGGGCAAAAGCGGCGAAGGCGGCGGCGATGTGGCCGCTGTTGAAGCCGTCGATGAACTGCCGCACCGGCGCGGCGATATCGTCGCCTGGCTTGGCCGCGGCGGACGACGCCAGCGCGAGTCCTAGCGCGGCGGTGAGCAAAGACTTGATCATGACGGTCTCCTGCAGACTGGGAGCGGCGGTTGCCAATTCGAACCCCCGCTTGGCTGAGTATTGCGGACGATGGCGTGATGATCGTGTGCGCGCCACCCTCAATCGCATGGCCGACATTATCATCAGCGGTACCGCGCTTGGCATATCCTCCCCCCGGGGATAGGAAGAGCCATGGAACACGAGTCCCACCCCGCAATCGTCAAGCGATTGAAGCGCGCCCATGGCCACCTTGCCTCGGTCATCGCGATGATCGAGGCGGGGCGGCCGTGCGTCGACCTGGCGCAGCAGCTCCACGCGGTCGAGGCGGCGGTGACCAACGCCAAGCGCGCGCTGATCCACGACCATATCGACCATTGCCTCGCCGATGGCGTCGCCGCGGCGCGACGCCCCGGCAGCGATGCCCTCGACGAATTCAGGACACTCGCCAAATATCTTTGAAGGTGACAGCGTGATGAACATTCGGGAATGGTTCGGGTTCGGCGGCAGCGCCATGGCAGGCCACGGCCATGATCATGGCGACGGGCATGACGGGGCGAAAGGCCATGGCCATACGCACGGCGTCATCGACCCGTCGCTGACCAGCTCCGACCGGGGCATCTGGGCGATCAAATGGTCGTTCATAATCCTGGCGGTGACCGCGGCATTCCAGTTGGCGATCGTCCTGGTGTCAGGCTCGGTCGCGCTGCTGGCCGACATGATTCACAATGTCGCCGACGCCACTACCGCCATCCCGCTGTGGGTTGCGTTCGTGCTGGCGCGGCGCAAGCCGTCGAAGACCTTTACGTACGGGCTTGGCCGGGTCGAGGACCTGGCCGGGATGATCATCGTCCTGATCATCCTGTTCAGCGCGGTTGTCGCCGGTTACCAGGCGATCCACCGCTTGCTCCATCCGCAGGCGGTGAGCCACCTCGGTTGGCTGGCGCTCGCCGGGTTCGTCGGTTTCGCCGGCAATGAGATTGTCGCGGTGTTCCGCATTCGCGTCGGTCGCCAGATCAACAGCGCCGCGCTGATCGCCGACGGTTATCACGCGCGAACCGACGGTCTGACGTCGCTGGCGGTGGTGCTCGGCGCCCTCGGGGTGTGGTTTGGCTATCCGATGGCCGATCCAATCATCGGGCTGCTCATCACCGTCGCCATCATGGGGATCGTGTGGCAATCCGCCAAGGCGGTACTGACTCGTTCGCTCGACGGGGTCGAGCCGGGGGTGACGGCCGAAATCCGCCATGCCGCCGAGCATGTCGACGGCATCAAGGCGGTGACCGATGCGCGGGCGCGGTGGATCGGGCACAAGCTCCACGCCGATGTCGCCATCGCGATCGACGAGACCAGCCCGTTCGCCAAGGCGCTGGAGATTGTCGGCAAGCTGAAGGCGGAGCTGCTGGCCCACACGCCGGCGCTGGCGACGGTCAATGTGACATTCGAGCATAGCGACCTCAGGCAAGCGGAACTGCCGACACCGGCCGGCGCGCATCATCAGCACACCTAGCAAGCGGGGGTTGAGCCAAACGGCGGAAACGCGGCCTTAACCTCGTAAGGTTAGGGTGGCGCGATGGGTATTGCCGCGCCTCGATGGGTGGTTCGGGCGATCGCCGCCGCGTGGGTGGCGGTGGCGGGGCCGGCGCTTGCGCAGGACACGAGCAGCGGGCTCGACCTCTTTTCGGGCGATACGCTGACGCTGACCGGGGATTTCCGGCTGGCCACGGCGGGCGGGGAGAAGAGCTGGACCGCCGGCGGGTTCGGCAAGGCGCGGTTCGGCGACGAGACGCGGGCGACGCTGGCCGAAGGCGCGCTGGCGTGGCAGCCGAAGCTGGGCTTCACCCTTGGCGCGACGGTGGTCGGGCTGGTCCAGGACAAGAACGGCACGTTGGAGGCCGGATTGTCGGAGGCCTATCTGCACTGGAAGCCGCTGAGCGGCGGGGCGATCAAGTTCAGCGCGCGGGCGGGGCTGATGTGGCCGCCGGTGAGCCTTGAGCATGACGGGCCTGAGTGGGCGGTGGCGGAGTCGATCACGCCGTCGGCGATCAACAGCTGGATCGGCGAGGAAGTGAAGGTGGTCGGGGCGGAAGGCAGCGCCAGCGCCATGCTCGGCGACCACAAATTGACCGCGACCGCGGCGGTGTTCGACGTCGATGACACGGCAGGGGCGCTGGTGTCGCTGCGCGGCTGGGCGCTGCACGACGTGAAGGCGCTGGCGGGGCGCAAGATGCCGCTGCCGCCGCTGAGCGAGGACATCGGCTATATCCAGCCACGCTACAGCCATCCGCTCAAGGAAATGGACGGCGGGCTGTTCAAGCGGGTCGGCGGCTATGCCAAATTGAGCTGGCAGGGGCCGTGGCCGGTCCGCGCCGAACTGTTCCATTACGACAACGGCGGCGATCCCGAAGTCGCCGACGCCTTTATGGAATGGGGCTGGAAGACGCAGTTCACCCACGCCGGCCTGGTCGCCGAGCCGGGCGGCGGCGTGCGGCTGGTGGCGCAGGCGCTGACCGGGCGGACGCGGATGGGGTTGATCGAGGGCGGCCGGCGGTGGGTCGACACGCGCTTCCGCTCGGCCTTCGCCTCGGCCAGCAAGGCGATCGGCAAGGGCAATGCGCTGGTCAGGATCGAAGGGTTCGACACCCGCAACCGCGGCAGCCTGCTGACCGCCGCGGACGACGAGCATGGCTGGGCGGCGACGGCGGCGGCCAAGCGCCCGCTGGGCGAGCATGTGACCGCCTTGGTCGAAGTGCTGCACATCGCCAGCCGGCGCGACGCGCGGCTGCGGGTCGGCATCGACCCCCGGCAGGTGCAGACCGTGGTGCAGGCGTCGCTAAGACTGCGGTGGTAGGCCGCTAACCGGGCGTTTACCGAACAAGCGTAACCCGGCAGCATGAGATTGCTGACTTTTTGCGCGATGGTGGGCGCGTGGGCCGGGCCGGCGGTGGCCGGGACGCTCGACGTGCGCGTGACCGACGCCGCCGGGCGGCCGGTCGCCGACGCGGTGGTGATCGTTCGCGCGGTTGGGCGGGCGACGCCATTGCCGCGCCGCACCAATGCCCTGAAGGTCGAGCAACGCGACCTGCAGTTCCATCCGTTCGTGACGATCGTGCCGGTCGGGTCGAGCGTGTCCTTTCCCAATTTCGACAAGACCCGGCACCATGTCTATTCCTTCTCCGCGCCCAAGAAGTTCGAGCTCAAACTGTTCGCCAGCGAGCAATCGCGCAGCGTCACGTTCGACAAGGCCGGGGTGGTCGCGATCGGGTGCAACATCCACGACCAGATGGCGGCGTTTTTGTACGTCAGCGACAGCGCTTGGACGGCGCGCAGCGACGCGCGCGGCGTGGCGAGCATCGACGGGCTGCCGGCGGGCGCGGTGTCGGTCAGCTTGTTCCACCCCTATCTACGCGCGCCGGGATCGGTCGTGGCGCGGTCGATGACGCTGAGCGGCGGGCGGCAGACGGCGCAGTTCGCGGTCAATTTGCGGGCGCCGCCGCCGACGATGCGCCACGGTTACTGACGATGCGGCTGCCGGCCTTTCGCTTTCGCTCGCTCGGTACGCGCATGGCGGTGCTCCAGGCGGGGCTGTTCGGGTTGACGATGCTGGCGGTGTCGGCGCTCATTTATGCCATGGTCGGGCAGATCGGCGGGCGCGCGGTCGAGCGGCAGATGGCGGCGTCGAGCGCGGTGTTCGACCGGCTGTGGCAGCAGCGCACGGCCGAAATGCAGGGATCGGCCGGATTGCTGGCGCGCGACTTCGGTTTTCGCGAGGCGGTGGCGACCGGCGATTCGGCGACCGCGGGGTCGGCGCTGGCCAATCTGGCGGGCCGCCGCCCGGCCGACCTTGCCGCCATCCTCAGGGTCGACGGCACGGTGGTGGGGACGCTCGACGGGCGCAGCCGGGCCGATGTCGCAAGGTTGTACGAGGCGCTCGATGCCGGGCGGCTGAGCGGGGTGGCCCGGCTTGGCGGGCGGCCGCGGCAGGTCGCGGCGGCGCCGATCATGGCCCCGGTGCTGACCGGCTGGGTGGTCTTCGCCACCGACATTGACGCGCGCGAGATGCGCTCGCTGGAAACGATGTCGGCGATCCCGATCCACGCCGGGGTGATCCTGGCCGAGCCCGGCGAGGGCGGCTGGCAACGCGCCGCCGGGGCCTTCGAACTGACCGGCAAGGACAGCCAGGCGCAGGTCGCGCTGAGCCTTAAGCAACAGAAAGCGGTCGTGCTCGGGCTGAGCGGGGAGGAATCGATCGGCTTCGCCAAGCCGCTGGGGACGATGGTCGAGGGCGAGCGTGCCGCGCTGCTGTTGCATTACCCGCGGGCCCAGGCGATCGCCGCCTATCGCCCGGTGCAATATGCGGTGGCGCTGATCGGGCTGCTCGGGGTCGTGCTGGTCATGGCGATGACGTGGCGGTCGGCGCGGCGGATCACCGAACCGCTGGCGCGGCTCGACCGCGCTGCCGGGCGGCTGGCCGAGGGCGAGCGGATCGAGCTGGTGGTCAGCGGCGACGACGAACTGGCGCGGCTGGCGCATGGCTTCAACCGCATGGCGACCCAGATCGAGGAGCGCGAGAAGCGGATCACCGAGCTGGCCTTCAACGACGTGCTGACCGGGCTGCCCAACCGGGCGATGTTCAAGCGCCACCTCAACCATCTGCTGGCGACGCGCGGCGGGCGCGATGGCGCGGTGGCGATCCACTGCCTTGGCCTCGACCAGTTCAAGACGGTCAACGATTCGCTCGGCCACGGCGCCGGCGACGCGTTGCTGGTCGAGATGGGCGAGCGGCTGGGCGCGGTCGCCGAGGGCTGCTTCGTGGCCCGCCTCGGCGGCGACGAATTCGTCATCGTCCAGCCGCTTGGCGGGTCGCGCGACGGGGTCGAGCGGATGGCCGCCGGGCTGATCGAGGCGGTGCGCCGGCCGACGGTCATCGACGGCCATCACATCGTGTCGGGCGCCAGCATCGGCGTCGCCATCGCCCCCGACGACGGGGCCGACGTCACGACCCTGCTCAAGAACGCCGACCTTGCGCTCAACCGCGCCAAGGCCGACGGGCGCGGCGGCACCAGTTTCTTCGAGCATAGCCTCAACGAGCGGGCGCAGGCGCGGCGGCGGATCGAGAGCGACCTGGCGCTGGCGATCGAGCGCGGCGAGTTCGAGCTGTATTTCCAGCCGTTGTTCGACCTCGAGCATCAGCGGGTCGGCTCGTTCGAGGCGCTGATCCGGTGGAACCACCCGACCCGCGGGCTGGTGTCGCCGGCCGAGTTCATCCCGGTCGCCGAAGACAATGGGATGATCATCCCGATCGGCGGCTGGGCCTTGCGCGAAGCGTGCCGCCACGCCGTCGGCTGGCCCGACAATTTGCGGGTCGCGGTCAACGTCTCGTCGGTCCAGTTCCGCCGGCCGGGGCTGAGCGAGGAAATCCTCCGCGCGCTCGCCAACAGCGGGCTGGCGCCGCACCGGCTCGAAGTGGAAATCACCGAATCGGTGTTCCTCGAAGGCGGCGAGGCGACGCTGCGGCTGCTGCATTCGCTGCGCTCGCTCGGCATCCGCATCGCGCTCGACGATTTCGGCACGGGCTATTCGTCGCTGAGCTATCTGCAGAGCTTCCCGTTCGACAAGTTGAAGATCGACCGCAGCTTCATCCAGGCGTTGATCACCCAGCCCAATGCCAGCGCGGTGGTGCGGGCGATCACCGACCTTGCTCGCGCGCTCGGCATGGAGACGACCGCCGAGGGGGTCGAGGAGACCGAGCAGCTTGAGCAATTGATCGCCCACGGCTGCTCGTCGGTGCAGGGATTCCTGCTCTCCAGGCCGCTGCGCGCGGCCGATGTCGCCAAGCTGCTGGAGCGCGAAGCGGCGATCATCCGAGCGGCGTAGAAAATCGCCCGCAAGCCTCTGGACGCGCGTGAAATAATCGTTACCCGGGCGTAGTGAGTATCGCGCGTAACATCGACACGGCCCAGCTGGGCGCGGTGCTGAAAACCGCGCTCGACGCGGTGGTGGTGATGCGAATCGACGGCACCATCGCCGGCTGGAACGACGTCGCCGAGGCGACCTTCGGCTGGTCGTTCGCAGAGGCCGAGGACCAGCGCATGAGCGCCATGATCATCCCCGAACGCTATCGCGACGCGCATGAGGCGGGCCTGGCCCATTACCTGGCCACCGGCGAAGGCCCGGTGATCGACAAGCATATCGAGATCGAGGCGCTGCACCGCGACGGGCACGAGCTGCCGGTCGAGCTGTCGATCACCCGGACGAGCGAATTCGGTGAGCCGATGTTCCTCGGCTTCCTGCGCGACATCAGCGAGCGGCGCGAGCATGAGCGGCGGCAGAAATTGCTGGTCGACGAGCTCAACCACAGGGTCAAGAATTTGCTCGGCGTGGTCGGCGCGATCGCCCACCAGACGGCGCGATCGTCGACAGCGCTCGAGGAATTCACGCCGGCGTTCACCGGGCGTCTGTCGTCGCTGGGACGGGCGCACGAGATATTGACCGCGGCGACGTGGGAACGCGCCTCGTTGGGCGAGCTGGTGGCGGCGACGATCGAGCCGTTCGCCGCCGACGGCCGGGTCCATGCCGAGGGCCCCGAACTGTCGCTGTCGCCGCGCCAGTTCCTGAGCGTCAGCATGATCCTCCACGAACTCAGCACCAACGCGCTGAAATATGGTGTGCTGAGCAGCCCAGAAGGGCGGGTCGATATCGACTGGGCGGTGGCCGACGACGAGGTCACGTTGCGCTGGACCGAGCGCGGCGGGCAACAAATTGCCGACCCGGCGCGTTCCGGGTTCGGCAGCAAGATGATTGCGCTGAACGTGAAGCACGACCTGCAGGGCACGAGCGAGAGCCGATGGGACCCCGACGGATTGCATTTTCGCTTGTCTTTCCGCCGCGATTGAGCAGGGACGGCTGGATGCAGCACTGGGTTTACCGATTCACTACCGAACCGCCCGATGGGGCGCAGCCGTCGCCGCCGCCCGATGATTCCCAAGACCCCGAAAAACTTCTGTTCGCGACGCCGATCCTGGTGGTCGAGGATGAATCGATGATCGCGTGGATGATCGCCAACGTCCTCGAAGAAGCCGGCTTTGAGTGCGTCGCGGTCGCGGCCAATGGCGCGCAGGCGCTTGAGGAGGCACGGACGCAGGCGCCCGGGCTGCTGGTGACCGACGTCAATCTGGGCGCGGGCGCCGATGGGGTCGAGACCGCGCTGGCGATCTGCGGTGCGCACCCCGCGCCCGTGATCTTCGTCACCGGCTATGCCGACGACAGCATGCGCCAGCGGATCCGCGACACGCTGCCGCGGGCGCAAATCCTGCGCAAGCCGGTCGACCCGGGGGCGCTGACCCGCGCCGTGCTTCGGGCGCTCGCCAATTAGGCAAAGCGTGGTTGGCGGTGCATCCGCCTGACGTTCCACTCCGTAACGCTCCTTGAAGGCCACGCGCCATGAGGAGACCCGCGATGCTGTCGATGACCCCTTTCGAGACCCGGCCAGTGGCCGCGAAGCCGGTCGCGCGGCGTGGCGGCGGCAGTATCAACATTGTGAAACCGGCGCCCAAGCCGTGACCGGACGGGGCCCCGGCTGCGCCCTCGGCCGGAGCCTCACTCGGCGGGGCGGGAGGGGGTCGGCACAGACCAGTCTCGCCGTTTCCCGTCCCCGCCGAGACCAGCTGCCGGCGTCGTCGTGGCTTTGTTTTATCGGCGGAGTGTCTATCAGTCGGGCAATGGCGGGCGTTCAACCAAGCAATACCGAAGGAATCGAGTCGCGCTTGCTGGCGCGGCTGCTGGGCGAAGTCGCGCGCGGTGATCGCGGCGCACTGTCGCGGCTTTACGCGCTGACCTCGGCCCGATTGTTCGGGCTGTGCATGCGGGTGCTGCGGTCGGAACCCGACGCCGAGGAAGTGCTCCAGGAAGTCTATGTCCGGGTGTGGACCCGGGCCGGCCAATATGATCCGGCGCGGGCGGGGGCGATGAGCTGGCTGGCCGGCATTGCGCGCAACGGCGCCATCGACCGCATCCGCGGGCGCAAGCCGGGCGGGGTGCCGATCGACGCCGCCAACGACGTCGCCGATGAGTCGCCCTCGGCCATCGACCTGATCGAAAAAGCCGAGGACGGGCGACGGCTCGGCGGCTGCCTTGACGAGCTTGAGGAGCGGCCGCGGGCGATGATCCGCGCCGCCTTCTTCGATGGCTTGAGTTACGCCGAACTGGCGGAGCGGGAGACCGTGCCGCTGGGGACGATGAAGAGCTGGATCCGGCGCGGGCTGTTGCGGCTGAAGGGATGCCTCGAGCGATGACCGACGACGACGCCTTCACCCCCGAGCAGGAGCGCGACCTGCTGGCGGCCGAGCATGCCCTGGGCGTGCTCGACGGCGGCGAGTCGGCGCGGGCGCGGCGGCTGGAAGCCGAGGATGCCGGCTTTGCGGAAGCAGTGGCGCGATGGCGCGGGCGGCTGGCGCCGCTGGCGGAGGAGGTCGAGCCCCTAGAACCACCGGCAGGACTGCTCGCGGCGGTCGAGCGGCGCATCGGCGAGACGGGCGACGGATCAAACGTGGTGCAATTGCGGCGCAAGCTGGCGGCGTGGCGCGGCATGGCGGGCGCGGCGGGCGCGATCGCCGCGGCGCTGGCGCTGGTGGTGATGGTGCGGCCGGCCGCGCTGATCGAGAAGCCGCCGGTCGAGCAGGTTCAGGAGCGCGGCGCACTGGTCGCGACGATGGCCGGCGACAAGGGCCCGGCACGGCTGGTGGCGACATTCGATCCGATGAGCCGCAACCTGGTCGTCGCGGCGGCGGCGGGGATTTCGGCGGGGTCGAAGGAGACCCACGAATTGTGGATGATCCCCAAGGGCGGCAAGCCGCATTCGATGGGGGTGATGCCGCCTGACAAGCCGATGCACGCGGTGCTGCCGGTCGAGATTGCGGCGAACTTCACCGAAGGCGTGATGCTGGCGGTGTCGGTTGAACCGGCGGGCGGATCGCCGAGCGGGCTGCCGACCGGGCCGGTGATTGCCTCGGGCGCCTTCGTCCGCGCTTAGCCCAGAGCGGCGTCGACCAGAGCGTCGAATGCGGCGCCCGTCGGGAAGCCTGCCGCGACCCATTCTTTCTCGATCGCCTGGAGGGTCTTCGCCACGGCCGGGCCTTGCGCCACGCCCCGCGCGATGAGGCCGCCGCCGGTGAGCGGCAGGCGCGGCACCGGCCAGCCACCGATCGCGGCCGCGGCGGCGCTGTCCCCGGCCAGCAGCAGGCGATCCTGGGCGCTTTCGGTACCGATGGCATAGGCCAGCGCGCGGGGGTTACCGGCGAGCGCCGGGTCGGCGGCGGCGGCGAGTCGCTTGCGGGCCTTGTTCGACAGCTTGAGGCGGGCGCCGATTTTTTCCGCCAGCGCCGGATCGCGCGGCAGGATCGCGGCGAGTCGGCGCAGCGGATGCGGATCGACCGCGGCGGCGGTTTCGGCGGCGGCGAGGGCGGCAATGGCGGCGCCGGCGCCGGCGACGATTTCGGGCAGCACGGGCAAGAGGATGCCGCGATCCTGCATCAGCGCGACGGTCGGCGACGGGTCGGGCAAGCCCAGCAATTTGAGCAATTCGTCGGCGATCCGCTCGCGCGACAAGGCCATCAGATCGTTGGCTCGGTGCGTGCAGGCGTCGAGGCCGGCGGGGTCGGGCTGGCCCTCGCCAAAGCGGGCGTGGAAGCGGAAGAAGCGGAGAATCCGCAGATGGTCCTCGGCGATGCGCTGCAGCGGGTCGCCGATGAAGCGCAGGCGGCGCGCGGCAATGTCCGCCTCACCGCCGAAATAATCGTGGACGTGGCCGGTGAAGGGGTCGGCGTAGAGCGCGTTGATGGTAAAGTCCCGGCGCGCGGCGTCGGCCTGCCAGTCGTCGGTGAAGGCGACCGTGGCGCGGCGGCCGTCGGTCGAAACGTCGCAGCGCAGCGTCGTCACTTCGACCACGGTGCCCGAGCTGACGGCGGTGATCGTGCCATGTTCGATGCCGGTCGGGACAGCCTTGATCCCGGCGTTTTGGAGGCGGGCGATGACGTCGGCCGGGGCGTGGGTGGTGGCGAGGTCGAGATCCTGCGATTCGAGGCCGAGCAAGGCATCGCGCACCGCCCCGCCGACGAAGCGCGCGTGGCCATGCTCGGCGTCGAGCGCTGCGAGCAGCCGGACGATGCCGGGCCGGTCGAGCCAGCGGTCGGGACTCAGTTCCATTGCAGCCGCTTCGTCAGATTGACGATCATCGCCGCGGTCGCGCCCCACACCTGGCGGCCGTTCCAGTCGATCTCGAAATAGCTGCGCTCGCGGCCGCGGAAGTGAGCGGTCCTGCGCTGCTGGTTGGCGGGATCGAGGAGGAACGCGAGCGGCGCCTCGAACCAGTCGGCGACCTCATGCGGGTTGGCTTTGAGTTCAATGTCGGGCGGGACGATGCCGACGACCGGGGTGACGCCATAGCCGGTGACGGTGCGGTAATGATCGGCCTGGCCGACGACGTGCACCTTTGCGGGGTCGAGGCCGATTTCCTCCCACGCCTCGCGCAGCGCGGCCTGTTCGGCATTCTCGCCATCGTCGATCCGGCCGCCGGGAAAGGCGATCTGGCCGCCGTGGACGCGCAAATCGTGGCGGCGCTCGGTGAGCAGGACGCCCGGGTCGGGGCGGTCGGTGATCGCGACCAGCACCGCCGCCTCGCGCAGCGGCTCAAGGCTGGCGACGGAATCGTGGAGGTCGCCGGGCAACAGGTCGCCGGGAGCGGCCAGGGCAAGCGCGGCAATCAGCCGCTCGATGAGGGTCATTCGCCGGCCTTCGGGGCAAGCGCGAAGAAGGCGCCGTCGGACCAGATGCCGGGCGGGTCATGCGCTTCGGCCAGCGCGATCTCGGCCAGCTCGTAATAAAGCGGGCGGGCGATCTCCGCTTCCAGCCCGTGGCGGACGGCGAGCCGGGGGGAGGGACCGCCGTCGCTCTCGACCACGGTCAGCGGATGATCGGGGCCGGCGATGACCGCGTCGCCGCTATCGAGACGGAACGCGATGCGGCGCTGCTCGCCGTCGCCATCCATGGTCATTTCGATCGCGCGGAAAGCGGTCCCCTCGACCTCGATGCTGAGCTTTTCGACTGGGGTCACGAGAACGTGGCTGCCGTCGGGCTCGCGCCGCAGCACGGTCGAGAACAAGCGGATCATCGCGGGGCGGGTGATCGGGCGGTCCTGATGAGTCCAGCTGCCGTCGCGGGCGATGCGCATGTCGCTGTCGCCGCAATGGGTCGGGTGCCAGCGATCGACCGGCGGGGTCCCGCCGCGCGCCTCGATCGCCGCGGCGAGGGAGGCGAGGCTGTGGCCGGCAAAGTCGATTGGGGGTCGGGTCTCGGGCATGGCAACACCCCCTTGTCATTGCGAGCACCCGGGTCAAGTGTGGGGTCCTCGCAATGACGGAAGCCCTTCGACAAGCTCAGGGTGAGCGGTATGGGAGGGAATGGACAGCGCGAGAACAGCCATCGTCACTGGGGCCGCGCGGCGGGTTGGGCGGGGGATCGCCGACGCGCTGCTGGCCGACGGCTGGCGGGTGGTGGCGCATGTCCATCACGATGGCGACGACGTGCCCGCCGGCGCGGTCAAGGTCGCCGCCGATCTCGCCGATCCCCGCTGCGCCGCAAAAATCTTTGCTGCAGCGCCGGGACCAGTGACGTTGCTGGTCAACAATGCCGCGCGATTCGCGGCGGATGCGCTTACCCCGCCCGACGCCGGGGAATTTGCGGCGCACATGGCGGTCAATGCCGGCGCGCCGATGCTGCTGATCGCCGAACTCGCCCGGCGGCACAGCGGCGGGGCGGCGCTGGCGGTCAATATCACCGACGCCAAGCTGGCCGCGCCCAACCCCGATTTCCTGTCCTATACCTTGAGCAAATATGCGCTGGCCGGGCTGACCGAGGTGGCGGCGCGGGCGCTGGCGGAGCGCGGCATCCGGGTCAATGCGATCGCGCCCGCGCTGATGCTGCCGTCGGGGGCGCAGGACGAGGGCGGGTTCGCCGCGACCCATGCGCTCAACCCGCTTGGCGTCGGCGTCGATGTGGCAATGGTAGTCGACGCCCTGCGCTTCCTGGTTGCCCAGCCGGCGATGACCGGGCAGACGCTGGTGATCGACGGCGGGCAACGGTTCATGGCCCTGCCGCGCGACGTGCAGTTCCTGGAGCAGTGATGGACGGTGACTCAATCAACCTGATTGGCATGGTGCCCGACGCGTTGCGGCCGGTGACGGGGCACATCGTGATCGAGTCGCTGGAGGTCATGGCCGACATCGGCTTCCACGAATTCGAGCGCGGCATCCCGCAGCGATTGCACTTGACGATTGAGCTGTGGATCGACGGCATCGAGCGCGCCCCGGAGGCCGACGAACAGGCCCAGGCCTGGGACTATGACCATGTCGTCGGCGAAGTGCGGCGGCTGTCGACCGAGCGTCGTTTCAACCTGCAGGAAACATTGGTCCATGCGATCTTCGAGCGGCTGTCGGCGATGCACCTGGTCAAGGCCTTGCGCATCCGCTCGATGAAGCCCGACGTCTATCCCGATGCGCGCGGCGTCGGAGTCGAGATTGCGTCGTTCCACGGAATGGCACCCTAGGCGGTTGCGCAACCCGCGAAAGCCGGTCGGGGGCGGAACAAAATCGATTGCGCGGTCATTGGGCGTTCATTAAGGAAGCGCGCTGCTGCCGATGATATGATGATACATCGGTGGTTCCAATTGAAGGCGTTGGGCTATGGTCGCCCGGCCCGACCGTGGTGCCACTGCGGAACAAGGAGACTTGCGGTTTAATGTCCTACGCTAATCGCAAAGAGATGGGTTCGAACCGCACGGCGGCCATCGTCATCGTCGCAATCATCCACGTCGTGCTCGGCTACGCGCTGGTCAGCGGCCTGGCTTACAACGTCGTGAAAAAGGCCGCCGAGGATCTCAAGACGTTCGACGTCAAGGAAGAGCCGCCTCCCCCCGAGGAGAAGCCGCCGCCCCCGCCGGACAACAAGACTCCGCCGCCGCCGCAGGTGAGCGCGCCGCCGCCGCTGGTACGGATCGAGTCGCCGGCGCCGCAGATCCAGACGTCGCCGGTCATCCAGCCGGTGATCATCACGCCGAGGGCCACGCCGGCGCCGCCAGCGCCGCCGGCTCCGCCGGCACCAAGGAAGGTGCAGACGGCCAAGGCCAAGGGTGACGTCCGGTCGCTGTTCAGTTCCGACGACTATCCGCCGCAGGCGCTTCGCGACGAAACCGAGGGAACAGCGCGTGCGAGCTTGACCATCGGACCCGATGGGCGTGTGCAATCGTGCAGCATCACCCAGTCGTCGGGCAGTTCCGCCCTCGACGCGGCGACGTGCAGCGTGCTCAAGCGTCGGGCCCGGTACACGCCGGCCCGGGATGATTCAGGCAATGCCACGACCGACACGGTGAATACACCGCCGATCGCCTGGCGCATTCAACGGTAAGACTGGCTTTTAGCTGGCTCGAACAGAGAAATTTCAAGAGGAAAGACGAACCATGGCAACTCCCGCAACCGCTCCCGCCGCAAGCGCGAACCCTTATGGCCTGATGCAGGCCCTCCACGAAGGCGGCCTCATCAGCTGGACCGTCTTCATCGTTCTGGTCGGCATGTCGATCGGCACCTTCTACATCCTGTTCACGAAGTTTCTGCAGCAGCAAAAGATCATCAACCAGGGTAAGAAGGTGCGCGCCAGCTTCTGGAACTCGCCCAACCTCAAGGACGCCTCGACCAAGCTGGACAGCAGGAGCGCCTATCGCTCGGTCGCCGAGGACGCCCTCATTGCCCAGGACCAGCACAGCAAGCTGACCGACCCGGTCGATCAGCATGAATGGGTCGCGGGCAGCCTGTCGCGCTCGCAAGGCGCCATCAACGCCCGTCTCGGCGAAGGCCTCGCCTTCCTCGCCACGGTCGGCTCGACCGCGCCGTTCATCGGCCTGTTCGGCACCGTCATCGGCATCTACCGCGCGCTGATCAAGATCGGTGCGTCGGGCGACGCGTCGATTTCGACGGTGGCCGGCCCGGTCGGCGAAGCGCTGATCATGACCGCGCTCGGCCTGGTCGTCGCGGTTCCCGCCGTTCTCGCCTACAACTGGCTGATCCGCCGCAACAAGACGATCACCGAAGATCTTTCGGCCTTCACCAATGACGTTCACGGCTATCTCGCTTCGAACGGCGCAGTGAAGCCGGCGATGGCCGCGTCCAAGGCCGCCCAGCCGAAGCCGGCCACGACGACGACGCCGCGCGGAACCGAGCCGCTCCGTCCGGGCTCGACCCCGACCGGCGCTCAGGCCGACCCGATTCGCTAAGCGGACGCACTCCGCACCGGCGGCGGAGCCCCTTGGGCCCAGCCGCCGCCGGTCGGGCGTGAACTGACGACTAGAAGGAACTCGCCTCATGTCCATGAACATCGGCCAAGCCGACGGCGACGACGAAAATGTCCCGATGTCCGACATCAACACGACGCCGCTGGTCGACGTCATGCTGGTGCTTCTGATCATCTTCCTGATCACCATCCCGGTCGTCGTCCAGACTGTCCCGGTCAAGCTTCCGAGCGTTCGCTATGAGCCGACGGTGACGAAGCCGGAGAATGTCTCGCTGTCGGTCCGCGGCGGCCCCGGCGGGACGTGCGAAGTGTATTGGAACCTGACGAAGGTCACCGCCGACGAGCTGCTCGATCGCGCGGTCAAGAAGCTCGAGGCGCAGATCAAGGCGGTCGGCGGGGTTGAGAATATCAACGAGGAAAACATGCCCGAAGCGCATATCCGCGGCGACATCAATACGCCGTACAAGTGCATCGGCGGCGCGGTTTTCCAGATGCAACGTGCCGGTTTCGCGCGCGTCGGCTTTATCTCTCAGCCGCCCCCGGGCGGCCCGATCACGCGTCTTTAGGAGCCTCGACTTATGGCAATGCAAACCACGAGCTCGAATTCTGAAGGCGAGCCGATGATGGACATCAACACGACGCCGCTCATCGACGTCATGCTGGTGCTTTTGATCATGTTCATCGTCACCATCCCGCCGCAGACCCACGCGGTGAAGCTGGACCTGCCGCAGAACAGCCCGCCGCAGAACAATTTGATCGACCCGGTCAAGAACAAGGTGGTGATCACCACCGCCGGCCAGGTGCTGTGGAACGGCAGCGCCGTGGCCCTGCCGCAGCTGCGCCAGTATCTCGACGTGACCCAGCAGATGGATCCGGTGCCCGAGCTTCACCTCCAGCCCGAGCCGGACGCCCGCTATGAGCTGGTCGACCAGGTGCTGGCGGTGACCAAGCAGGCCAAGGTCAGCAAGATGGGGTTCGTCGGCAACGAAGCCTATATGACGGCCTTCTGAGCCTTTTCCAGGCGCTGAAAATCGATGGGGCGGTCCTTGCCGGGGCCGCCCTTTTTCGTGAGTCTGAGCCGAAATCGATGCGCAAATAAACCAAGTGGTGATGATTGCCGCGATAGGCCGTGGCGATGGATATCATCGCATCGCACCAGCAGGGCCTGATCGAGGACCTCCGCGCCGAAGCCGAACTGCTGGCGGGGCGGACCGGCGATTTCACCCAGCGCGCGGCGACCTACCATCACCTCTACCAGCATAGCGGGCGCAACCACGCCTTCCCGCTGCTTGCGGCGTATGGCGCGCTGTGGGGCGCGCGGCATTTCCAGGGCGGCATGCGGCTGGGGCGGTTGCTGCAATGGCGCTTCGGCAAGCGGCGTCGCGGCGACTGCATGGCGGCGCTCGAGCGGTTCACCGAGGCGTTGCGGGATATCAACCGGCAGGTGTGCGTCGAAACCTATGTCACCTACCGGCTGAGCGGTTCGGCGGCGCTCAGGGCCGAAGCCGAGCGGCGGATCGAGCCGGCGTTGCTTTGCCGGGCTCGACCGCGTGCATGCCCATCGCCGAGCCGGCACCCTGGCTCCGGCGGCGGAGCGCCGCGCGTTGTTCGAGCTATTCTACGATTGGGAGCAACGGACGGTCGTCCACGCGCAGTTGCTGGCCGCGTTCGACGCCTTCGACTGGCCCGAGCTGCGGTTCATGGCGGGGCGTCCGGTGATCCGCTTTTCCTATCTCGGTTGGCGCCCGCTGCGGTTCCGCGATTTCACCGACCACAACGAACGCCGGGCGCAGGGACTTGCGGCCTTCGATCGCGCCGAGCGCACCGGGTGGGACCGGGTCGAGCGGACGCTGGCGGCCTATGGCGCGTTGCCCGAGGCGTTCAAGGCGAACCCGGCCCAGGCGTTCTACGCCCTGCAACGGCACATGGCCCAGCGGCGCCGGCGGGAAGCGGTCGGCAGCGCCGACTTCCACCCCGACGACTCGGTCCGCCTGGCCGCCTAGCCGCCGCCCCGCCTAGCCGAAGGTGAAGGCGTAGGCTTCGACGCCGGGGTCGAGGAAGGTGATGGCGAACTGGCGTTCGGTCACTTTCCCCTTCTGGCGAACCAGTTGGTAGAGGCGATGCTCGGTGACCATGCCGTTGCCGTTCGCATCGGTGTCGACGCCATGGTCGGCGCCGGGGGCCTTGCCATCGATCGTGACCCTGAAGCGCACCGGTTTGCCGGCAGCGCTGCCGAGCACGAGGTGGAGGTCGCGCGCCTGGAAGCGGAAGGTCACCGACCCGCCGGGCGCGGCGAGGCGGGCGAGCTGCGGCTCGACCGTCCAACGGCCGGCGAGACCCCACTGGTTGAGGCTGAGCGCATCGGGCACGCGGTAATCCGCAACGCCGCGCTGGGCACCGCCGGGCGACACGAAATTCTTCGCCCGCTCCGAGCCGAGGTAGGTTTCCGGGCTCCGGACGTCGGCGAGGTCGGCGGCGGCGCCGGCGCCCTTGGTGTCGGCCGGGCCGGCCATGGCGCCGAGCCTGGCGCCGGCTTCGATGAGCAGGGTGCGGACGGCGGCCTCGGTCTGGGCCTCGCTGCCCTCACCGAAGTGGTGGTAGCGGATGCGGCCGTTGGCATCGGCGAGATATTGCGCGGGCCAATAACGGTTGTCGAACGCGCGCCACACGGCGAGCTTGTTGTCGACCGCCACCGGGTAGCGGATGCCGAGGTCGGCGATCGCCTGGCGGACGTTGGCGGGATCGCGCTCGAACGCGAATTCGGGCGAATGGACGCCGATAATCACCAGCCCGTCCTTGGCGTAACGGTCGTAGAGCGCGCGGACGTGGGGGATGGCGCGGATGCAGTTGATGCAGCTGTAGGTCCAGAAATCGACGAGCACGACCTTGCCCTTGAGCTGCTCGCGGGTCAGCGGGGGCGAGTTGAGCCATTGCACGGCGCCGTCGAGCGCGGGCAGCGGGCCTTCGTCGGCAAGGCCCGCGGCGGACGTCCGCGGCACCTTGTCGGCCATGCCGAGGCGCCCGGCGAGCCCGGCCTCGATGCCGAACGTCTGGGCGGTGGACAGCTTCGACAGGACCTTGGTGTCGAGGCCAAGCGCGATCGCGCCGACGCCGACGAGGATGAGCAAGCCGAGCACGCGGCGGACGCCTTCGCCGACGCCGATCGAGCGCTTCATCGCCGCGAACACCTTGCCGCCGATGACCAGGGCAAGGCCGAGGCTGGTGGCGGCGCCCAGCGCGTAGGCGAGGAGCAGGAAGGCGGTGGTGGTGCTGGCGCCCGAAATCGCCGCCCCGGTCAGGATCAGGCCGAGGATCGGGCCGGCGCACGGCGCCCACAGCAAACCGGTGGCGAGGCCGAGCAGCAGCGACGAGCCGATGCCGCCGCCGCCGGTGCGGCGCGACAATCGGTCGCCGAGCCCGACCAACGGCCGCATCGCCCGGTCTGACAATGTCGGGAAAATCAGCAGCAGGGCGAAGCCGGCGAGCATGACCAAGGCGATCCACCGGCCCCACTGGTTGGCGGCTAGCGCGGCCTCCCCGCCGACGGCGGCGAGGGTGGCGACCAAGGCGAAGGTCGCCGCCATCCCGATCAGCAGCGGCAGGCCGTTGCGCAGGAACGGCTGATCGGCGCGGGCGAACACGAACGGCAGCACCGGCAGGATGCACGGGCTGAGGATGGTCAGGACGCCGCCAAGATAGGCCAGGAGGATCAGCAGCATCAGGCGGGCCGGAACGTCAGCGCGAGGCCGTTGACGCAGTGGCGCTTGCCGGTCGGGCGCGGGCCGTCGTCGAAGACATGGCCGAGGTGCCCGCCGCAGCGGCGGCAATGCTCCT
Organism: Sphingomicrobium sp.; assembly: GCA_039929125.1. Taxonomy (GTDB): domain Bacteria; phylum Pseudomonadota; class Alphaproteobacteria; order Sphingomonadales; family Sphingomonadaceae; genus Sphingomicrobium. The sequence continues at coordinate 24,097 of JBDSRV010000047.1, forward strand.
CGGTCCGCTCCATGAACAGGGCGCCGTCGCGGCGATGCTGGACGGCGTTGGGGAGGGTCTGGAAGAAGCTTGGCCAGCCGGTGCCGCTGTCGAACTTGGACGCCGACGAATAGAGTGGCAGCGCGCAGCCGGCGCAGGCGAAAGTGCCGTGGCGATGCTCGTTGTTGAGCGGCGAACTGTACGCCCGCTCGGTGCCTTCCTTGCGGAGAATCGTGAAGCGCGCCGGGCCGAGCCGGCTGCGCCATTCGGCATCGGTGAAGCTGACGGGGAAGCGGGTGGTCGCGGCCGATTTGCGCGAGCCAAAGGCGAGCGGCAAGGCGATGGCGGTCAAGGCCGCCGCGCCGAGCAGTCCGCGGCGATCGAATTGGGGGTTGGACATCGGGTACCTTTCGTCGTTCCTGCCAAGATACGCAAAGCGCGGCTGAACGGATGCGGAAGGGCCTTGCGAAACCCCGTCGCTTTCTCTCGTCGGGACTGGCCAGCCGCGGCGCAACTAGCTATGAGCAAAGCGAAAATCGAGTCAGTCGGGCGGGGAATGTCGATGCGTATGAATGGGTTGATCATGGTCGCGGTCGCGGCAATCGCCGCCGCGGGAAGCCATGCGAGCATCGCCGCGCCGGTGCTGCCCCAGGTATTCCTGGCGCCGTCGGGCGAAGCGTTCCGCAGCCCGCGCGGCACCGCTTACCCGGTGGTCAACTGGTTCGCCGGGGCCGACCGCAATGGCGACGGCAAGCTGACCGTGTCGGAATTCTCGTCGGACTTCGGGCGCTTCTTCGACACGCTCGACACTGACCATGACGGGAGTTTGTCCGACCCCGAGATCCGCCGCTATGAGGCGGTCGTCGCGCCCGAAGTGCGCAGCGGCGTCTACAGCGGCCCGGCGCCCAAGCCCAAGACCGGCAATGACGGCAAGTCGGAAGGCAATGAGTCGTCCGAGGAAAATGCCACGCACCACGTCCGCTATGCGCCTCCGGCGGGCGGCGCCAGCTACGGACTGCTCGCCATCCCCGAGCCGGTGACCGGCATGGACATGAACTTGAACGGGGTGATCACGCGCGACGAGGCCTTGATGTCGGCCCAGCGCCGGTTCCGGCTGCTCGACCTCGCGCACAAAGGATCGCTGACCCTCGCCGGTTTGCCGCGCACCCAGGTCCAGGGGCACGGCGGGCAGCTGCCGCGCTACCAGCAGTAGGTCAGGCGGCGAGCCCGTCGAACTGCAGCCGGGCGAGGCGGGCATAGAGACCCTTGTTGCCGATCAGTTCGGCGTGGGTGCCTTCCTCGACAATCCGGCCGTCGTCCATGACGATGATCCGGTCGGCCGCGCGGACGGTGGCGAGGCGGTGGGCGATGACCAGGGTCGTGCGCTGCTCCATCAGCCGGTCGAGCGCGTCCTGCACCGCTTTCTCGCTTTCCGCGTCGAGCGCCGAGGTGGCTTCGTCGAGGAGTAGCAGAGGCGCGTCGCGGCGAAGCAGCGCGCGGGCGATGGCGATGCGTTGCCGCTGCCCGCCCGACAGCCGCGCGCCGCCTTCGCCCATGAAGGTATCCAGACCCTCCGGCAGCAGGCGGAGGAAATCGGCGGCGTTGGCATCGCGCGCGGCGGCCCAGATTTCGTCCTCGCTGGCGTCCCAATTGCCGTAGCGGAGGTTGTCGCGGGCCGAGGCGGCGAACAGCACGGTTTCCTGCGGGACCATGGCAATGCGCTGCCGGATGTCGGCCGGGTCGGCGGCCTTGAGGTCGACGCCGTCGAGCAGCAGCCGGCCGCCCTGCGGGTCGTAGAAGCGCTGGGCAAGCTGGAACAGGGTCGACTTGCCGGCGCCCGACGGGCCGACGATCGCCAGCCGCTCGTTGGGCCGCACGGCGAGGGTGAAATCATGGAGCGCGGGGGCATCGGGGCGAGTCGGGTAGCGGAATTCGACGCCCTCGAACCTCAGCTCGCCGCGCGCCGGTTCGGGCAGCGGCGTGGGATTGGCGGCGACGACGATGGTCGATCTGGCGTGGAGCAGCTCAGTCAGCCGCTCGGACGCCCCGGCGGCGCGGAGCAGGTCGCCATAGACTTCGCTCAAGGCGCCGAACGCGCCCGCCAGTAGCCCGCCGCACAGCACGAAGGCGGCGATGGTGCCGCCGGTCATCGCCCCCGACGCGACATCGACCGCGCCCTGCCAGATGACGAGGGTGATGGCGGTGAACATCAAGGCGATGATGATCGCGGTCATCACCGCGCGCAGGGCGATGCGCTTCTTGGCGGTCGAGAAAACGGTTTCGGTGGCGGCGGTGAAGCGCGCGGCCTCGCGATCCTGCTGGTTGAAGGCCTGTACGATCTTCATCGCGCCCAGCACTTCGCTGGTCACCGCGCCGACATCGGCGATGCGGTCCTGACTGCGGGTCGAGATGGCGCGCACGCGGCGGCCGAGGAACACGATCGGCAGGACAATGAGCGGGATGCCGAGCAGCATCATGCCGGCCAGCTTGGGCGCGAGGTAGAACATGATGCCGGTGGTGGCGATGCCCATCACGACGTTGCGCAGCGCGACCGAAATGGTGGTGCCGACGACCTGTTCGATGATGGTCGTGTCGACCGTCAGGCGGCTGGTGATTTCGGCCGGGCGGTTTTCCTCGAAGAAGGCGGGGGCGAGGCGCAGCAGGTTGCGGTGGACGGCGAGGCGGATGTCGGCGACGGTGCGCTCGCCGATCCAGCTGACGAAATAGAAGCGGGTGGCGGTGGCGATCGCCATCACGCCGACCAGCAGCAGCAGATATTCGAACCAGCGGCCGATATCGGCGGTGCCGTGGGCGAAGCCCTTGTCGATGATCAGCTTGAACGCGATCGGCATGCCCGAGGTGGCGGCGGCCGCGAACAGCAAGGCGACCGATGCGCCAATCAGATGGCCGGGATAGCGGCTGGCGAAACTCCACACCATGCGGAGACCGGATAGACTTTTCGCTTTGGGGGGGGCGGGACGGCTGGCCATGCGGCTGCCTAGCAGTGTGGCGCGCAGGCCTCAATCGGCGGATCGCCCGCGCTGCAATGCAGCGAAACCGCTTGCACCGGGGAGCCAACGGGGGCCACAATCGTTGGCCAGTGCCCATCCCAAGGAAATTCGATGCTTTACAACGCCTATGAAGTGCAGCGCTCCCTCTTGGCCGGAGCGAGCCGCATGGCGGGAATGGGCGCGGGATGGCTGAGTAACCCGGCCAATCCGTTCGGATATGGGGCGATGGGGCCGGTCGTCGCGGCCGCGCTCAACGTCTTCGCCCACGCCTCGACGTCGCGCGGCAAGCCCGAGTTCGGGCTCGGCCAGGCGCAGGTCGGGAAGCAGATCGTCCCGGTCAGCGAGGACATCATCCTCAAGAAGCCGTTCGGGCAGCTCAAGCACTTCCGCAAGCATGGCATCGAGGGGCAACCCAAGCTGCTGATCGTGGCGCCGATGAGCGGCCATTTCGCGACCCTGCTGCGCGGCACGGTCGAGCGAATGTTGCCCAAGCATGACGTGTTCATCACCGATTGGCGCGACGCCAAGAATGTCCCGCTCGAGCAAGGCCGCTTCGACCTCGACGATTATGTCGACTACCTCGTCGAGTTTCTTGAGGCGATCAAAGGCGACGGCAAAGACCGACCGCACATGCTGGCGGTGTGCCAGCCGTCGGTCCCGGCGCTGGCCGCGACCGCGATCATGGCGGCCGATAGGAATCCGGCGCGCCCGGCCAGCCTGACGATGATGGGCGGCCCGGTCGATACCCGCAAGGCACCGACCGCGGTTAACACGCTGGCGACCCAGCGGCCGCATGCCTGGTTCCAGCAGAACGCCATCGCCACCGTGCCGGTGATCTATGGCGGCGCCGGGCGGAAGGTCTATCCGGGCTTCCTCCAGCTGGCCGGCTTCATGACCATGAACCTGGGCAACCACCTGGTCAGCCACTGGGAGATGTTCAAGCATCTGGTCGAGGGCGACGAGGAGCAGGCCGAGGCAACCCGCGATTTCTACGACGAATATATGTCGGTCGCCGACATGACCGCCGAATTCTACCTGCAGACGGTCGACGTGGTGTTCCAGCGCCACCTGCTGCCCAAGGGTGAATATATGCACCGCGGCAGACGCGTCGACGTCGGCGCGATCAAGGATACGGCGCTGCTGGCGATCGAAGGCGAGCGCGACGATATTTCGGGCATCGGCCAGACCCGTGCGGCGCTCGACCTCGCCGGCCAACTGCCCAAATCGAAAAAGCAGTATCTGATGGCCAAGGGCGTCGGCCATTACGGCATCTTCAACGGCCGCAAGTGGCGCGAGCAGATCGCGCCGGTGGTCGAGAAGTTCATCGCCGCCAACGCCTGACGGCGGCGCTTCCCCGCGCTTCGATTGCCGCTACAAGCGAGACAAAGGGGATAAAGCGATGAACAGCATGCTTGGCCGTCGGGAATTCCTGGGCAGCGGCGCGGCATTGAGCCTGCTCGGCGGGTGCAAGGTCGGCAAGGTCGCGGGCAACGCCGTGACCGCGACGGACGGCGGCGGGCTGGGCAAGGCGCTGCAGGGCGTGGCCGAAGCGATCCTCGGCGAATTCCCCGAGCAGGCGACGATCCTCGGCATCGCCAAGGACAGGTTCGCGCCGCTCGCTCATCAGCTGCACGACCAGACCCCGGCCGGGGTCGCGGCGCGCAAGGCGGGGATCGACCAGCGCATCGCGACGCTGCGCAAATTCGACTTCACCGACCTTAATGCGCCGGGCGCGCTCGACGGGGCGGTGGCGCTCCAGGCGCATGAACTGGCCCAGACCGGCTACGCCTTTCCGTTCGGCGACCCGCTCGTGCTCGATCCCAACAACGGCTATCGCAACACGCCCTATGTCGTGAACCAGCTCGGCAACAGCTACATCGACATTCCCGATTTCCTCGACAGCCGTCACATGGTGGCGAGCGACGCCGACGCCGCGGCTTATGCCGACCGCGTCGACGCCTTCGCGCGCAACATCGATGGCGAGACCGAGCGGCTGAAGCATGATCGCGGGATCGGCGTGGTCGCGCCCGACTTCGTGCTCGATCGGACGATCAAGATCATCGCCGGGGGCGCGGCGGAAAAGCCCGATGCGTCGGTGGTGGTCACCGCGCTCAAGAAGAAACTGGCCGACGCCAAGCTCAACGGCAAGACACTTGAGCGGGTGACGGCGACGATGGGATCGAGGGTCATCCCCGCGCTGCAGCGCCAGCTGGCGGAACTGAAGGCCCACCGGGCGGTGGCGACGGCGGACGCCGGGACGTGGCACTTCAAGGACGGCGACGCTTATTACGCCTGGGCGCTGAAGGCCGGCACCACGACCACCCGCTCGCCGCAGGACATCCACCAGCTTGGCCAGGAGCAGGTCAAGGCGATCCAGTCGCGGATGGACGAGATCATGCGCAAGCAGGGCATCAGCGGCGGGACGGTCGGCGAGCGGATGGCCGCGCTGGGCAAGGATCCGGCCCAGCTCTACGCCAATGACGATGCCGGCCGCGCGCAATTGCTGGCCTATCTCAACGGCCGCATCGCGGACATCCGCACGCGCTTGCCGCGCGCCTTCGCGACGATGGTCCCGGCCAAATTGATCATCAAGCGCGTGCCGCCGGCGATCGAGGCCGGGGCGCCGGGCGGCTATGCCTCGTCGGGCTCGATCGACGGGACGGTGCCGGGGCAATATTACATCAACCTCCGCGACACCGCGGAATGGCCCAAGTTCAGCCTGCCGACTTTGTGTTACCACGAGGGCATTCCGGGCCACATCTGGCAGGGCGACTATGCCAACCGCATGCCGCTGATCCGGTCGATGCTGGCGTTCAACGCTTATAGCGAAGGCTGGGCGCTCTACGCCGAGCAATTGGCGGACGAGCTGGGCGCCTATGATGGCGACCCGCTCGGGCAGCTCGGCTACCTTCAGTCGCAGGCGTTTCGGGCGTGCCGGCTGGTGGTCGACACCGGGCTTCATTCCATGCGCTGGACCCGCGCCCAGGCGATCGACTGGTTCGTGCGGACCAACGGCGACGATGCGGCCTCGATCACCGGCGAGGTCGACCGCTATTGCGCGATGCCGGGGCAGGCCTGCGGCTACATGGTCGGGCGGCTCGAAATCCTGCGGCTGCGCGACAAGGCCAAGGCGGCGCTTGGTTCGCGCTATGACCTGCGCACGTTCGACGACGCGGTGGTGCTGGGCGGCAGCGTGCCGATGACTTTGCTGGAGACGGTCATCGACGGCTATATCGCCAAGAACCGCGCCTAGCGCTTTGCGGCGTTGAGCCCGACCCAGGCGGCAATTGCGCCCGACGCGGCGACGACGGCCATTGCCACCAGGGCCGCGGCGAACGGGCCGAGCATGGCCTTGCCGCCGCCCGCCAGCACCCCGCCGAGCAACGCCACCGCTATCAGCCCGCCGGTGCGCGACAAGGCGCTGTTGAAGCCCGACGCCATGCCCGTCTGATGCTCCTCGACCGAGCCCAGCACCGCGCTGGTCAAGGGCGCCACGATCAAGGCCATGCCGAGCGCCATCACGGTCACTGCCGGGAAGACGTGGCACCAGTAGGACTGGTCGGCGGCGATGCGGGTGCCGAGCAGCATGCCCGCGGCGACGATTCCCGGGCCGACGGTGAGCGGCAGGCGCGGGCCGATGCGGGCGGCGAGCTTGCCCATCAGCGGTGAACCGATCCCGATCAGGATCGACAGCGGGAGCAGCGACAGGCCGGCCTGGACCGGGGAATAGCCGCCAGCCTCGATCAGCACATACGGGATCAGCAACAGCGCCCCGCCGAACGCGCCGTAGAGCAGGAAAGTCATCAAATTGAGCGCGGAGAAGCAGCGGTTGGCGAACAAGGCGAGGGGGATCATCGCCTTGGCCCCGAGCCGCCGCTCGACGAGGATGAACCCAGCCAGCAGCGCGGCACCCGCTGTCAGCGCGATTCCGGCCGTGGCGGAGAAGGCGCGATCGGACGACCACAGGGTCAGGCCGTACGTCGCGGCGCCGAGGCCGAGCGTGGCGAGCGCGGCGCCGGCGAAGTCGAGCCGGGCCTTCTCCTGCTCGCGCGCTTCGGGGACTTTGGTCAGCGCGATCAGGATCGCGGCGGCGGCGATCGGCAGGTTGATGAAGAAAATGCTCGGCCAGCCGGCGTGGGCGACCAGCCAGCCGCCGATCATCGGCGCGATCGCTGCCGAAATCGCCCCGGCGGCGGCCCAGATGCCGACCGCGCGGCCGCGCTTCGCGCCCTGATAGGCGCCGTTCAGCAACGCCAGGCTGTTGGGCAGCAGCAAGGCGGCGCCGATGCCCTGCAGGGCGCGGCCGGCGAGGAGCATGTCGAGCGAGCCGCTCAATGCGCACACCAGGGACGCGCCGCCGAACAAGACCGTGCCGATGACCAGCCAGCGGCGGCGCCCGTGATGGTCGCCAAGCGCGCCGCCGAGCAGGATCAAAGCGGCGAGCGGCAAGGTGAAAGCGTTGACCACCCACTGCACCTCGGCCGCGCCGGCGTGGGTCGAGGCGCGGATCGCGGGCAAAGCGACGTTGAGCACCGAGCCATCGATGAACGACAGGCTGGAGGCGAGGATGCAGGCGACCAGTGTCCAGCGCGGATCGGCGGCCTTGCGCGCCGTCACGCGCCGGTGCTGTCCGCCGAGGTCAGCGCCGCGCGGACCATCGCGCCCCAGATGTCGGCGTCGCCGACGGCGACCATCTCGGCGTCGGGCTCGCGCAGCGCATGGAGCACGGCGAGCGCCTGTTGGCGATACGCAGGCCAGCGCGCATCGACGGCGCCCGCCGCCGACGCGTCGCTGCCGGTCGCATTGGCGCTCAATTGCTCGGCGGCGAGGACTCGGGCGATCCGTTCGAGGATCGGGCTATGGGCTTGCGGCACCGGCGGTTCTCCTTGGGCGGTTCGGTTCAGCTTGTTTCAGGGCGATCGCGGGGCGGAGCGCGGCGGCGCCAGGCGGTTGACGAGCCCGCGCAAGGCGCGCCGAGCGGCCACCACCAGCCACAGCGACAGGATGACCAGGATCAGCGCGACCAAAAAGGCGGCGATCGGGTTGGCGATGGCCAGTGCGAGCAGCCCACCAGTCGTCACGTCCTCGGCGGTCGAGACGAGGATGTTGGAGAAGGGTTCGGGGCTGGCGTTGATGAGGGTGCGCGCGCCCGCCTTGCCGGCATGGGCGACGAACGCCGCGCCGCCGCCGAGCAGGAAGCTGGCGACCTGCCACGCCGGGTCGGCGCTGTCGACGATCGCCGCCGACAGCAAGGCGCCGCCGATCGGCCGGATGACCGAGTGGACCGCGTCCCATGCGCTGTCGACCCAGGCGATCTTGTCGGCGAAGAATTCGGCGAAGGTGCCGATGGTGGCGGCGCCGAGCACCCAGTTGCTGGACAGGATGTCGAGCTGATGAAGCTGCTGCGGCAAGGCGATCCAGCCGAACTTCATCGCCAGACCGGTGACAAGTGTCACCAGATACAGCCGCCACCCGGCGAGCAGGCTGGTCGAGGCGGCGAGCGCGACGAGCTGGACGGGGTTCATGCCGCCCCGCTCAACTTGGCTCGTCGATCGGCGGCAGGCCGGCGACCTTGCGCGCGGCGTGGAGCAGCTCGACCGGCATCATGGCGATGATCGTCGAATTATGCTCGACCCCGATCTCGGTCAGCGCCTGCAGGCGGCGAAGCTCGAGCGCGCCGGGCGAGGCGCTTATCACGTCGGCCGCTTGCGACAGCTTTTTCGCTGCCTCCTGCTCGCCCTCGGCCTTGATGATCCGCGCGCGTTTCTCGCGGATCGCCTCGGCCTCGCGGGCGATGGCGCGCTGCATCTGCTCGGGGATATCGACGTCCTTGATCTCGACCGAGTCGATCTCGACGCCCCATTTCAACGACGCCTCGCGGAGCAATTCCTGCATCTTCTTGTTGATCGAGATGCGGTCCTTGAGCATGTGATCGAGCTCGCTCTGGCCGATCGCGTCGCGCAGCGCGGTCTCCGCCGCCTGGACCGTCGCCGACATCCAATTCTCGACCGAGGTCACGACCTGCACCGGCGAATCGGCGCGGAACCACAGCACCGCATTGACGCGCACCGCGACGCCGTCGCGGGTGATCGTTTCCTGGGTCTCGAGCTGGTAAGTGATGGTGCGCTGATCGACCTTGGCGACGCGATCGACGAACGGGATCAGCCAGTACCAGCCGGGCCCCTTGGTCTGCCCCAGCCGGCCGAGGCGGAACAGCACCGCGCGCTCATATTCCTGATTGATGCCAAACGTCCTGAGCGCCGTCACCAGCAGCAGGATGAGGATCACTACTATCGGAATATATCCCCACGTCATCGCGCTCTCCCGTTATCCGATGCGAGCCTAGGGCCATCTTTCAGCGCCGAACAGCCCGTCAGTCCTGTCTGCTGCGCGTCAGGCTGGCCGGCCTTCCGCATCTCTCGCCTAGCGCCGGCGTCGCGCTACGCGCGTCGGCGGCACTAGGCTCGGTGCTACAGGACTTCGAACAACCCGGCCGCGCCCATGCCGCCGCCGACGCACATGGTGACGACGACGTAGCGGGCGCCGCGGCGCTTGCCTTCGATGAGGGCGTGGCCGGTCAGGCGCGCACCGCTCATGCCGTAGGGGTGGCCGACCGAAATGGCGCCGCCGTCGACGTTCAGCAGATCGTGCGGGATGCCGAGCTTGTCGGCGCTGTACAGCACCTGCACCGCGAACGCCTCGTTGAGCTCCCACAGCCCGATGTCCTCGACCTTGAGGCCGAAGCGGCTGAGCAATTTGGGCACGGCATAGACCGGGCCGATGCCCATTTCGTCGGGTTCGGTGCCGGCGACCGCCATGCCGACGTAGCGGCCGAGCGGGGTCAGGCCGCGCTTGCTGGCGAGGTCGGCATCCATCAGCACCGCCATCGAGGCGCCGTCGCTAAGCTGGCTGGCGTTGCCGGCGGTGACGGTCATGCCTTCGCCGCGCACGGGCTGGAGCTTCTGCAGCCCTTCCAGGGTGGTGTCGGCGCGGTTGCCCTCGTCCTTGGACAGCGTGACGTCGCGCATCGAGATCACGCCGGTTTCCTTGTCCTTGACGCCCATCTTGGCGGTGACCGGGATGATCTCGGCGTCGAAGCGGCCCTCGGCCTGCGCGGCGGCGGTGCGGCGCTGGCTTTCGAGGGCGTAGGCGTCGGCCTGCTCGCGGCTGATGCCATAGCGCTTGGCGACGATCTCCGCCGTGTCTATCATCGGCATGTAGACGTCCTTGTGCATGGCGACGAGTTCCATGTCCGCGCCCAGGCGCATCTCGGCCGTCTGGACCATCGAGATGCTCTCCACCCCGCCGGCGACGCAGACGTCCATGCGGTCGACGATGATCTGTTTGGCGGCGGTGGCGATGGCCATCAGCCCCGACGCGCACTGGCGGTCGATCGACATGCCGGCGACGATCACGGGCAGCCCGGCGCGCAGCGCGGCGGTGCGGCCGATGGTCGCCTGAACCCCTTGCTGGAGCGCGGCGCCGACGATGACGTCGTCGACTTGCGATCCCTCGATCCCGGCGCGCTCGACGGCGGCGCGGATGGCGTGGGCGGCCAGCGTCGGCGACGGGGTGGCGTTGAATGCCCCCTTGTAGGCGCGGCCGATCGGGGTGCGGGCGGTGGACACGATAACGGCGTCGCGAGCGGACATGGATAGTCTCCTAGGTGAAAATGAGGCCGAGCCACTGGGCGGTGAGGGCCGGTTTGTCCTCGCCCTCGATCTCGACCGTGACGGTATGTCTGAGCAGCAATTGACCCGGCGCCTTGTCGTCGGCGCTATCGAGCGTGAAGCGGCCGCGGACGCGCTTTCCGGCGCGGACCGGGGCGATGAAGCGGACGCGGTCGAGCCCGTAATTGACCGCCATCTTCGTCGTTTCCGGCACCTGCATGACGTCGGCGGCCATGCGGCTCAATAGCGACAGCGAGAGGAAACCGTGGGAGATGGTCCCGCCGAACGGGGTTTGCGCGGCGAGCAGGGGATCGAGGTGGATGAACTGGCGGTCCTCGGTCGCCTCGGCGAAGGAGGCGATGCGCTGCTGGTCGACCATGATCCAGTCGCTGACACCGATTTCGGTGCCGATCCGGCTGCGGATGTCGTCAAGGCTGGCGGTGGGCATCGGCGCCTGTCCTAGGCCCGCGCCGAAGGGGCTGGCAAGGGCCGCTGGGACGACGCTACGGAATGCTTAGCGCTTGGCGGGCGGCTGCGCCGGCGTTCCCGCATAGGGCATCACCAGCGTCCCGTCGGGGGCGGCGGTGTAGGTGGTCTGGGTCGGGTAGGCCAATTCAAGGCCCTCACGGCGGAAGATACCCGCCAGCGCGATGAGGATGTCGGACTTGTGGCGGGCGAGCGCGTCGGGGTCGATCGTGCGGTCGTCGTAGACCAGTTCGCATTCGATCCCGCTGGCGCCGAAATTGCGCACCAGGCAGCGGACCTGGCGGCAATCGCGGACCTTGGCAATCGCTTCGTCGACAATCTCCGGCAGCCGTTCGAGCAACGCCGGATCCGTGCGGTAGACCAGGCCGAACGGGATAGTGGTGCGGCGCACCTGGCCATCGGCGAGGTTGTACAGCTCCTGCTCGAGCAGCTTGGTGTTGGACATGATGACCTGCTCGCCGGTCAGCGCGCGCAGCCGGGTGGTCTTGAGGCCGATGCGTTCGACGACGCCGGTGGTGGTGCCATAGCGGACGATGTCGCCGCGGCGGAACGGCCGGTCGAACAGGATCGACAGCGCCGCGAACAAATCCGAGAAGATGCCCTGCGCGGCAAGGCCGATGGCGATGCCGCCGATGCCTAGGCCGGCGACCAACGTGGTGACGTTGACCCCGAGGTTGTCGAGGATGGCGAGCAGCGCCAGTGCGAACACGGTGACGCTGACCAGCACCCGCAGGATGCCGGTGGCGTTGCCCAATGTGGTTTCGCCATGGTCCTCGCCGACCCGCGCGCGGATCGCGCCGAGGATCAGCTCGCGCGCCCAGATCGCGCCCTGCAGCGCGGCGGCGATGAGGAACAGGATGCCGAACGCGCGGTCGAGCTTGGCGGGCACGTCGGCATAGCTGGTGACGATCTCGATCGCGGTGGCGACCATGAACAGCAAGGTGGTGCGGGCAAGCACCGCGCCGATCACCCCGCGCCAGTCGCGGCAGCCGGGGTGGCGCTCAACGATCCGCTCGCCGACCCAGCGCACCACCAGCATCAGCCCGACGATGCCGGCGGCGACCAGCGTGCCGAGCATGAGGCCGTCCGAATTGGCGTTGAGCCAGTCGAGCAACGAACCGACCGGGCGGCCAAGGCGCTGGGTGGCGGCGGGAAGCTGTTGGGCGGCGGTCATCGCCGCGTCATGGCGGGGGAGGGGAAGGCGATCAAGGGGGACGCCAGCGTCACCTTGACGGCGTGGGATTACGCCTTCGCCTTGCGCGCCCGCTTCGGCTTCTTCTTGAGGTAAGCGAGGAGGCCGGTTTCGGCGCTCGACAGGCGGCGGCGGGCGCGGGGGCGCTTGAAGCCGTGGAGCGGATCGCGCGGCTGCTCGTGAACCGCCTCGATCAGGCTGGGGTGGACGTAGCTCTTGCGGCTGATCGCGACGGTGTTGCCGAGCGCTTCGGCGACCGGCTCGATCATCGTCTTGACGCTGATCCGCTCGGCCTCCCCGGCCGACAGCAATTGTTCAAAGGCGATGACGCTCGCCCCCCAGGTACGGAAATGTTTGGCGGTGAAGTCCCCGCCCGACGCTTCGCGGATGTAGGCGTTGACGTCGGCCGACGAGATCGGGTGTGGCTCGCCGTCGCCGTTGAGATATTGGAACAGCATCTGGCCGGGCAATTCCTGGCACTTGCCGACGATGCGCTTGAGGTGGCCGTCGGTGATCGTCGCTTCATGCACCACGCCGTG
>JBDSRV010000048.1:0-25783 GCA_039929125.1 Sphingomicrobium sp.
CGCAGCACGCGACACAGGGGCAAGGCAAGGCAATGCAGGCGACGATCGAACGGGCGACCCTTCTCAAGAGCCTGGGCCATGTCCAGTCGGTGGTTGAGCGGCGCAACACCATCCCCATCCTGTCCAACGTCATGATCGACGCGCAGGGCGACGGCTCGATCCGGCTGATGGCCACCGACCTCGACCTCCAGGTCGACGAGAGCGTGCCCGCGCAGGTCAGCCAGCCCGGCGCCACCACCGTCTCCGCCCACACCTTTTTCGATATCGTCCGCAAATTGCCCGAAGGCAGCCAGGTCGAGTTGAGTGCCGCCGACGGCAAGATGCAGGTCGTCGCCGGGCGCGCCCGCTTCAACCTGTCGACCCTGCCGCGCGACGATTTCCCGGTGATCGCCGAGGGCGAGCTGCCGACCCGCTTCGAATTGCCCGCGGCGACGCTGCGCCAGATCATCGACAAGACCCGCTTCGCCATCTCCAGCGAGGAAACGCGCTACTATCTGATGGGCATCTTCCTCCACGTCGCCGATGAAAAGATGAAGGCCGCCGCGACCGACGGCCACCGGCTGGCCCGGGTGACGGTCGACAAGCCCGACGGCGCCGACGCCATGCCCGACATCATCATCCCCAAGAAATGCGTCGCCGAGCTGCGCAAATTGCTCGACGAGCTCGAAGGCACGGTCGAAGTCTCGCTGTCGCCGACTAAGATTCGCTTCGGTCTAGGCAGCGCGGTGCTGACCTCGAAGCTGATCGACGGCACCTTTCCCGACTACAACCGGGTCATCCCGACCGGCAACGACAAGCTGCTGAAGCTCGATCCGAAGAGCTTCATGGCCGGCGTCGACCGCGTCGCCACCATCGCCAGCGAGAAGACCCGCGCGGTCAAGATGGCGGTCGACCGCGACAAGGTGACGCTGAGCGTGACCAGCCCCGAAAACGGCCTGGCGGTCGAGGAAATCGCCGCCGATTACGGCAGCGACAGCCTCGAGATCGGCTTCAACGCGCGCTATTTGATGGATATATTGGCGCAGATCGAAGGCGACAGCGTCGAGGTCCACCTCGCCGACGCCGCGGCGCCGACGCTGCTGCGTGAGAATGACAAATCGAGCGCGCTCTACGTGCTCATGCCGATGCGGGTTTAGGCCCGGCCCTTCTTCTTCAGCCGCCGCTGGTTGGCGGTGGCGGTGGCGTGGATCGGGCGCAGCGCCTTGACCCCGCTGGCCAAGGCGCGCTGATTGATACGCGCACTGCGGTCGAGCATCGCCCCTGCCGCCGCGGCACTCGGCAAGCGCCCGCCAAGCCATAGCGCCGACATCGCCCGCACCTGGGCCGACAAATCTGCCTGCATCGCCGCCCAGTCGCCGGCCATGCTGGTCCCCGCCTTGGCGAAGGCGGCGCCTTTTTCAGTGACCATCCGCGTCAGTTCGGCGTGATCGGCGGTAAACGGGTCGCGGGCGGCGTCGGCGATGGTCTCGCCGCGCCGGGCGATGACCGTTTGCGACGCCTCGATCGTCTCGCCGACCAGGCGCCCGGCGCGCAGCCAGTTGGTCCACAAGGCGAAGGGGTCGTTGATCATGCTATGTCTCCCCGCGTCGGATAAAGCGTTCGTCGGCTATAACATGCTGCGGCGCAACATGTATCCCCCGGCCGCGACCGCTTGTGCGATATCGTGCCCGCGCTAGGAGGAAGCGGTGCCGCTGACCCGCCTCGCTTTGACCGATTTCCGCAACCATGCCGACGCGCTGATCGAGCCCGGGCCGGGGTTCGTGCTGCTGAGCGGCGCAAATGGCGCGGGCAAGACCAATATCCTCGAGGCGGTGTCGCTGCTGACCCCCGGCCGCGGCCTGCGCGGTGCGGCGCTGGGCGAGATGGCGCGCAGTGCCGGGCCCGGCGGCTTTTCGGTGGCGGCGACCCTGCGCCAGGCCGGCGACATCAGCCTCGGCACCGGCACCCTGGCGACCGCCCCGGAGCGGCGGCAGGTGCGGATCAACGGCGCGGCGGCAAGCGTCAATTCGCTCGGTGAATGGCTCAGCGTGCTGTGGCTGACCCCGGCGATGGACCGCTTGTTCACCGACAGCGCCGGCGGGCGGCGGCGGTTCCTCGACCGGCTGACGCTGGCGCTCGAACCGCATCACGCGACCCACGCCGCGCGCTACGAAGCGGCGATGCGGGCGCGCAACAAATTGCTGGTTGAGCCCGACGGCGCCGACCCGCAGTGGCTGGCGGCGCTTGAGGTGGGCATGGCCGAGCATGGCGCGGCGCTGGGCGAGGCGCGGGCGCGAACCGTGGCCGCTTTGGCCGAAGCGATCGCGGCGCGGCCCGGCGGCGACTTCCCGCAGGCCGCGCTGGCGCTCGACGGGTGGCCAGATCGTGGCGGCACTGGCGATCTCGCCGGAGCGCTCAGGGCCAGCCGCGGCCGCGACGCCGCCGCCGGCCGCGCCACCCTCGGCCCGCACCGCCAGGATCTCGCCGTCCGCGACGTCGCCAAGGATCAGCCGGCGGCGCGCGGCTCGACCGGGGAGCAAAAGGCGTTGCTGCTCGGGCTGGTGCTGGCCCATGCCGAACTGGTCGCGGCCCGCCGTGGGGCGCCGCCGATCCTCCTGCTCGACGAGGTCGCGGCGCATCTCGATCCCGGCCGGCGAGCGGCGTTGTTCGCTCGGCTGGAGGGGCGCGGTCAGGTATGGATGACCGCGACCGAGCCTCAATTGTTCGCGGATATTGCCGCCGCGACGAGCCGCTTCACGGTCGCGGGCGGGGCGATTTGGGCCGCCTGACTGGACTTATCCACAAAAGTCTCTATATCGCACCGCAACACGAGACGCCCAGCAAGCGGCGTGATCGGCTCAGCTCCTCTGTGAGGATGACTGTCCGGCCCGCGTCTCGACCCAGCTTTCATGCTCTCCATTTCACGCGGGGTGCTCAACCAACCCCTGGTCGAGCCGCGCCTCTGCGCGCGGTCGGCCGACACGCATATTGGATTACCAACTTGACCAAATTTACCGACCTTGGGCTCTCGCAGCCCCTCCTCGACGCGCTCGCGACGAAGAATTATTCGCAGCCTACGCCGATCCAGGTGCAGGCCATCCCGACCGTCCTCACCGGGCGCGACCTGCTGGGCATCGCCCAGACCGGCACCGGCAAGACCGCGGCGTTCATGCTGCCGTCGCTCGACCGGCTCGCCAACCCGCGCGTCCATCCGATCGCCAAGCGCGCCCGGATGCTGGTGCTCGCCCCGACCCGTGAGCTCGCCTCGCAGATCGCCGAAAGCGCCCGCACCTACGCCAGGAACATCAACCTCACCGTCGGCGTCGTGTTCGGCGGCACCGCGCCCAACAAGAGCGTGCGCGATGTCGCCCGAGGGCTCGACGTGCTCGTCGCCACCCCGGGCCGCCTGCTCGACCTCGTCGATCAGCGCGCGCTCGACCTGTCGCGATTGGAAATCCTCGTCCTCGACGAGGCCGACCAGATGCTCGACCTCGGCTTCATCCACGCCCTCAAGCGGATCGTCCAGCTGGTGCCGAAGCAGCGCCAGACTTTGTTCTTCTCGGCCACCATGCCGAAGGCGATCAAGCAATTGGCCGACGCTTATTTGACCAACCCGGCCGAAGTGTCGGTGACCCCGTCGGCGACCACGGTCGAGCGGATTTCGCAGACCGTGACCTTCGTCAACCAGGCGGAGAAAGCGGCGCTGCTGACCCTCACCCTGCAGTCGGTCAACCCGGAGCGGGCGTTGGTGTTCAGCCGCACCAAGCATGGCGCCGACAAGATCGTGCGTCAGCTCGGCGCCTCGGGCATCGAAGCCGCCGCGATCCACGGCAACAAGTCGCAGCCGCAGCGCGAGCGCGCCATCGCCTCGTTCAAGTCCGGCCACACCAAGGTCCTGATCGCGACCGACATCGCCGCGCGCGGGATCGACATCCCGGGCGTCAGCCACGTCGTCAACTTCGACCTGCCCGACGTGCCGGAGCAATATGTCCACCGCATCGGGCGGACGGCGCGCGCCGGTGCCGACGGCATCGCGCTGGCGTTCTGCTCGCCCGACGAGAAGATCAACCTGCGCGATATCGAGAAACTGACCCGCCTCAAGATCGACACCAAGCCGCTGCCCGAAGGCTTCATGGCCGCGGTGTCGGCATTGAAGGCCCTGAAGCTCCCGCCCCAGCGCGAAGAGCGCGGCGATCGCTTCGGCGGCCGCGGCGGCAATGGCGCCAAGGGTGGCGCCCGCCCGCAGCGCAATGGCGAACGGCGCGACTTCCACGGCCGGCGCGACACCCGCACCGCGGAAATCCGCCCGGTCGGCGAACGTGGCACGCCGCCGCGCCGCGATGACAGTCGCCCGACCTCGGCCCCGCGCCCGGCTCGTCCGGACCAGGGCCAGCGCAATGACGGCCCGCGCACCTTCAACCAGTTTGGCCAGCGCGCCGACGGTCCTTCGACGGCGCATGGCCCGCGCGGCGATGGCCAGCGCCATCCGCAGCGTACCGGCGGGCACCCGGCGCATCGTCCCGAAGGCGGCGCCGGTCGCCGTCCCGGTGGTGGTGGTCGCGGCCGTCCCGGCGGTGGACGCCCCAACCGCGCCCAGGGCTGAACCGGGCGGCTCCGGCCGCGCCTGATCGGCCTATCCAAATCCACTCATCAGCCCCCCGAAAAGCTTGGCTTTCCGGGGGGCTTTGTCTATGGTCGGAGCCATGATTTTTCGCGCTTCCCGGGCCGTCCGTGGCCCGGCCACGATCGCTTTGTATCGCTGACCCGCGCGTCCCCTTTTTCTGAAGTAGATGTTGATGGCCTCCGACCCCAACCAGAACGATTACGGCGCCGACCAGATCAAGGTCCTCAAGGGCCTCGACGCGGTGCGCAAGCGGCCGGGCATGTACATCGGCGACACCGACGACGGCTCGGGCCTCCACCACATGGTGTTCGAAGTGTCCGACAACGCCATCGACGAAGCGCTGGCCGGCCATTGCGACCGCATCCTCATCCAGCTCAATCCCGACGGCTCGGTCACGGTCGAGGACAATGGCCGCGGCATCCCGACCGGCATCCATGCCGAGGAAGGCGTCTCGGCGGCCGAAGTGATCATGACCCAGCTCCACGCCGGTGGGAAGTTCGAGAATACCTCGGACGACAATGCCTACAAGGTGTCGGGCGGGCTCCACGGGGTCGGCGTCAGCGTCGTCAACGCGCTGTCCGAATGGCTCGACCTGACGATCTGGCGCGACGGCGAGGAGCATTACATGCGCTTCGCCTTCGGCGACGCGGTCGCCCCGCTGAAGGTCGTCGGCCCGGCACCCGAGGGCAAGAAGGGCACGCGGGTCACCTTCCTGCCCAGCCCGGCGACGTTCAAGATCATCGAATTCGACTTCGACAACCTCGAGCATCGCTACCGCGAGCTGGCGTTCCTCAATTCGGGCGTGCGCCTGATCCTGGCCGATGCGCGGCATGAGGAGCGGATCGAGCATGAGCTTTATTACGAGGGCGGGATCGCCGCGTTCGTCAAATATCTCGACCGCACCAAGACCCCGCTCCTGCCCGAGCCGATCGCCATTTCGGCGGTCCGAGACGGTATCGGGATCGACGTCGCGCTCGAATGGAACGACTCTTATTATGAGAATGTCCTGCCGTTTACTAACAACATCCCACAGCGCGACGGCGGCACCCACATGGCCGCGTTCCGTGCCGCACTGACCCGCACCTTGAACAATTACGCCGACAAGTCGGGGATGCTGAAGAAGGAAAAGGTCACCCTGACCGGCGACGACATGCGCGAAGGGCTGACCGCGATCGTCTCGGTCAAGCTCGCCGACCCCAAGTTCAGCTCGCAGACCAAGGACAAGCTGGTCAGCTCCGAAGTCCGCCAGCCGCTCGAATCGCTGATGGGCGACAAGATGGCCGAATGGCTCGAGGAGCATCCCGCCGACGCCCGCTCGATCATCCAGAAGACGATCGACGCCGCCGCCGCGCGCGAAGCCGCCAAGAAAGCGCGCGAACTGACCCGCCGCAAGGGCGTGATGGACATCGCCTCGCTGCCCGGCAAGCTCGCCGACTGCCAGGAGCGCGACCCCGCCAAGTCCGAACTGTTCCTGGTCGAAGGCGACAGCGCCGGCGGCTCGGCCAAGCAGGGCCGCGACCGCCACTACCAGGCGATCCTGCCCTTGAAGGGCAAGATCCTCAACGTCGAGCGCGCGCGCTTCGACCGGATGCTCGGCTCGAAGGAAATCGGGACGATGATCCAGGCGCTCGGCACCTCGATCGGGCGCGAGGAATTCAACCTCGAGAAATTGCGCTACCACAAGATCGTCATCATGACCGACGCCGACGTCGATGGCGCGCATATCCGCACTTTGCTGCTGACCTTCTTCTACCGCCAGATGCCCGAACTGATCGACGCCGGGCACCTCTTCATCGCCCAGCCGCCGCTCTACAAGGTCGCCCGCGGCCGCTCCGAGGTCTATTTGAAGGACGACGCCGCGCTCGACGAATATCTTGTCGACGCCGGCCTCGACGGCCTCCTCCTCGAAGGCGGCGAGCAGCGCACCGGCAAGGATCTCCGCAGCCTCGTCGAGCATGCCCGGCGGATGCGCACGCTGATGCGCTACGCCCCCAAGAAATATGATCCGCGCATGATCGAGGCGCTGGCCCTGGCCGGTGCGCTCGATCCGAAGCTCGATACGCCCGGCCGCAAGAAAGCCGTCGCGACCGTCGCCACCTGGCTCGGCGCCGGCGACCTCGAAGCGGTGTGGAGCGGGGAACTCGCGGCCGAAGGCGGCTATCTGTTCCACCGCGCGTGGCGCGGGGTGACCGACGCGTTCATCGTCGAACCGTCGTTCCTGACCTCGGCCGAAGGGCGCAAGCTCCACGCCCTCGCCGCCGAACAGGCCGCCGCCTACGCCACCCCCTCGGTGCTCAAGACCCTCAAGAAATCGACCGGCCCCGCGGTCGAGGTTGAGGCGGTCGAGGGTGAGGACGGCGACGACCAGGTCGCCGAGGAAGCCGAAACCAAGGGCAAGGCGGTTCCCATCAACCGCCCGTCGGAATTGCTCGACGCGGTGCTCGCCGCCGGCCGCCGCGGCCTCAGCATCCAGCGCTACAAGGGGCTGGGCGAAATGAACGCCGAGCAATTGTGGGAAACCACGCTCGACCCGGCCAACCGCTCATTGCTCCGGGTCGAAGTCGCCCAGGCCGACGTCGCCGACGAAATCTTCACCCGCCTGATGGGCGACGTCGTCGAACCCCGCCGCGAATTCATCCAGGAAAACGCGCTCAGCGTCGCCAATCTGGACGTTTGAGAATGGCCCATTTGAAGCGCGGACAGATCCAGCAGAAAGCATTCCCCCGAACCTATCCAATCGATTTTTTAGCTGACGACTAGCGGAGACCCGCTTTCGCGTAGTGATTGGCTGGGCAAAGGCTTCCCCATCATCACCGTCGGGTCGTCTAGAATGCGTAAGGCCATCGGCATTTGTCGTAAGCGCAATGCCAACTGGCCAACTGTCTAGCCGATCAATTGTCCCACCCTGATCCGGACGGCGTCCAGTTCCGCTGGCGAGGCGCTGCCCTTGCGGGTCGCCTGGCGGGCGCGCCAGTCGAAGGATTTCACCTGGTCGGACAGTGCGAACCCGCCGCGCTTGCCGGCAATCGGGACTTCGAAGCGATAGCCCTTTTCGCGCGTCGTCATCGGAACGCAAAGCAGCAAGCCGGTGAGACCGTTATAGGCAGAGGGCGACAGAACTAGCGCGGGTCGGTGACCGGCCTGCTCATGACCGGCTTGCGGGTCGAACGAGATCCAGATGATGTCGCCCGCGTCCGGCACCCATTTGCGCGCTACCACCAAACTTCTTTCCCGACCGGCCGGCCGAAATCGACTTCGCCGTGAACATTGTCGGGCGTGATCCCCTCCAGCAACCACTCCAGTGTCATCGGACTGGTTTTCAATTTCTCGATCACGATCCGGCCATCTTCCTCGCGCACATCGACCGCGTCGTCGGTTTTCAATCCGGCTGCAGCCAGGGTCGCCGCCGGAATCCGCACAGCGGCGCTATTGCCCCATTTCTTCACATGCTGGTTCATTTCGCGCTCCGTTTACACATTGTATATACGCTTGATCATGGTCGGAAACAACATTGCCCCTCGGAACATCCCCCCGTCCCCGCTATTGAACCGGCAATGCCTTCCCCCACCATCACCGTCGCGTCGTACAATATGCGGAAAGCCATCGGCATCGATCGCAAGCGTAAGCCCGATCGAATCCTCACCGTGCTCCAGGAAATCGACGCCGACGTGGTCGCGCTGCAGGAGGCGGACAAGCGCTTCGGCACTCGCGCCTCGGCGGTGCCGCACGCGCTGATCGACGGGCACGGCCTCTACAAGCCGGTCGAGTTCGGGGTCAGCCATTCGCGCCTCGCCCACGCCTTGCCGTTCGGCGAAGCGCTCGAAAGCCGGCTCGGCCTCACCACCCGCAACCTCGGCTGGCACGGCAACGCCATATTGGTGAAGCATCATGTCGAGATCACCGGAGTGGAGGCGCTCGACTTGCCGACGCTCGAGCCGCGCGGCGCGGTCATTGCCGAGCTCGCCATCGGCGGGCGCGAATTGCGCATCGTCGGCATGCACCTCGATCTGTCGGGGCTGTGGCGCAAGCGGCAGATCCGCTCGATCCTCGACCATATCCGCCGCCGTCACCGGTCGATGCCGACCATCCTGATGGGCGACACCAACGAATGGCGCGCGGCGGCGCCAAGCCTCGACGACCTCGACAAGCATTACCGCATCGCCTCGACCGGGCCGAGCTTCCACAGCCGCCGGCCGGTCGCGACGCTCGACCGGATCATCGTCGACAAGCGCCTGCACATCGATGCCGCCGGGGTCCATTCGAGCCCCGAGGCACGCCGCGCCAGCGACCATCTGCCGATCTGGGCGCGGCTAATCCTGTGACCCTGCGCAACAAAAGGCTGGCAATGTAGGATTTCATCGGTCAGCCCCGCTTGGCGAATGGCCAATTTGCGGGGCGAGTCGGCGGTCAACCTCCCTCACGACCGTGAACATTGTGAACATTCACCGGGTCAGCCGGCCGCCATCTTGCGTTGCCGGCGCCGCTGGATCGACGATCCGATGCCCATCGCCTCACGATATTTGGCGACCGTCCGCCGGGCCAGGTCGAAGCCCTGGTCCTTGAGCAGGTCGACCAATGTGTCGTCGCTCAAGATGTCGCTCTCGTCGGCGATTAGTCTGCCGATCGCGTCCTTGACCGCTTCGGCCGCCGCGCCCTCGCCGCTGTCGGACCCGACCCCCGACCCGAAGAAGAAGCGCAGCTCATAGAGGCCGCGGTCGCATTCCAGATATTTGTTGGCGGCGACCCGGCTGACGGTCGATTCGTGCATCTCGATCGCTTCGGCGACTTTGGCCATGGTCAGCGGCCTGAGCGACGCCACGCCGCCCTCGAAGAACGCGTGCTGCTGCTTGACCACTTCGGTGGCGACCTTGACGATCGTCCGGGCGCGCTGGTCGAGCGCCTTCACCAGCCAGTTGGCGCTGGCCAGGCAGTCGGACAGCCACGCCTTCGAGGCTTTGTCGTGCGGCCCGCTCTTGAGCTCGGCGTGATAGCGGCGGTTGACCAGCACGCGCGGCAAGGCAGCGCTGTTGAGTTCGACGCTCCACCCGCCTCTGATGCGGCGGACGTAGAGGTCGGGGACGATCGCTTCGGGCTCCTTGCTGACGAAGCGGCAGCCGGGCTTGGGGTCATAGCTCTTGAGCTCCCGGACCATGTCGGCGAGGTCCTCGTCGTCGACCCCGCAGATCCGCCGCAAGTCCTTCATCCGGCCCTTGGCGAGCAGGTCGAGGTTGGCGATCAGCCGCGCCATCGCCGGGTCGTAGCGGTCGCCGGCTTTGGCCTGCAGCGCGATGCACTCCTCCAGATTGCGCGCGGCGATACCCGCCGGGTCGAGCGACTGGACCAGCGCCAGCGCCTGCTCGGCCTCGGCCTGGGTGGCGCCAACCTCCCCGGCGATCAGCGCCAGGCCGGTGCCGAGGTAGCCGGTTTCCTCGAGCTCGCGGACGATCGCCTCGGCCATCCGCCCGACGGCGCCGCCGGCACCGTGGAGCTGGGCGAGGAGGTGCTCGGCGAGGCCGTCCTCGTTGGCGCCCAAGCGGTCGAAGTCGAACCCCTCGTCGCTGGCCGGGCCGATGTCGGACGCGCTGTCAGTGTCGAGCGCCGCCTCGCGCCAGTCGACGTCGACCGGGCTGTCGTCGATCCCGCCCAGGCGCCCGATGAGCTCGTCGGCGCCGGTCGGCTCGGCTGCTTCGTCGCCGGTCTCGCGGTCCTGGCGGATGATGACTCCGTCCTCGGCGGCGCCTTCGCCGGGGCGCGCTTCGAGCAACGGGTTGTTGGCCAATTCCTCGGCGATCACCGCCTCGATCTCGACATTGGTCAGCGCCAGCAGCTTGATTGCCGCCTGCAGCTGCTGGGTCATGACCAGCGACTGGCTCTGGCGGATGTCGAGGCGTGGGCCGAGCCCCATGGTCACTGCCCCGCCGCGCTACAGCGCGAAGCTTTCGCCGAGGTAGAGGCGGCGAACCTGCTCGTCGGCGACGAGCGCCTGCGGCGTACCCTCGAACAGCACCTGCCCGTCGTAGATGATGCAGGCGCGGTCGACGATATCGAGCGTCTCGCGGACATTGTGGTCGGTAATCAGCACGCCGATGTCGCGCCGCTTGAGGTCACGCACCAAGTCGCGGATGTCGCTGATCGAGATCGGGTCGATGCCGGCGAACGGTTCGTCGAGCAGCATGATCGACGGTTCGGCGGCCAATGCCCGGGCGATCTCGCAGCGCCGCCGCTCGCCGCCCGACAGCGCCATCGCCGGCGACGCGCGCAGCCGCGCCAGCCCGAACTCGCCGAGCAATTGCTCGAGCCGCGCGGCGCGGGCGTCGGCATCGGGTTCGGTCACTTCGAGCACCGAGATGATGTTCTGCTCGACCGTCATCCCGCGGAAGATCGAGGTTTCCTGCGGCAGATAGCCGAGGCCGAGGATGGCGCGGCGGTACATCGGCAAGTGGGTGATGTCCTCGCCGTCGAGGAAGATGCGCCCGGCGTCGGGCCGGACCAGCCCCATCACCGAGTAGAAACTGGTGGTTTTGCCGGCGCCGTTGGGGCCCAGCAGCCCGACCACTTCGCCGCGCGACACGCTCAGCGAGACGTCGTGGAGCACCGCGCGCTTGTCATAGGATTTGGCGATCGAGCGCACTTCGAGCCCGCGGAACCGCTCCGCCGTGGCGGCCGTGGCCGCGCTTCGCTCGAACGCCTGGAGCTCGTTCATCGCCGCGGCCCGGATCCGCTCAGCTGCCGCGCTGCGGGACGGTGAAGCGGCCGGTCACACGACCGCCCGACTCGCCGACGCCGGGCGCGCCGCCGTCGATCACCGCGCGGCCGCTGGTGAGGTCGATGACCAGCCGCGATCCCATGACATGGTCCTGGCCGCGGTCGAGGCGGACGCCGCCGATGAGGGTGATCAGCTTGCGGTCGAGGTCGTAGATGCCGAAGTCGCCGCGGGCGGTTTCCGACGGGCTGCGCACGGTCACCCCGCCGGCCGCGTCGAGCCGCCGGATCTGGATGCCGCCGCCCGACGAATAAGCCACCGTCAGCCGCGCCGCGTCGAGCGCGAGTTCGCCCTGAGTGACGTGGACATTGCCGCTGAACACCGCGCGGTCGGCGCGGTCCTGAACCTCGATGCGGTCGGCGGCGACATCGACCGGCTGGTTCGAATCATGACCCTTCAGCGCCGATACCGGCGCCGCGGCGAATGCCCCGGCGGCCATCGCGGCGGCGCTGAGCGCGGCGGCCAGCGGCAGGGCAAGGGCTTGGTTGGTCATCGCCTTCATCTGATCGCCCCTTGTATGATTTTCAAGCGCGCGCCGCCGGTCAGCGCGATGACGCGCGCGCCGAGGTCGGCGGTCAAGTGGCCGGCGCTGAACTGGCCGAGCCGCATCGCCCCTTCGGCCGGCCCGGCGCTGGCCAGCGTGCGCTTGGTCAAATCGACCGACACGTCGCGGGTTTCGAGCCGATAGCCATCGGGCCCCGACACCCGCACCGGCCCGTCGACCAGCACCGTGTGGGCATCAAGGTCATAGCGGCCGTGGTCGGCGACGATCGACAGCGGTCCGTTGGCCAGGTCGAGCCGCGCCGCCATCCCGTCGATCACCACCACCGGCAATTCGCTGCTCTGCTGGATGGCGCGGTTGGCGGTGATCGCGAACGGGCGTCCCTGGTCGTCCTCGCCCGAATAACGCGCGACCTCGACCCGCATCCGTTCCTCGGCTTCGTCGACCTTGTTCTTGTCGAGGATGAAGCTGACGTCGCCCTTCTTGCCGAACGGCGCCACCGCCAGCAGCAGGATCAGCGCGATCACCAGCGCCGGCAGGCCGAGCTTGGCATAGCGGACGACGATGTCGTGCCGGCTGCCGGGTTCGGCCCATTCCTGCTTGATCGCGCGGTCGCGGCTGGCGGCGTCGGACATGGCTAGCTGTGGGCGAACACGTCAACCTCGGCCCATCCGGCCAGGTCGAGCAGCGCCCGCGCGGGCAGGAAGTCGAAGCAGGCCTCGGCCAGCTCCATGCGATTCTCGCGGGTCAGCCGCTCGTCGAGCTTGGCCTTGAGGGCGTGGAGGTGGCGGACGTCGCTGGCGGCATATTCGCGCTGGGCATCGCTGATGTCGGGCGCCCCCCAGTCGCTCGTCTGCTGCTGCTTCGACAGGTCCTGGCCAAGCATTTCCTTGACCAGTTCCTTCAGCCCGTGGCGGTCGGTGTAGGTCCGCACCAGCCGCGACGCGGTGCGGGTGCAGTATAACGGCGCGGCGATGATGCCGAGGTAGGCGCGCAGGATGGCGACATCGAATCGGGCGAAATGGTAGAGCTTCAACCGCTCCGGATCGGCCAGCACGGCCTTCAGATTGGGCGCCGCATAATCGCTGTCGGGGCCGAAGCGGACGAGGTGCTCGTCGCCGCTGCCGTCGCCCAGCTGGACCAGGCACAGCCGGTCGCGGCCGGGCATCAGGCCCATCGCCTCGGTGTCGACGGCGATCGCCGCCCCCGCCGCGAACAGGTCGGCGGAGGGCAAATCTTCTTCGTGGAAATGGATCGCCATAGTCTGTTCGCTCATGCTTGCCGGGTGGCCTGTGGATCCCCGCTGACGGGCCTTGTGGCGCTTACTCTAGTCGCTAAGTGGGGCGGCCCGCCAGCCCGGTCATGACAATCATCGGGAGTCTCTAGGAGCCCCGCCATTTTTCCTGTAAGGGCTTTTGCCGTGCGCGCGGTAGGTTTCGCGCGATACGGCCGGTTGCGCCATGGCCCAGCGCGTTGGTTCTTCAAGTTTAGGGCATGAGAGAGTTTGGACGGGCATGGGTTTCGATCGAGGGCGTAAGGGTGAGCGCGGTGGGCGCGGCCGGGATAAACGAGACGGTTTTGGTGAAGAGAGTCCGGTCGCGGATCGCGGCGGCTTCAATGACCGCCCGGCATTCGGCGGCGGCTATGCCGCGCCGTCCGGCGGTGGCTACGGCGATCGTGGCGGCGGTGGCGGTGGCTATCGCGGCGGCGGTGGTGGCGGCGGCTACGGTGGTGGCGGCGGCGGCGGCGGCGGTGGATTCCGCGGCGGCGGTGCTGGCGGCGGTGGCGGCGGCTTCCGCAGCGGCGGCGCTGCTGGCGGCGGCATGCCGCCCCAGGTCGTTGGCGAAGGCAAGGGCATCGTCAAATTCTTCAATCCGCAAAAGGGCTTCGGCTTCATCGTCCGCGATGACGGCGGCGAGGATGTGTTCGTGCACATTTCGGCCGTCGAGCAGGCCGGCCTGACCGACCTGGCCGATGGCCAGCCGCTCGACTTTACCTTGGTCGATCGCGGCGGGCGTGTTTCGGCGACCAACCTCAAGATCGACGGTGAGCCGATGGAAATCGTCCGCACCGCTGCCCCGGCAGCGCGTGAGGGCGGCTTCGGTGCCGGCGCTGGCGACCGCGGCGGCCCGCAGCGTCAGCTGACCGGTGAAAAGGCCCAGGGCACGGTCAAGTTCTTCAACGCCATGAAGGGCTTCGGCTTCATCAGCCGCGACGATGGCCAGCCCGATGCGTTCGTGCACATCAGTGCCGTTGAACGCGCCGGCCTGCCGACCGTCAACGAAGGCGACCGCTTCGAATTCGACATCGAAGTCGACCGCCGCGGCAAATATGCAGCCGTGAACCTCGCGCCCATCCAGGGCTAGGCGAGACGTTGCGACGAATTGGCCCGCCCGGAGCGATCCGGGCGGGCTTTTTCGTGGGCGCGGATTGGGGCAGAAGCGCTGCTTATGCACCTCGAACCCGCCACGCCCGACGACCTCCCCGCGCTCCACGCCCTGATCGAAGGCGCGTTTCGCGGCGACTCGGCGCGGCGCGGCTGGAGCCACGAGGCGGACCTGCTCGACGGCCAGCGCACCGACGCTGACGAACTGCGAGAGATCATCGCCGACCCCGCCCAGCATATGCTCGTCCTGCGCGACGGCGATGCGTTGCGCGCCTGCGTCGCCTTGACCAACAAGGGCGGCGGACTTGCCTACCTCGGCATGCTCACCGTTGATCCTACGCGTCAGGCCGGCGGCCTCGGGCGGATGATGATGGCCGCCGCCGAAGATCACGCCATTGCCGAGTTCGGCGCGACGCGCATGGAACTGACGATCATCCCTCACCGCACCGAGCTGGCCGCCTGGTACGAGCGCCGCGGCTATCAATTGACCGGTGAGCGCCGCCCGTTCCCGGTCGACGATCCGCGTTTCGGCCTGCCAAAGGTCGATAACCTGGAATTCGTGGTGATGGACAAGGCGCTCTAGGTCGCCATCGCCGCCAGCGTCGCGATGCGATCCGCCTCGTGGGCCGGCTTGTCGGTGCGGATCCGGCTGATCCGCGGGAAGCGCATCGCCAGGCCCGACTTGTGGCGGGTCGACTTGTGAATCGAATCGAACGCCACCTCGAGCACCAGGCTCTTCTCCACCTCGCGCACCGGCCCGAAGCGATTGAGGGTATGGCCGCGGACGAACCGGTCGAGCATCTTCAATTCCTCGTCGGTGAAGCCGAAATAGGCCTTGCCGACGGGCAGCAGTTCTGCCCCGAAAGCGGGGTCGCCGGTCCAGCAGCCAAAGGTGTAGTCGCTGTAGAAGCTCGATCGTTTCCCCGACCCGCGCTGGGCATACATCATGACGCAGTCGGCGGTCAGCGGGTCGCGTTTCCATTTGTACCAATGGCCAACCTTGCGCCCGCCGACGTAGGGCGAATCGCGGCGCTTGAGCATCAGCCCCTCGACACCCTCGTCGCGCACCCCGGCGCGCATCTCCTCCAGCGCCTCGAAGCTTTCGGCCTCGATCAGCCGCGACAGGTCGAACCGGGCGGGGTCGAGCCGCGCGACGACCTGCTCAAGGCGGGCGCGGCGTTCCGCCCACGGCAGCGGCCGCAGATCCTCATCCCCGTCGAACAAGATGTCATAGAGGCGGACGAACGCCGGATATTGGCCCTGGACCTTGGCGCTGACGTTCTTGCGCCCGAGCCGCTGCTGCAGCGCATTGAAGCTCGCCGCCGCTCCGCCGTGCGCCTCGGCGCCCTGGGCCTCGCCCCGCACCAGCAGTTCGCCGTCGAGCACCGCGGTCGTGGCGAACGCCTCGGCGATGTCGGGGAAGCTGCCGGAAATGTCGTCGCCGGTGCGCGAATAGAGCCGCGTCTCGCAGCCGGCATGAACCAGCTGGATGCGGATGCCGTCCCATTTCCACTCGGCGGCATAGTCAGCCAGGCTGAACTTCGTGTCGTCTAGCGGGTGGGCGAGCATGAACGGGCGGAACACCGGAATGTCCTTGGCGGTCGGCTGTTCGGCGCGGCCCTCGCCCCAGTCGAACAATTCGGCGTAAGGCGGCTTCAGCCCGTGCCACACCTCCTCGACCTGCTCGACGTCGAGTCCGAAGGCGTTGGCCAGCGCCTGCTTGGCCAGCCGCGCCGAAATCCCGACCCGCAGCGCGCCGGTAGCGAGCTTGAGCAAAGCGAACCGGCCCGAGGCATCAAGGTGGTCGAGCATCGCCGCCAGCTCGCGCGGGGCGTCCGGCCGGCTGGCCAGCTTGAGCCGGTCGACCGCCGCGGCGATGCCGATCGAGCCGTCGTCGATTTCCACGGGTTCGCTCTCGGACGGCGGCCACAGCAGCGACACCGTCTCGGCCATGTCGCCGACATAGTCGCGGCTCATCCGTAGCAGCACCGGGTCGATCCGCTCCTCGGCCAGGGCGCGGACCTGCGCCGGCTTGACCGCCGGAATGTCGAGCGTCCCGGTCAACGCGGCCAGCGCGATGCCGCGGTCGGGGTCGGGGGTCTTCTTGAGATAGTCGCCGATCAGCCGAAGCTTGGTGTTGCGCGACCTTGTGTAGACCAGGTCGTCGAGCAGCTGGCTGAAAGCACGCATGCCGCCTCAATGCATGAGGCGGCGTACGGGTTCGATCAGTGGAGTCGAACAGCCAAGGCGGCGAGGATCGATTCGCGGTCGTGGGCGGGGTCGTTGCTACCCAGCGCTTCGCCCATATGCTCAAGGCAGGCACGGGTCGCATTGGCATAGCCCGGCATCATCGCGTGGTGCGCGCCATAATCGGCGAGGCCTTCGAGCGCGGCGAGGCCATGCTCGGCGGCGATCGCGCGGATGGCGTCCATCTTCTGCGAAATGGCGTGCGGCGCGAGGCGCGGCATGCGCTGTTCGATCTCGGCGATCCTCTCGCCGATCCGGTCGCGGGCAAGGTTGAGCGAATCGCGCATGGCCATGTTCATTCTCCGTTGACTGGCCAAGGTTCGCGCAAAAGGGTTAACAGGGAGTCAAAGGGGCAAGGAACAGACATGGCGATCCACCGATTCCGCGAGCATGTCACCGCGCAGGACTGGCTGGCGGTGCTGATCGATGTCGGCATCGTCGTGCTCGGCGTGTTTTTGGGGACGCAGGTCAGCAACTGGAACCAGGCCCGGATCGAATCGGCGAAGGCCGAAGAATATCGGGCGCGACTGGCCAGCGAACTCGACTTCGACGCGCGACAATATGGCTTGCAGGCGGCCTATTACCGCCAGGCGCAAAATTATGGACTGAAGGCGCTCGCCGATCTCGACGGCACGAGGCGTCTAAGCGACAGCGACTTCCTGATCGCGGCCTATCAATTGACGCAGATCGATACCACCCACGCCAAAACTGGCGTCTATGCGGAAATGGCGGCCGCCGGCTTGACTGATCGACTGGGGGATTATGAAACGCAGCAGCTGGCCAGCGATTTCTATCTCACC
Source organism: Sphingomicrobium sp. (assembly GCA_039929125.1). Classification (GTDB taxonomy): domain Bacteria; phylum Pseudomonadota; class Alphaproteobacteria; order Sphingomonadales; family Sphingomonadaceae; genus Sphingomicrobium. Next base: position 17,302 of record JBDSRV010000048.1, read on the forward strand.
GCCGAAGTCGCCCAACGCATGATCGAGACCACGCTGCCTTATCGAACCTTGTTGCGCGAAGTCATGCCCTACGCGATTCAAACCGCGGTCCGCGATCGCTGCGGCGACCGAAACGTCTTCTACAATGGCCGGCTGGTGGGGATCACGCTGGTCATTCCGTGCCCGTTGAAGATCGATCCGACGCCAGCCGCCCAGGCCGCTCGAACCCTGCGCGCTGTCCCCGGCCTCGAACGCCAGATGACCCGCTATATCGCCTCGATCGACGAAAAGACCTTCAACCTGGAACTTGCGGGCCGGCAGGCCCGGTCCTTTCGCACGCGCTTGCTGGCCTTGCCGGGGCCGCCCGCGGCTTGACAGAATCGACCTTGACCTTCATTGGGCGCGCGTCGGGCGGCGCTTGGGTGCCGCCTTCATAATTTCAGCTTCTCAGGATGTGTCCGATGGCCAAGCCGGCAACCGTCAAGATCAAGCTCGTCAGCAGCGCCGACACCGGCTTCTACTACGTGACGAAGAAGAATCCGCGCAACACGACCGAAAAGATGTCGTTCCGCAAGTACGACCCGGTCGTGCGCAAGCATGTCGATTTCAAGGAAGCCAAGATCAAGTAACCCGTCAGGGTTGCTTTCCCCCGGGCGCTGACCCGGGGTCCAGGCGGGCGGCTCCATCGGGGCCGCCCGATTCGTTTTCGCCGTCCTCGGCCAGCTGCCGCGCCCGATCGGCGAGCAGTTCCTCGACCGTCCCCGCGAACCGCGCGACCGAAATCGGTTTCGACACATAGGCCTGGGCGCCCGCGGCCCGGATGCGCTCGTCGTCGCCCGGGGCGGCGTAGGCGGTGACGGCCATGATCGGCACGTCCTTCAAGTCGGCATCAGCGCGCAATTGCTGCATCAGCTCCATGCCCGACACATGGGGCAACTGGATGTCGGTGATGACCAGGTCGGGCCGGAAGGCGCGCGCCGCCTCCAGCGCCTCGCGGCTGTCGGTCACCGCCTGCGGCTCATGGCCATGCGCCGCGAGCAGGTCGCAGAACAGCTTGATGTTGAGCGCGTTGTCCTCGACAACCAAGATCCTGGCCAAACGCTTCCACCCCCATCCAACAGTATCGAACCCTAGGCGATGTTGAAACCGACGACAATTGACGCCGAGGCGCTCGCCCTCGCGGCGCTCGCCGCCACCCTCACCGACGATCAGCGCGCGGAGAGGTTCCTCGCGCTCACCGGCCTGTCCCCGGATGGGCTGCGCGCCCGCGCCGGCGACCGCAAATTGCTTGCCGCCACGCTCGCCTTCCTCGAAGCGCACGAGCCCGATCTGGTGGCCGTTGCCGAGGCCATCGGCGAGCGGCCGGAAGCGCTGGTCGCGGCGCGCGGAGTGCTTGAGGCATGAACCGGCCGCTGCTGATCACCGACTGCGACGAGGTGCTGCTGCACATGGTGGCGCACTTCGACGCCTGGCTCGACGAGGCGCATGGCATCCGCTTCGCCTTTGAAACCGGCAGCTTCGGGGAGGCGATGACCGACAGCGCCACCGGCGCATTGGTCCCGCCCGACCGGGTCTGGCCGTTGCTCGACGAATTCTTCCGCAAGGAAATGCATCGCCAGACCTTGGTACCCGGCGCGGTCGAGGCGCTCGGCCGGATCGGCGAGATCGCCGACATCGTCATCCTCACCAACCTTGGCGACGAAGCGCATCCGTGGCGGGTAGAGCAGCTCGCCAGCCACGGCATTCGCCACGAAGTGGTGTGCAATTCGGGCGGCAAGGGCGTCCCGGCGCGCGCCATCGTCGAGCGCCATGGCGCGACCCGCGCGGCGTTCGTCGACGACCTGCCCGTTCACCACGCCTCGGTGGCGAAGCACGCGCCCGACGTCTGGCGGCTGCACATGGTCGCCGAACCGCGGCTGGCGCCGGCGGTGCCGCCAGCCCCCGCGGCCCACGCCCGCATCGACGACTGGGCCACCGCCAGCGACTGGCTGATCGACCGACTGAAGGATCCGGCATGACCAACATTGTTTTCATCACCGGCGCCACGGCAGGCATTGGCGAGGCCGCGGCGCGGCGCTTCGCGGCCGGCGGCTGGCGGGTCGTCGGCACCGGCCGCCGCCGCGACCGGCTCGACCGGCTGGCGGGCGAGCTTGGCGACAGCTTTCATCCGCTGGCGCTCGACATGACCCGGCGGGAGGACTTCGCGGCGGCGATCGATTCGCTGCCGGCCGACTTTGCGAGCATCGACCTGCTGCTCAACAACGCCGGGCTGGCACCGCCGATGAGCCCGCTGCAGGACGCGCCGCAAGGCCCGATCGACACCGCCATCGACACCAATGTCGACGGCCTCGTCGCCCTCACCTGCCAGCTGCTGCCCGGGCTGATCGCGCGCATGGGGGCGGTCATCAACCTGTCGTCGGTCGCCGCCACCTACCCGTACCGCGGCGGCGCGGTTTACGCCGGGTCGAAGGCGTTCGTCCGCCAGTTCAGCCTCGGCCTGCGCTGCGACCTCGCCGGCACCGGGGTGCGCGTCACCTCGATCGAGCCGGGCATGGTCGAGACCGAGTTCACGCTGGTTCGCAACGGCGGCGACCAGGCCGCTTCCGACGCGCTTTATGCCGACATGGAGCCGATGACGGCTGAGGATATCGCCGAGACCATCTGGTGGGTCGCGACCCTGCCGCCGCACCTCAACATCAATGCCTTGGAGCTGATGCCGGTGAGCCAGAGCTGGGGCGGCTTTGCCGTTACGCGCAATTCATAGGACTCAATGCCGTGCGTCCTGAGCCTGTCGAAGGACTGCTTTTCTTTTTCATGGACGGCAAGGACAGCCCTTCGACAAGCTCAGGGCGAGCGGGCGGGGTGTTGACCGGCGGGCCTTTGAAGTCTTTAGGCAGCCCATGACCATCGACATCCGCCTCGCCGAACTCGGCATCGTTCTTCCCGAAGCCGCGGCCCCGGTCGCTTCTTATGTCCCAGCGGTACTGGCCAATGGCCTGCTCCACATCTCGGGGCAGATCTCGTTCGCGGAGGACGGCAGCCTGATCAAGGGCCGGCTCGGCGAGGATCTCGACCTCGATGCCGGCAACGCCGCCGCGCGGCGCTGCGGGATCATGCTGCTGGCCCAGATCAAGGCCGCGCTTGGCTCGCTCGACCGGGTCGAACGGATCGTCAAGCTCGGGGTGTTCGTCAATTCGGCGGGCGACTTCACCGACCAGCCCAAGGTCGCCAACGGCGCCAGCGAGCTGATGCAACAGGTGTTCGGCGAGGCCGGACGCCATGCCCGCTCGGCGGTCGGCGTGCCGGTGCTGCCGCTCGGCGTCGCGGTCGAAGTCGATGCGGTCGTCCAGGTCAAAGCCTGACCCGCTCCACCCCGGATCGGCCGGCTTCGCCCATCGCGGGCTGCACGGAGCCGGCGTTCCAGAGAATAGCATGGCCGCCTTCGATGCGGCGATCGCGCTTGGCGCCGGGATCGAGTGCGACCTCAGGCTGACCGCGGATGGCGTCCTTTTGATCTTCCACGACCGCGACGGCGCGCGATTGTGCGGCTCAGCCTTGGTCGTGTCGCAATCGACCGCGGCGGAGGTCGCCCGCCTGCGCCTCGCCGACGGCCAGCCAATCCCGACCCTCGCCGAGCTGCTCGACCGAACCCAGGGACGCGTGCCCCTGCTGCTCGAGCTCAAGGAGGAGCGAAACGCGGCGCGCTTCTCGGCGGCGGTCGCGGCGCAGCTTGCGGGCTACGATGGCCCGGTCGGCGTGATGAGCTTTGCCGCCGGGGTCGGCCATTGGCTGAAGCACCACGCGCCCGCCGTGCGGCGCGGGCTGGTGCTGTCGGGGCGGGAGTCGCGATTGGCGCGTTGGATCAGCATGCGCCGCGCCGATCCTCATTTCCTCGCCATCAGCATCGCCCGGCTCGGCGTCCGCACGCTGCCGGTCTACGCCTGGACGGTGCGGACCCCCGCCGACCGAGTTCGCGCCGCGCCGCTCGCCGATGCCTTGATCTGGGAAGCCGATGGCCGACCGTGAAACCGGCTGGACCGCCCGGCTCGCCCCCGGGTTCGATGCGGTTCCAGCGGCGAGCTGGGATGCGCAGGCCGACCCCGCCGACCCGTTCCTGGCGCACGCCTTCTTCGCCTTGCTCGAATCGAGCGGCAGCATCGGCGGCAACAGCGGCTGGACGCCGGTGCCCCTGCTGGTCGAGGAGGACGGCCGCGCCGTCGCCGCCACCCCTGCCTTCCTCAAGAGCCACAGCCAGGGCGAATATGTCTTCGACCATGGCTGGGGGGAGGCGTGGACGCGGGCCGGCGGCGACTATTACCCCAAGCTTCAGGTGGCGGTGCCGTTCACCCCGTGCCCGGGCCGCCGTTTGCTTGGGCATCGCCCGCAAGCGCTGCTCGCCGCGCTGGAAGCGGTAACCCGGCAGAACGGCCTGTCGTCGGCCCACATCACTTTCTGCACAGAGGAAGAGGCGGCGCTTGCCCGGGCCAATGGCTGGCTCGTCCGCCACGGCCTGCAATATCATTGGCACAATCGCAGCTATGGCGATTTCGATGCCTTCCTCGGTGCCCTCTCCAGCCGCAAGCGCAAGGCGATCCGCAAGGAGCGCGCCGCGGCCAATGCCGGGCTCGACATCGTCACCCTGCGCGGGGCCGACATCGAGCCCGCTCACTGGGAGGCGATGTGGCGTTTCTATCAGGACACCGGCAGCCGCAAATGGGGCCAGCCCTACCTTACCCGCGCCTTTTTCGATCAAGCCGCTGCCGCGATGGGGGACGCAAGCCTGATGGTCGTCGCGCTGAAGGACGGCCAACCGGTCGCCGGGGCGCTCAACTTCATTGGCGGCGACACGCTCTACGGGCGCTATTGGGGGGCGGCCGAGGAATTGCCATTCCTCCACTTCGAGCTCAGCTATTACCGCGCGATCGACTGGGCCATCGCCACCGGTCTGCGAACCGTCCAGGCCGGCGCCCAGGGGGAGCACAAATTGGCGCGCGGCTATGAACCGGTGACGACCTATTCCGCGCATCTGATTCCCGACCCGGGTTTCCGCAAGGCGGTCGCAGATTTCCTCGTCCGGGAGCGCGAAGCGGTGGCGATGGAGCTGGCGTGGGCGCAGCGGGCTTTGCCCTACCGCTCCGACGCTTCGTCGTAGACGGCGACCTGGCGGGGTACGCCGTCGCCGGCAAAGCCGCGGTACATGCCGGGCGTGGTGAAGCCCCACGCCGCCTCGCCCGACGGGGCGATGGCGATCAGCCCGCCATTGCCGCCGAGCGCCTTGATCTCGTCGAGCACGCCGTCGAGCGCGGTCTGCAGCGGCTCGCCGCCGATCCGCACCCGGGCGCACAGCTCGTGCGCGGCGGCGGCGCGAATGAACAATTCGCCCAGTCCCGTGGCGCTAACCGCGGCCGAACGGTCGTCGGCATAGGTGCCGGCGCCGATCAACGGCGAATCGCCGATCCGGCCCCAGCGCTTGGCGGTCAGCCCGCCGGTCGAGGTCGCCGCCGCGACATGGCCGTGGGCGTCGAGCGCAACCACGCCGATCGTGCCATATTTGATGTCCGCATCGAATGCGCCGCCGGCCGCCAGCACCTTGTCGAGCTGGGCGCGCCGTTCGGGAATGACGAACCAGTCGTTGGTGACCTGCTCCAGCCCCTGTTCGCGGGCAAAGCGGTCGGCGCCGTCATAGGTCAGCAGGACGTGCGGGCTGGCCTCCATCACCGCCCGCGCCGCGCGGACCGGCGCGCGCGTGGTGGTCATTCCCGCGACCGCGCCGGCGCGGCGATCCCGCCCGTCCATGATCGCGGCATCGAGTTCGACCCGCCCTTCGGCGCTGAGCACGCTGCCGCGCCCGGCGTTGAACGCCGGATCCTCCTCGAGTACCCGGGCCGCCGCCTCGACCGCGTCGAGCGCGCTGCCCCCGGCGGCGAGGATCGCCTCACCGGCGTCGAGCGCCGCCGCCAGCCCTTGCCGGGCGGCCTCTTCCTGCGCCTTCGACACCTGGTCCGGCCGCATCGCGCCGCACCCGCCGTGGATCATCAATTTCCAGCTCATCGACTGGCCCTAGCCCGGCGCGCGTGATGATTCCAGTTGACAGCCACGTTGATCGATATAAATATGATATCAGATTAAAGGGAGGGTCCGATGACCGACTCGAAGGTAATTGCACTGACGTCCACCCGCGAACGGCTGGCGTCGACGATGGATGGTTACGCCATGCTGCTGCTGCTCGTGGCGGCGGTGTTCATCCAGATTTACGGTATCTACAATCTCGCCAACGACCATATGGGCTTGCTGCCGATCCTCGCGGTCATCGTCGGCCCGCTGATGCTCATTCTCATCGCGCCCGGCTTCTACATGCTGCAGCCCAACCAGGCCGCGGCGATCACGTTGTTCGGCGCCTACAAGGGCACCGATCGGGCGACCGGCCTGCGCTGGGTGCTGCCGTGGCTGATGCGCAAGAAGGTCTCGGTCCGCTCCAACAACTTCATTTCGGAACGCATCAAGGTCAACGACCTGCGCGGCAACCCGATCGAAATGGCGGCCCAGATCGTGTGGCGCGTGGTCGACACCGCCCAGGCCCTGTTCGACGTCGACGACTATCGGACGTTCGTCACGGTCCAGGTCGAAGCCGCCGTCCGGACCATCGGCTCGCGCTATCCCTATGACGATTTCGAGCATCTCGAAGTCACCCTGCGCGGCAATCACGACCAGGTCGGCGGTGAGCTTCGCACCGAACTCCAGGCGCGACTCGCGGTTGCCGGAATCACCGTCGACGAATGCGGCTTCACCCACCTTGCCTATGCGCAGGAAATCGCCGGGGCGATGCTCCGCCGCCAGCAGGCACAGGCCGTGGTCGCGGCGCGCAAGACCTTGGTCGAAGGCGCGGTCGGGATGGTCGAAATGGCGCTCGAACAATTGTCGGAAAAGAATGTCGTCCATCTCGACGATGAACGGCGCGCGGCGATGGTGTCGAACCTGATGGTCGTGCTGTGCGGCGAGCGCGACACCCAGCCTGTCGTCAACACCGGCAGCCTGTACCAGTAAGCGGCGACCATGGGCGACGCGCGCAAGGCATTCCCGCTTCGGGTCGATCCCGCCCTTTGGGCGACGGTCGAGCGGCTGGCGGCGACCGACCTGCGGTCGGCCAACGCCCAGGTCGAATGCCTGCTGCGCGAAGCGTTGAAGGCCCGCGGGATCAAGCTGTCGGCGCCGACCCCGGTCAAGCGTGGCCGGCCCGCCAAGGGAGTGGAATGATGAGCGATCGCCCCGAATGGTTTGCGCCGCGGCGCTACGGGCTGGGCACCGGCTTGCCGATCGCGTGGCAGGGCTGGGCCGTCAGCGTGGCGCTGATCGCGCTGATCGTCCTCGCTTACCACCTGTTCGGCAATAACGACCTTCGGGCGCTCGCCATCGTCGTGCCCGCCGTGCTTTTCTATGTCCTGATCGCCGCGTGGACCACCAAGGGTGGCTGGCGCTGGCGCTGGGGAGGAGACCAAGAATGACCCTGATTGCCATTGCCGTCGCGGCAGCCATCGCCGCCGCCGAAGTCACCATCCCCGGGCCCAAGGGACCGCTGGCCGGGACCTTGATCGATCCCGGCCATCATGCCCCGGCGCTGATCCTGATCCCCGGATCGGGCCCGACCGATCGCAACGGCGATAATCCGCTGGGCGTCAAGGGCGGCGTCTATCGCCAGCTCGCCGACCAGCTCGCGGCCAAGGGCGTCGCGACATTGCTGATCGACAAGCGCGGCATGTTCGGTAGCAAGGCGGCCATCGCCGATGCCAACGCCGTCCGTCTGACCGATTACGCGACCGACATCGCCGGCTGGGCGGCGCTGATGAAACAGCGCGGCAAGCCGTGCGTGTGGCTCGCCGGGCATAGCGAGGGCGGCCTCGTCGCCTTGCTCGCGGCGCAGAAGCCGAAGGGGATTTGCGGGCTGGTCCTGCTCGCCTCGCCCGGCCGGCCGCTTGGCGCCTTGCTGCGCGAGCAACTCAAGCCGCAGCTCCCGCCGGCGATGATGGCTGCGACCGAAACCGCCATCGCCACGCTCGAGAAAGGCAGCAAGGTCGATCCCGCGACCGTCCCCGCGCCGCTCGCCTCCTTGTTCAACCCGGCGGTGCAAGGTTTCCTCACCGACCTGATGCGTACCGACCCGGCGAAGCTGGCCGCGTCGACGAAGCTGCCGATGCTGATCGTCCAGGGCGATGCCGACCTTCAGGTACGCCTGGCCGACGCCAAGGCGCTCGCCGCGGCACGGCCCGATGCGACCCTGGTCGTCGTCCCCGGGGTCAACCATCTATGGAAACCGGCCAAGGCCGACGACCGCGCCGCCAACCTCGCCACCTATGCCGACGCCAAGCTCGCCATCGACCCCGCGGTGGCCACCGCGGTCGCTGCGTTCGTCAAGCGAAAGCGCTGAAATCACGGCGGCAATTCCCAACGCCGCCGGTAACCCCTATATCGCGCTCATGTCTTCCCTTCGTCCGTGGCGCACGATCGA
>JBDSRV010000049.1:0-20221 GCA_039929125.1 Sphingomicrobium sp.
GCGCGCCACGCGCGTCACTTCCGAGGCGAACGAGTTGAGCTGATCGACCATCACGTTGATCGTGTCCTTCAGTTCGAGAATTTCGCCCTTGACCTCGACGGTGATTTTTTTCGACAGATCACCGCGCGCAACAGCAGTGGTCACTTCGGCGATGTTGCGCACCTGGCCGGTGAGGTTCGCCGCCATCAAGTTCACATTGTCGGTCAGGTCGGCCCACGTTCCGCCAACGCCCTCGACCTTGGCCTGCCCGCCCAATCGCCCTTCGGTGCCGACTTCGCGCGCCACGCGCGTCACTTCCGACGCAAAGCCGTTCAATTGATCGACCATGACGTTGATCGTGTTCTTCAGCTCGAGGATTTCGCCCTTCACGTCGACGGTGATCTTCTTGGACAGATCGCCCGACGCCACCGCGGTGGTGACTTCGGCGATGTTGCGCACCTGGCCGGTCAAATTGTCGGCCATCAGATTGACGTTGTCGGTCAGATCCTTCCACGTACCGGCCACGCCGCGCACCTGCGCCTGACCGCCGAGCTTGCCTTCGGTGCCGACCTCGCGCGCCACGCGCGTCACTTCCGAGGCGAACGAGTTGAGCTGATCGACCATCGTGTTGATGGTATTTTTCAGCTCCAGAATCTCGCCCTTCACATCGACGGTGATCTTCTTGGACAAGTCGCCGCGCGCCACGGCGGTCGTCACATCGGCGATGTTGCGCACCTGGCCCGTCAGGTTCGCCGCCATCAGGTTCACATTGTCGGTGAGGTCGGCCCAGGTGCCCGCGACTCCCGGCACCTGCGCTTGCCCGCCCAATTTGCCCTCGGTGCCCACTTCGCGCGCCACGCGCGTCACTTCGGAAGCGAAGCCATTGAGCTGGTCGACCATCACGTTGATGGTGTCCTTCAGCTCGAGAATCTCGCCCTTCACATCGACGGTGATCTTCTTGGACAGGTCGCCGCGCGCCACGGCGGTGGTCACTTCGGCGATGTTGCGCACCTGGCCGGTCAGGTTCGCCGCCATCAGGTTCACATTGTCGGTCAGATCGGCCCAGGTGCCCGCGACGCCCGGCACCTGCGCCTGGCCGCCCAGCTTGCCCTCGGTACCCACCTCGCGCGCCACGCGCGTCACCTCGGAGGCGAAGCCGTTCAATTGGTCGACCATGACGTTGATCGTGTTCTTGAGTTCGAGAATCTCGCCCTTCACATCGACCGTGATCTTCTTCGACAAATCGCCCGAGGCGACGGCGGTGGTGACTTCGGCGATGTTGCGTACCTGGCCGGTCAGATTGTCGGCCATCAGATTGACGTTGTCGGTCAAATCCTTCCACGTCCCCGCGACGCCGGGCACCTGCGCCTGTCCGCCCAGCTTGCCTTCGGTACCGACCTCGCGGGCCACGCGTGACGCCTCGGAGGCGAAGGCGTTCAGCTGATCGACCATGGTGTTGAGGGTGTTCTTCAGCTCGAGGATCTCGCCCTTCACGTCGACCGTGATCTTGCGCGACAGATCGCCGCGCGCGATCGCCGTGGCCACGTCGGCGATGTTGCGCACCTGGCCGGTCAAATTGGCGGCCATCGAGTTCACATTTTCGGTGAGATCGGCCCAGGTGCCGGCGACTCCCGGAACCTGTGCCTGGCCGCCCAGTTTGCCCTCGGTGCCGACTTCCTTGGCGACGCGGGTGACTTCGCTGGCAAAGCCGTTGAGCTGATCGACCATGGTGTTGATGGTGTTCTTGAGCTCGAGGATTTCGCCCTTCACGTCGACGGTGATCTTCTTCGACAGGTCGCCGAGCGCGACGGCGGTGGTGACCTCGGCGATGTTGCGGACCTGGCCGGTCAGATTGGCGGCCATGGCGTTGACGTTGTCGGTCAGGTCCTTCCACGTCCCGCCGACGCCCTCGACCTGCGCCTGGCCGCCGAGCCGGCCCTCGGTGCCGACTTCGCGCGCCACCCGCGTCACTTCGGAGGCGAACGAATTGAGCTGATCGACCATCACGTTGATGGTGTCCTTGAGTTCGAGGATTTCGCCCTTCACCTCGACCGTGATCTTCTTCGACAGATCGCCCCTGGCCACTGCGGTCGTCACTTCGGCGATATTGCGAACCTGGCCGGTCAGGTTGCCGGCCATGGCGTTGACGTTGTCGGTGAGGTCCTTCCACGTCCCGCCGACGCCCTCGACCTGCGCCTGCCCGCCGAGCCGGCCCTCGGTCCCGACCTCGCGCGCCACGCGCGTCACTTCGGACGCGAAGCTGTTGAGCTGATCGACCATGACGTTGATGGTGTTCTTGAGCTCGAGGATTTCGCCCTTCACCTCGACCGTGATCTTCTTCGACAGATCGCCGCGGGCGACGGCGGTCGTGACTTCGGCAATGTTGCGCACCTGGCCCGTCAGGTTGGCGGCCATCAAGTTCACGTTGTCGGTCAGGTCGGCCCAGGTCCCGGCGACACCAGGCACCGCGGCCTGGCCGCCGAGCTTGCCCTCGGTGCCGACCTCGCGCGCGACGCGGGTCACTTCCGACGCGAAGCCGTTCAACTGATCGACCATGACGTTGATGGTGTTCTTGAGCTCGAGGATCTCGCCCTTCACATCCACCGTGATCTTCTTCGACAAGTCGCCGGACGCCACCGCGGTCGTCACCTCGGCAATGTTGCGAACCTGTCCGGTAAGATTGTCGGCCATTAGATTGACGTTATCGGTCAAATCCTTCCACGTGCCGGCGACCCCGGGGACTGCCGCCTGACCGCCCAATTTGCCTTCGGTACCGACCTCGCGCGCGACGCGCGTCACTTCGCTGGCGAAGCCGTTGAGCTGGTCGACCATGGTGTTGATGGTGTTCTTGAGCTCGAGGATTTCGCCCTTCACGTCGACCGTGATCTTCTTCGACAGATCGCCCGACGCGACCGCGGTCGTCACTTCGGCGATGTTGCGGACCTGGCCGGTCAGGTTGGCGGCCATCGAGTTGACGTTTTCGGTGAGGTCGCGCCACGTGCCGGCAACGCCTTCGACGCGCGCCTGCCCGCCCAATTTGCCCTCGGTACCGACCTCGCGCGCAACGCGCGTCACTTCGCTGGCGAACCCGTTCAACTGATCGACCATGGTGTTGATGGTATTCTTGAGCGCGAGGATTTCGCCCTTCACGTCGACGGTGATCTTCTTCGACAGGTCGCCGCGGGCGACGGCGGTGGTCACGTCGGCGATATTGCGCACCTGGCCGGTCAGGTTGGCGGCCATCAGATTGACGTTGTCGGTGAGGTCCTTCCACGTCCCGGCGACCCCGCGCACCTGGGCCTGCCCGCCCAATTTGCCTTCGGTGCCAACCTCGCGCGCGACGCGCGTCACTTCGGACGTGAAAGACGCCAGCTGCTCGACCATCGTGTTGACGACCTTGCCGATGCGCAGGAATTCCCCCTTCAGCGCGCGCCCGTCGATCTCGACCGCCATCGACTGCGACAGATCGCCCTTGGCGACCGATCCGATGACCCGCGCCACCTCTGTGATCGGCTGGACCATGTCGTCGATCAGGTCGTTGAATGCGCGCAGCTTGGTGTCCCAGCCGCCGGTCGCGCCGCGCACCTTGGCGCGGTGGCCGATCTTGCCTTCCTTGCCGACGACCTTGGACAGCCGCTCGAATTCCTCGGTAATCTGCTGGTTGAGGCCGACCGCCTCATTGAACAGCATGGCGATTTCATTGTCCGCATCGGGGCCGTCCTCGGACAGGCGGACCGTGAAGTCGCCGCGTCGCAATCGCCGCAGTGCGGTGATCAAATCCCTGCGGCTAACCCCGAAATCCGAACGCGGGCTTTGCTTGTTCACTGCGCACCTCTCAACCGACCGACTTGCGGGAGCGATGCATGCACTCCCCCCGTCTACGGAAAACCGCGAAGGGCCGTCCGGTTCCCGCCAATTGGCTTTTTTTGCGGCCGACACCGAAGCCGATCAGCCTTGCCTGCGGCGGGGCATGCTGCTTTGGAAACGCGATGGACCGTCCCTTCTTCGCCGAGCTTTCGACCATCGCCCGTTCGGCCATCGCCGCCGAGCTGGCGGGACTAGTCGCCGACAACAAGGCGGCGGATGGCTATGACCCCGTCACCGAAGCCGACCGCGCGGCGGAGCGCGCCCTGCGCGCGGCGATCGCCGCCCGCTTTCCGGACCACGGCCTAGCGGGCGAGGAATATGGCGTCGAGCGCGCCGACGCGGCGCTGCGCTGGAGCATCGACCCGGTCGACGGCACCCGCGCCTTGATCTGCGGCCTGCCGAGCTGGGCGGTGCTGGTCGGCCTGCTCGACCGGGGGCGCCACATCGCCGGGATGATCGACCTGCCGGCGCTCGGGGAAACGCTGGTCGCGGTCGGCGGCGAGACCTGGCGCAATGGCGAGCCGGTGCGGTCAAGCGGCTGCCGATCGATCGCCCAGGCCCGCCTGTCGACGACCGACCCGACGCTCTTCTCCGCCAGCGAATTGACCGCCTTCGATCGGGTTCGCGGCGCCGCGCGAGTCACCCGCTACGGCCTCGACGCTTTGGCCTATGCGCGGATCGCGACCGGCGACCTCGACCTGGTCGTCGAAAGCGGACTCAAGTCGCATGATTATGACGCGCTGGTTGCCATTGTGCGCGGCGCCGGGGGGCATATCGGCGACTGGCATGGCGGCGATGATTTCGCGCCCGGCCAAGTGGTCGCGGCGGCCAGCCGCGCGCTCTACGACGAAGCGGTTGCCCTGCTCGGCGCGTGACGGCGCTTCAGCTCGGCCATCACCGCTTCCCACGAGGATCCGCCGGCTTCGAGCAGCACGCTCAAATGGTAGACCAGGTCGGCGGCTTCGGCGGTCAATTCCTGAGGATCGCCGGCGACCGCGGCGAGCGCCGTCTCGACCCCCTCCTCGCCGACCTTCTGCGCGATCCTTTTGACGCCTTCGCTCATCAGCCGGGCGGTGTAGCTGGTTGCCGGCTCGGCCCCCGCGCGCTCGGTTATAATCGCGGCAAGCTCGGCGACGAAGCCGACCCCCGGCGCGCCGTCGTCCCCGAAGCAGCTTGACGTGCCGAGGTGGCAGGTCGGCCCCTTCGGCCGCGCCAACACCAGCAAGGCATCACGGTCGCAGTCGGCCCGCACCTCGACCAGCGCCAGCAAATTGCCGCTCGTCTCGCCCTTGCGCCACGGGCCGCCCCGCGAGCGGCTGTGGAAGGTGACCAGGTGGTCGCGCAGCGTCGCCTCGAGCGCGGCGCGGTCCATGTAGCCGAGCATCCGGACTTCGCCCGACGCGGCGTCCTGCACGATCGCGGGCAGCAGCCCGTCCATCTTGGCCCAGTCGAGCCTGTCCGGATCAATCATCGCCGCACCTCATAGCCTTCGCCCGCCAGATAATCCTTGAGCGCCGGGATCGCGATCCTGTGGTCGTGGAACACGCTCGCCGCCAGCGCCCCGCTCGCCCCGGCGGCGAAGGCGGCGGCGAAATGCGCCATCTCCCCCGCCCCGCCCGAGGCGATCACCGGCACGTCGACCGCGGCGACCAGCGCCGCAACCTGCTCGACGTCATAGCCCTGGCGGACCCCGTCCCGATCGATGCAGTTGAGCACGATTTCGCCGGCGCCGAGCGCCGCCGCCTCGCGCGCCCAGGCGATCGTCTCGCGCCCCGCGTCCTGGGTCGCTTCGGGCCGCCCCGTATATTGCTTGACCGTCAGCCGGCCATCGGCGCCGCGCAGGCTGTCGATGCCGAGCACGACGCATTGCCGCCCGAACGCCTCGGCGAGTTCGGCGATCAGCGCCGGCCGTTCGAGCGCGGGCGAATTGATGCTGACCTTGTCCGCCCCGGCCGACAGGCAGGCGGCGGCGGTGGCGACATCGCGGATGCCCCCCGCCACGGCGAACGGGATGTCGAGCACCGCCGACACCCGCCGCACCCAGCCAGTGTCGAGGCTGCGCCCGTCGGCGCTGGCGGTGATGTCGTAGAACACCAGTTCGTCGGCGCCCTCGTCGCGGTAGCGCAAGGCATGGTCGACGATGTCGCCGATGTCGCGGTGGTCCTTGAAATGGACGCCCTTGACCACCCGCCCGTCGGCGACGTCGAGGCACGGGATAATCCTAGCCGCGGGCATGCGTGACCCCTTCGGCGACGGTGAAGCGCCCTTCCCAGATCGCCTTGCCGACGATCGCCCGGGCGGCGCCGGCATCGAGGAGGGCGGTGAGGTTGGCAACATCGGCGACTCCGCCCGAGGCCTGCAGGGCAACCCCGGGATGCATCGTGACGATGCTGTTCGTCAGCGCCACATTGGGTCCGCTGAGCATCCCGTCGCGGGCGATGTCGGTGACCAGCAGGTGGCGAACGGCGGGGAATTGCCCGAGGACTTCATCGAGCGTCCTGCCCGACCCTTCGGCCCAGCCGTGGGTCGCGACCATCGCCCGGCCGTCCTCGAGCCGAACGTCGAGCGCCAGCGTCAGCCGCTCCGCCCCGAACCGCTCGAGCATCGCCGAGAAGGCGTCGGGGTCAGCCAGCGCGAGGCTGCCGATCACCACCCGCTCGACCCCGGCATCGAGCAACGCCTCGACCTGATCGGCGGTGCGAAACCCGCCCGCGACTTGCAGCTTGAGCGGCGATTGCCGGGCGAGGCTGGCGAGCAATTCGTGCTGGCGCGGCGCCCCCGCCCGGGCGCCGTCGAGGTCGACGAGATGCGCCTCGCTCGCCCCGCCTTCCGCGAACCCGGCGAGCGCCGCCGCCGGATCATCCGAATAGCGTGTCTCGCGCGCGAAATCGCCTTGCGCCAGCCTGACGCAGCGCCCGCCGATGAGGTCGATGGCCGGGAGCAGGATCATGCCGCAAGGAACGCCTTCAGGAAGGTCGCGCCCGCCGCGGACGAGCGCTCGGGATGGAATTGCGCGCCCCACAAAGGTCCCTGCCGAAGCGCCGCCGGAATCACCGCCGCGCCATAGCGCGCCACCGCCGCCGTCGCCGGCCCATCGGGGCAGGCGAAGCCGTGGGCGAAATACACATGGTCGCCTTGCCTGAGGCCAAGGCCGTCAGCGACCTTCTCGACCTTGGTCCAGCCCATGTGCGGCACCGGGAAGCCGGGCGCGGCGGTCATCGCCATCACCCGTCCCGGCAGCAAGCCGAGGCAGTCCGTGTCGGCCTCGTCGCTCGCGTCGAACAGCAATTGCATGCCCAGGCAGATGCCCAGCGTCGGCCGCGTTCGCCGCCTGAGCGGATCGACCAGGTCGCGCGCGCTCAATTGCGCCATCGCGAACCCCGCCGCCCCGACGCCGGGAAGCACCAGCCGCTCGGCCGCTTCGGCCCGCTTGGCATCGCCGACCAACTCGGCCTCGACCCCCAGCCGCTGGAAGGCGAGGCGGATCGAATCGGTGTTGCCATAGCCAAGGTCGAGGATCGCCAGCGCGCTCACAACACGCCCTTGGTCGAGGGCAGCGCGTCGCGCCCGCCTTCGAGTGCCAGCCCGGCCCGCAACGCCCGACCGAACGCCTTGAAGCAGGCCTCGACCTTGTGATGATCATTGTCGCCCTCGACCGTGACGTGGATCGCCGCGCCCAGGCTGTCGGCGAGGCTGCGGAAGATGTGCGGCACCATCTCGGTCGGCAGCCCGCCTACCGCCGGCGTGTCGAACGTCCCGTCGAACTTCGCGAACGGCCGCCCCGACAGGTCGATCAGCACCTCGGCGCGGGTTTCGTCCATCGGCAGGGCAAAGCCAAAGCGGCCGATCCCGCGCTTGTCGCCGAGCGCCTGGCGGAGCGCGGTTCCGAGCGCGATGGCAATGTCCTCGACGCTGTGGTGCGGGTCGATCGCCAGGTCGCCGCTGCACGCCAGCACCAGGCTGAAGCCGCCGTGGCTGGCGACCTGGTCGAGCATATGGTCGTAAAAAGGAATGCCGCTGTCGATCCGCCGCGGCTCGGCGCGATCGAGGTCGAGGCTCAGCGCGATCCGCGTTTCCCTGGTGTCGCGGATGACCTCGGCGCGGCGCGATGGCCGCGCCTCCGTGGCCAGCCCGAACACCGCCAGCAGGGCCTGGTTCTCGGCCTCGGTACCGACCGTCACCCGCACCCCGCCCGGCGCCGCATTGGGGCGGAACCGCACCCGCACCGCGGCGGCGGCGAGGCGCCGGGCGAGGTCGGCTGGATCCGCGACCTTGAGGAACAGGAAGTTGCCGCCTTCGCGCACCGCAATGACGGCCGGGGCCTGGGCGAGGCCATTGGCCAGCATCGCCCGGTCGGCGAGCAAGCGCCGCACCCGCTCGGCATGGACCGGCATCCGCTCCGGCCCGAGCGCATCGAGCGCGGCGGCAATCGATGGCGAGGGCAAAGGGTATGGCGGCGACACCCGCGCCGTCATCGCGACCACGTCGGGCGCCGCGATCAGGCAGCCGACGCGCGCGCCCGCCAGTCCATAGGCCTTGGACAACGTCCGCAGCACGACGAGGTTGGGAATCGCACCGGCTTCCGCCGCCAAGCTCGGCGCGTCGGTAAACTCGCCATAGGCTTCGTCGGCGACGACCAACGTGTCGGGCAAGGCGGCGGCAATGCGCCGTACGTCGTCCCCCGGTACCGGTGTGCCGGTCGGGTTGTTGGGAGTGCACAGGAACAGCAGCTTGGGCGCCGACGGCCGCATCGCCGCGATTACCGCGTCAGCATTGAACTCGAACCCGTGGCCGAGCCGGGCGCTGACGATCTTCGCCCCCTGGATCCGGGCGAATTGGGCGTAAGCGGAAAAGGTCGGCTCGACGATGCCGATGCTGTCCTCGCCCGGCCGGCAGAAGGCGCGCATCAACAGGTCGATGGCATCGTCGCTGCCGCGCGTCGCCCACAGGGCTTCGGGCGCGACGCCGTAAAGGTCGGCCAGCCGCTGGCGCAATTGGGCCGGTTGCGGCTCGGGGTAGCGGTTGATCCCCGCCTGACCCGCCACCAGCGGCAGATAAGGATTCTCATTGGCGTCGAGGCGGACGGTGCCGGGCAGCGGCGCGCCGGCGATGTCGACCGGCGGCAGCGCGAGGATTTCGGGGCGGGCGAGGCGCTCGGCAATGCTCATGCCGCGGCCCTCGCCTCGGCGGCTCGGGCGTGCGCCTCGAGTCCTTCGAGCCGGGCCAGCAGCGCCGCCGGCGCGGCGAGCCTCGCGGCGGCGTCACGCGACACCGACTGCACCGTGATCGCCTTCATGAATGTCAGCGTCGATACGCCGCCGGTAAACCGCGCCGCGCCGTCGGTCGGCAGGACGTGGCTCGACCCGGCGAGATAATCGCCAAAGCTCTCCGCCGCGGCATGACCGGCGAAGATCGCGCCCGCGCTCGAAATCCGTGAAACCAGCGCATCAGCGGCATCGGTCGCCAGGCTCAGATGCTCGGGTGCGTAGGCATTGGCGATAGCCACCGCCTCATCGAGGTCGGCGCAGCAAATCGCCCGCGCCGCCGCATAGGCACCGCCCATCGCCGCCGCCTGGGCCTCAAGCGCCGCTTCGACCGCGTCGATTAACGCCGCCGACGGCGATACCAGCAGCACCTGCGCCTCGCGGTCATGCTCGGCCTGGCTGAGGAGGTCGGCGGCCACGGTCGCCGGATCGGCGCTGTCGTCGGCGATGACCATCAGCTCCGACGGACCGGCGGGCAGGTCGATCCCTGGCCCGCCCGGCAGCGACGACACCAATGCCTTGGCCGCCGACACCCAGGCGTTGCCCGGCCCGCAGATGCGGTCGACCGGCGTGATATCGCCCGCGCCGAACGCCAGCGCGGCGATCGCCTGCGCCCCGCCGACGGTCCAGATCGCCTCGATGCCGCACGCTTCGGCCGCCAGCGCCACCGCCGGGTCGAGCCCGCCGCCCGGGCGCGGCGGAGTAACTACCGTCAGCCGACCGACGCCGGCTACCCGCGCCGGAATCGCCAGCATCAGCAGGGTCGAGAACAACGCCGCCTTGCCGCCGGGCACGTACAGCCCGACGCTCGCCAGCGGCCGCCATTGCTTGGCCACCGTGAGGCCGGGGAAGGTCTCGACCTCCACATCCCTGGGCAAGGTGGCGCGGTGGAAGGCTTCGACATGGGCGCAGGCGAGCGCCATCGCGTCCCGCGCCTCGGCCGATATCGTCCGCCGCGCCTCGGCCGCAAACGGCGCGACGGCCACCAGTTCGGGCGCCGCGCGGTCGATCCGCAGCGCCTGCTCGCACAGCGCCTTCCAGCCCCTCGCGCGGATGTCCCCGCTGATCGCCCGCACCGCGTCGATCAGCGCCGCATCGTCGCGCCCGCCGGGCCGGGCCAAAGCCGCGCCGCGTTGGCCGACGTCGCTCCAGGTGAAGCGCTGCATCACAGCATCATCTTTTCGATCGGCATCACCAGGATCGCCGACGCGCCGGCCGCCTTCAACCGCTCCAGCGTCTCCCAGAACACCGATTCCTGGCACACCGCTTGCACCGCCACCTGCCCCGGCCGCCCGACCAGCGGGATCACCGTCGGCGCTTCGGCGCCCGGCAGGATCGCGGTGATCGCGGGAAGCGCGCTTTCGGGTGCGTTGAGGACGATGTATTTGCTTTCCGCAGTGGCGATCACGCCGTCGATGCGGGTCAGCAGCGCGCGCGCCTTGTCGGCATGGCCCGCGTCGATCGGCTTGAGCGTGCGGATCACCACCGCTTCGCTGTCGAACACGTCGGCGACCGGGACGAGCCCGTTGGCCTCAAGCGTCGCGCCGGTCGACACGAGGTCGCAGATGAAGCGCGCGATGCCGAGCCGCGGCGCCAGTTCGACCGCGCCGCGCATCGTCACCACCTCGGCGGCGATGCCTTCGCGCTCCAGGAACTCGCCGAGCAGCCGCGGGTAACTGGTGGCGATGCGCTGACCCTGCAGCATCGACAGGCTGAACCCCTCCAATGTGTCGGGCGCGGCGATCTTCAGGCTGCAGCGGCCGAAGCCCAGACGGGCCACTTCCTCGATCCGCTTTTCGCCCTCGCCGAGCTGATATTCGCGAAGCACATTCTGCCCGACGATGCCGAGCTCGCACACGCCGTCGGCGACGAACGTCGGGATGTCGTCGTCGCGGACGAACATCAGGTCGAGCGGGAAATTCTCGGCCCGCGCGGTCAAATGGTTCTTGCCGCCCTGGCTGAGCTTGAGCCCGGCGCCCTTGAGCAAATCGCGGCTCTGGTCGGACAATCGCCCCGATTTCTGGATGGCGATGTGCAGCCGGTCGCGGTCGGGGGTCATCGGCCGCCCTCTCGGGTCCGGTCGAGCAGGCGCCGGTACCCGCCATTGCCCTCCTGACGCAGGAAGCGCGCGACCCGCACGATGGTGGTCGTGCTGACGCCCGTCGCGTCGTGGATCTCGCGATAGGTCATCCCGCCGGCGTCGAGCAATTGCGCGACGTGCCAGCGCTCGGCCAGCGAGGCGATCTCGGCGGGGGTGCAGAGGTCGGCCAGCAGTTCGCGCGCTTCGCCGGCATCGCGCAGCAAGGCCAACGCCTCGGCCAGCGGCTCGACCAGCGCCCGGCGCGGCTCAAGGGAAGAAGTCACAGAGGTCATGTTGTTCCATCGTGCTGTAACAGTGAAACACGCCTCTACCGGTGGAAGTTCCGCTTTGCAAGGCGGCATGTCGCCGGTTTCTTTATGCCTCAGGCCAGGGCAGCGGCGGTGCGGGCGAGGGTGGCGACGGTGGCAAGGTCGGCGCCCGCGGGGACCATCCAGCTGCCGCCGACACACGTCACGGCGGGGTGGGCGAACCAGTCGCGCGCAGTAGCCGCCGCGATCCCCCCGGTCGGGCAGAAGCGCACATCGCCGAACACCGCCGCCAGCGCCTTCAAGGCGGGCAGACCGCCGGCGGCGACGGCGGGGAAGAATTTGAACCGGTCGAGGCCAAGGTCGAGGCCGCGCATGATGTCGCCGGCGCTCGCCACCCCGGGCAGGAACGGGATGCCGCTGGCGATCGCGGCGCGCCCCAGCGGCTCGGTCAGCCCGGGGGCGACGATGAAGCGCGACCCGGCGTCGATCGCCGCGCCCAGCGTCACCGGGTTGAGCACGGTGCCGGCGCCGACGATCGCGCCCGGCACCCCGGCCATGGCGCGGATGGCGTCGAGCGCGCCGGGAGTCCTGAGTGTCACCTCGATCACCGGTAGGCCGGCCTCGACCAACGTCTCGGCCAGCGCGACCGGATCGATCCGCCCGTCGAGGACCAGCACGGGGATCACCGGCGCGCGGCGCATGATGTCGTCGATCGTCACCGGTTCTGCTCCGCAAAGGCCGCCGCCGCGCCATAGAGGCCCGGTTCGGGGTGGTTGACCAGTTTGACCGGGATGGTCTCCATCCGCCGCTCGAACCGGCCCTTGGCTAGGAACCGCTCGGCGAAGCCCGACGCGGCGAACCGGTCGCGGATGCGATAGCTGAGGCCGCCCGCGATCACCACCGCATTGGCACCGTGGGCGAGCGCGAAATCGCCTGCGATCGCGCCGAGCGAAAGGAAGAAGCGGTCGAGCGCCGCCGCCGCCAGCGGGTCGTCGCCGTTGAGCGCCCAGTCCCACACTTGCCTGGACTCGACCTGGGCCACGGCCTTGCCCTCGATTGCGGCGATCGCCTGGTAGAGGTTGGCGAGCCCCGACCCGCAGGCGATGCGCTCGACCGACACCCGGCGCAGCGTCCGCCGGAGGATGGCGAGGATCTGATCCTCGAGGCTGTCGAGCGGCGCGAAGTCGATATGCCCGCCTTCGGTTTCGATGAGATGGTAGCCGTGGTCGGTGCGCAGCAGCTGGGCGACGCCAAGCCCGGTGCCGGGACCGACGATGCTGATCACGCCCAGCGTCGGCAGCGGGCCGTCGGGGCCGGCCAGAGGATCGAACCACTCATCGCCAAGGCCGGCAATGGCGTGGCCGATGGCGCCGAAATCATTGACGATGCGGAAGCTTGAGACGCCGAGTTTCTCTTCCATCAGCGCCGGGCGGATGACCCACGGGTTGTTGGTCAGCTTCAACAAGTCGCCGCCGACCGGGCCGGCAAAGGCGATGCCGATGGCGTCGGGCAACTCGCGGCCGATCATCCGGCCGAACTGCTGCCAGGCGATCTGAAAGCTGGCGTGCTCGGCGGTCTTCATGATCACCGCATCGCAGAGCGACACCACCCGCCCGCGGTCGATATCGGCAAGGGCGAAGCGGGCGTGGGTGCCGCCGATGTCGGCGACGGCGATCGTCCGGCTCATTCGTCCATCTCCATCGCGTCGAGCATCGCCGACGCCCCGCGCTCGGCCGGGTCCGCGCCCTGCCGCATGAAGGCGAACAATTCCCGCCCGGTGCCGATCGGCGGCGGCGGCGACGGGGCCGGTTGGCGCGACGCCAGGTCGACATCGACCACCTCGAGCAGCCCGCGGTTGGCGCACAGCCTGATACGGTCGCCCGCCCGCAACCGCGACAATGGCCCGCCGCCGAGCGCTTCGGGCGAGCAGTGGATCGCCGCCGGCACCTTGCCGCTCGCGCCCGACATCCGCCCGTCGGTGAGCAGCGCAACGCGATGGTCCTTGTCCTGGAGCACCCCGAGCAAGGGGGTGAGCTTGTGGAGTTCGGGCATCCCCGTCGCGCGCGGCCCCTGGAAGCGGACGACCACCACCACGTCGCGATCCAATGCGCCGGCGTGGAAGGCGTCGATCACTTCGTCCTGGTCGGCGAACAGCGCGCACTCGGCCTCGATCGTCCAGCGGTCGGGGCTGACCGCGCTGGTCTTGAAGATCGCCCGGCCCAGGTTGCCCACCACCAGCCGCATCCCGCCATCCTCGAGGAACGGATCATTGACGGGGCGGAGCATCAGGGGATCGGACGACGCGCTGACCGCGCTCCAGGCGAGGTCGCCGCCGGGATCGGACACATGCGGCTTCGTCGCATAATCCTCCAGCGCCTCCCCACCCGCACACACCACGTCGCCATGGAGCAATCCGGCGTCGAGCAAGGTGCGGGTAACGAACGCCATGCCGCCCGCGGCGTGGAAATCGTTCACGTCGCCCGACCCGTTGGGATAGACCCGGGCGATCAACGGGACGGCGCCCGACAGCCGGTCGATGTCCTCCCAGTCGATCAGGATCCCCGCCGCCCGGGCGATCGCCGGGATATGAATTGCATGATTGGTCGACCCGCCGGTCGCCAGCAGCCCGACCGTGGCGTTGACGATCGCGCGCTCGTCGACGACCTCGCCGAGCGGGCGCGCCCGATCTTTGGCCAGGCCCGCCAGCCGATGCACCGCGGCCCGGGTCAGCGCAGTGCGCAGCGGCGTGCCCGGATTGACGAACGCCGCGCCGGGGATGTGCAGGCCCATCAGCTCCATCATCATCTGGTTCGAATTGGCGGTGCCGTAGAAGGTGCAGGTGCCGGCGCCGTGATACGATGCGGCTTCGGCCGCGAGCAGTTCCTCGCGCGTTGCCTCGCCTTCCGCATAGAGCTGCCGGACGCGCTGCTTCTCCTTGTTAGCGAGGCCCGACGGCATCGGCCCGGCGGGGATCAGCAGCGCCGGCAGATGCCCGAAGCGAAGCGCGCCGATGAGCAGGCCGGGCACGATCTTGTCGCAAATACCGAGCATCGCCACGCCCTCGAACATGCCGTGGCTGAGCGCCACCGCGGTCGACAACGCGATCGTGTCGCGGCTGAACAGCGACAGGTCCATGCCGGCCTGGCCCTGGGTCACGCCGTCGCACATCGCCGGAACACCGCCCGCGACCTGGGCCGTGGCGCCGGCCTCGCGCGCGAAAATCTTGATCTGCTCCGGGTAGCGGCCATAGGGCTGATGCGCCGACAGCATGTCGTTGTAGGCGGTGACGATGCCGATATTGGGGCCGGCGAAGCGGCGGATCGCGTCCTTGTCCTCTTCCGCCGCGGCAAAGCCATGGGCGAAATTGCCACAGCTCAGCCGGGGCCGGGCGATGCCGCGGTCGGCCTCCGCCGCCAGCAGGTCGAGGTAGCGCCGCCGCATCCGCGACGAGCGCTCGATGATGCGGTCGGTGACAGCGGCGATGCGCGGGTCGATCCTGGTCATCTCGCGCCTCCATTGCCGACGGACAGGACCGGCGAACAGTGTGCGGTCACATCGGTCCCGTGCACTCTAACGCCGGCCGCGCCGCTCCTGGCAATGCAACGCAGCGGAAGCGGGCGCGGTCCGCCAGCCCCTGAGCGCTAAAGCTAGCAGAAATGGGAACGTTCCCAAATAGTCTTTTCGGCCGTTGTTTTCGTGCTACGTCCCAAAGCCATGGGAGAACGACCGACCGCCGGCCCGGTGACCATCGAAGACGTTGCGCGCGCGGCCGGGGTGTCGCGCCAGACGGTGTCGCGGGTGATCAACCGCAGCCCGAGCGTGAAGCCGGCGGTGCGCGCACGGGTCGCCGCCGCCATCGAGGAATTGCACTACGTCCCCAACCTCAGCGCGCGGCGGATGGGCGGCGGGCGCTCTTACCTCATCCTCGCCGTCAACGACCGCGGCCGGACGCTGGAGAATTGGCAGGCGGGACGCGGCAACGACTGGGTCGACCAGATGCTCTACGGCGGCATGACCGCGTGCGAGGCGCATGGCTATCACATGCTGTTCGAACTGATCGACACCAGCCCCGGCATTGCCCCGCGCAAGCTCGCCGACGCGCTGTCGGCGCTGCGCCCGGACGGCGTCATCCTGACCCCGCCGCACAGCGAGAATGCCGAGCTCGTCGCGCTGCTCGCCGACCGGCGCATCGCCTGCGCGACGATCGGCTCGCGCGACCACCAGCATTGCGTCAGCGTGCGAATGGACGAAGCCGGCGCAGCGCAGGAAGCGACCCGTCACCTGCTCGGCCTCGGCCATCGCCGCATCGCCTTCCTCGCCGGTTCCTCCGCCTACGGCAATTCGGCGCTTCGCCGGGACGCCTTCGACGCGACCATGGCGAGCGACGGTGGCGGATCGGGCGGCATCGTCGTCCGCGGCGATTTCAAGTTCGAGCGCGCCGCCGACGTGGTCGGCGACCTCCTCCAGGCCAACGACCGGCCGACGGCGATCATTTCGGAAAATGACGAAATGTCGTTCGCCGTGCTCCACGTCGCCAACCGGCTCGGCCTGTCGGTCCCCGGCGACCTGTCGTTGATCAGCTTCGAGGACACGCCCGGCGTCCGCTTCAGCGTGCCCCCGCTGACCGCCATCCGGCAACCGACCGCGGCGATGATCGGCCAGGCCTGCGAAGCGCTCATCGCCATGCGCGGCGGTGAGGACGCCCAGGGCGACTATGTCCTGCCCCACCAACTCGTCCTGCGCTCCAGCACCGCACGGCCGCCGCGATCGCCCTGATCCGGGTGCGGTAGGGCCGGCTCGGCCGGGGTGGAAAGTGGCGGAGAGGGTGGGATTCGAACCCACGGTACCCGTGAAGGCACGCCGCATTTCGAGTGCGGTGCTTTCGACCACTCAGCCACCTCTCCGCATGACTAGAAGGTGCTGGCCGGGCAGCGCCGGCGAGGGTCGGCGCGGCCTCTAGCAGCCACTCCCCTGCTTGCAAAGCCCGCTTGTCCGCTCCCGCGCTTGCGACAATCTGCGACACTTTTCACCCCTCGCCGCGATACGGCTGCGACGAACTTCGCCGAAAAGCGAGTGGTTCGGCGTTCCTCCACGCCGCTCATGCAAAGGAGTATCTCATGCGCAAATCCATTATCCTGACCTCGCTGGTCGCGCTCGGCCTCGCCGGCAGCGCCAGCGCCACCACCACCAAACCGGCCCCGGCGCCGGCCAAGATAAGCCGCGTTGCGGCCAAGGCCGAAGCCCGGCAAGACAAGGTCGAAGCCCGGGCCGCCGCCAAGAAGGCCCGCATCGCCGCCAAGGCTGAGGCCCGCGAGCACAAGATTGCCGCCCGGAGCCACAAGCACCACGTCAAGGTCGCATCGCGGACCAACGTCAAGGCGCGCGCCAAGCCCGCCGCCAAGCGCGGTTAGACCCCTCACCGCGCTATCTGCCCGGGAGGCGGGACCATTGTCCTTGCCCGCCTCCCGGTGCAACGCCTGAGCCCAGGAAGGGCAGGCGATGTCGAACCAACCCCATCTGTTGCTGGTCGAGGACGAGCGGGCGATCCGCGAGCCGCTCACCCGCTTCCTCGAACGCGAAGGCTATCGCGTCAGCGTCGCCGCCGATGCGGCGGTCGCCCGCCAGTTGCTGCCCGCCGCCGCCTTCCACCTCGCCATCCTCGACATCATGATGCCCGGCGAAGACGGGCTCAGCCTGGCCCGCTTCATCCGCGTGTCGGGACCGCTGCCGATCATCCTGCTGACCGCGCGGGCCGAAGAGATCGACCGCATCATCGGCCTTGAAATGGGCGCCGACGATTATCTCGTGAAGCCGTTCAACCCGCGCGAGTTGGTCGCCCGTATCCGCGCCGTCCTCCGCCGCACCCAATCGTCCGGCGCTCACCCGGTCGGCGACAAGCCCGACGGCTACCGTTTCGACGAGTTCCTGCTCGATACCCGCGCCCGCTTGCTGCGCCGCGGCGAGGAGGAGATCGACCTGCCCGCGGGCGAATATCGGCTCCTGCTGGCGCTGGTCGAGCGGCCCGGACGGGTGCTGACCCGCGATCAGTTGCTCGACCTGGTGCAGGGCCGCCGCGGCGAGCCGTTCGACCGGTCGATCGACAATGCCGTGATGCGGCTTCGCCGGCGGATCGAGCGCGACCCGTCGGCGCCGCGCCTGATCCGCACCGTCCACGGCAGCGGCTATATGTTCGCCGCCGAGGTCGAACGGCTGTGAGGCGACTGACCCTCGCCGGACAGATGGCGCTGCTGATCGCCTTGTGCGTCCTCGCGGCC
The DNA here is from genome assembly GCA_039929125.1 of Sphingomicrobium sp. Classification (GTDB taxonomy): domain Bacteria; phylum Pseudomonadota; class Alphaproteobacteria; order Sphingomonadales; family Sphingomonadaceae; genus Sphingomicrobium. Next base: position 17,735 of record JBDSRV010000049.1, read on the forward strand.
CAGGCGATCAACGTCGCCATCGTCCTTGAAAACCGCCAGGCGTCGGGCATCGATGCGGCCATCGCCCCTGCCGCGCAGCAGCTCGCCACGCTGGCGCTGGCCGATCGCGACGCGCCGGTCGCGCCAGAACCGGCGGCGCCCGTTGCCACCGCGACGACGGTCCCCGCCGCTCACCACCGGCCACAGGTCACCGCCACCTCGCCGATTGCCGCCAACGCCGAGCGCCTCGCCCCGGCGGAGACCCGCGCAACGCAGATCTTCCGCGACAACCAGCTTCGCCCGCGCGCCATCCGCGCCGTCCGCAGCGGGCGGGGGATCCGCGCCTCGGGCGTGATCCACCTCGCCGCCCAGCTCGACGATGGCCGCTGGATCAGCGTGCGCGTGCCGGGGCCCCCGCCGCTGGAGCCGATCCTGCTCGAACTGCTGCTCCAAGCGGTGGTCGTCTACCTGATCATCGTCGTCCCTGCCTTGCTGCTGCTGCGCCGCTCGGGATCGACCCTGCGCCGGCTGACCCATGCCGCCGCCGGCTTCCCCGCCGATGTCCGCCCGGCCGCCTTGCCCACCGCGGGCCCGCGCGACGTCCGCGCGCTGATCGACAGCTTCAATGCCATGGGTCAGCGAATCGCGGCGATGATCGAAGAGAAAAACGTCATGCTTGGCGCCATCGGCCATGACTTGCGCACCCCGCTGACCGCGATGCGGATCGAGGCCGAGGCGATCGAGCAGCCGGACGCCCGCCACGCCATCGTCGACGGAATCGAGGGCATGCATCGCCAGCTCGAGAATATCCTGGTCCTCGCCCGCTTTGGCCGCGCTCCCGAACGAAGCGAGCCGGTCGATCTTGGCGCGCTCGCCGCCGCCACCGTTGAACGCTACCTGGCGGCCGATCAGCCGGTTCGCCTCGCGCTCGACGGCGCGCCGCAAGTGGCGGGCGACCGCGCCGCGCTCGGCCGGGCGCTCGCCAACCTCGTCGACAATGCCTTGCGCTACGCCGGCGGCGCGGCCGTCCACGTCGGCGCCGAGGGCAACATGGCGGTGGTCTCGGTCGACGACGACGGGCCGGGCATCGCCGCCGACCGGCTGGCCGAAGCCGTCGCCCCGTTCGGCCGGCTCGACCGCTCGCGCAATGCCGAGCATGGCGGCCACGGCCTCGGCCTGGCGATCGTCGACTCGATTGCCCGGCTCCATCAGGGGCGGCTCGATCTGCTGCCGCGCCAGCCGACCGGCCTGTCGGCGCGGATCGTGCTGCCGCTTGCCTGATGGCCCGCGCGCCCTACATTGACGCGATGTCGATTCCGCCTCCCGCCGTGCCGTCCGCGGCCGCCCGCTTCACCATCGGCGAAGTGGTGCGTCACCGCCTGCTCGACTTCCGCGGTGTGATCTTCGACGTCGATCCGGAGTTCGCCAATTCGGACGAATGGTATGAGGCGATCCCGGTGCACCTGCGCCCGGCCAAGGAGCAGCCGTTCTACCACCTGCTCGCCGAGAACGCCGAGTCGAGCTACGTCGCCTACGTCAGCCAGCAGAATCTGGTGCTCGACGACGACGCCGAGGAGATCGACCACCCCGCCGTTGGCACGATGTTCGAGAAGTTCGACGGGCAGCGCTACACGCTCAAGCCGGGCCTCCGCCACTAAGCGGCTGACGGTCGCGCGGCCCCTGGCGGCGGTTGACAGACTGGCCCGCATTCCATAGGCGGCACGCTTTCCGCGCGGGGCCGTGCGCCACGGCGCTTTTCCTTGTGCGGGATTGATACCTTACGGAAAGTGATGAGGCCCATGTTCGCTATCGTGCGCACGGGTGGCAAGCAGTATCGCGTTGCCCCCGGAGACAAGATCGTCGTCGAGAAGCTGGCCGGAGACGCCGGCGACACCATCGACCTGACCGACATCCTGCTGGCCGGCGAAGGCTCGGACCTCAAGTCGACCAACGGCCTGACGGTCGGCGCGCGCATTGTCGCGCAGGCCAAGGGTGACAAGGTCACGGTGTTCAAGAAGCGCCGCCGCCACAATTACCGTCGCAAGGCCGGCCATCGCCAGCAGCATACGATCCTCGAGATCGTCTCGATCGGCGGCAAGTCGAAGCCTGCCAAGGCTGAGACCGAGAAGAAGGCCGAAGCGCCCAAGGCCGCCGAACCCAAGGCCGTCGCGCCCAAGGCCGCCGCGCCCAAGGTGGAGAGCAAGGCTGCCGCCGCGCCGCAGGCCGACAAGCCCGCCGCGAAGCCGGCTGCCAAGCCCGCCGCCGCCAAAGCCCCGGCGAAGCCAGCTGCCAAGCCCGCCGCCAAGCCGGCTCCCAAACCGGCGGCCAAGGCGTCGACAAAGGATGCTGCACCTGCTAAGGCCGCGGCCAAGAAGGCGGCCCCCAAAGCCGCTGCCAAGCCCAAGAAGAAGTAAGAGCTCAGACGATGGCACATAAGAAAGCAGGCGGCTCCAGCCGCAACGGTCGCGACTCCGAATCGAAGCGCCTCGGCGTCAAGAAGTTCGGCAG
>JBDSRV010000050.1:0-11586 GCA_039929125.1 Sphingomicrobium sp.
TGTACCGCCAGAACAAATTGGTCGAGCCGGGCGGCATCTCGATCGCCGGGGTGCCGATCGACCTCGGCCTGATCGAGACCCCGGCCTATATCCAGGCCGGGCGAGAGGACCATATCGCGCCAAGCCCGAGCGTGTGGAAGCTGATGCACATCCTCAAGGGGCCGAAGCGCTTCGTGCTCGCCGGGTCGGGGCATATCGCCGGGGTGGTCAACCCGCCGGCGGCCGGCAAATACCAATATTGGACCAACGATGCCGATCCGGCGCCGGCCACCCTCGACGCCTTCATCGCCGGGGCCACCGAGCATAAGGGCAGCTGGTGGCCCGACTGGGCGGAATGGCTGAAAGCGCGCGCGCCCAGGACGGTCAAGGCCGACGGCGCCCGGGTGCCGGGCAAAGGCAAATTGAAACCGATCGAGGATGCGCCGGGGCGCTACGTGCGAACCCGCTGATCAGCCGCCCAGGCGTTTGACGAGCAAGTCGAACACCGCGGCGTGGAGCGGCTGGTCGAATTCGACCCCGGCGTTCCATTCCTTGACCCAGCATACGCGGCCGTGGATCGACTCCAGCCCCGGCACCCGCAGCCACACGCCCTCGTCCTGCTGAACATGGATCGGCGGCGCGATCTGGCAGCCCTGCGGCGACAGGTCGATGAGTTCGACGCGGTAGCGGCTGTCGCTGTGGCGGAGGAATTCGACATCGCAGCCCAAGGGCACACGATCGGATTGCCGTTGTGTCTCGTCATCCATTGCCGTACCCCCAAGGCAATGACGGTGGCGATGATACGCAGGCCGACGGGCGGTGGTTACTGTTCGTAGCGCCAATTCTGCTTCCTGCCCTGGCCGATCCAGTCAAGCGCGCTGGCAATCCGTTTAGCACGAGTTTCGTCGCGCTTGGCACTGTTTATCCAGTCGATATATTCACGTCGGTGGCTTGGCGCGAAGGCGTCGAAATGTGCTTGCGCCCCGGGGTTGGCAGCCAGCGCCTCGGCAAAGGCGGGGTGCGGATCGGCCGAGGCCTTGGGCGCCGCCTTGGGCTTGCGTGGCGCGGGCGCCAGCGCGGCCAGCCGGGCGGCCTCGACGATCAGGTGATCGAGATCGGCGGGAAGGTCGTCGAGCGAGGCGATCTTGCCCAACTGGCCCATCGCCCCCGCCTTGGCGCTGCCGTCGCCAATCTCCCCGCCGCGCCAGAAGTTCAAGGCAGCGTGGGCCTTGAAGGCGGCGGTGATGAGCAGGATGGCGCCGCCGCGCGTGTAGGCCGGCATGCCCCACTTGATCGCTTCCTCGACGTCGGGGACGATGGCGTGGACCCGATTGCGGACGTGGCTCAGGATCGGCTGCGCGAACGGCTGGGCTTTCGCCACATAGGCATCGACCCGCGGATCGCGGTTCACAGGATGCCGCCGCCGATCGACAGGCGGATGATGCCGATGACGATGACGAACAGGTTGAGGTTGCGCCCCGACTTGCCCAGCCCGAGCGCGCCGATGCCCGCGCCGATCAGCGCCAGCGGGATGATCAGCCAGTTGGCCCAGCCGAGCAAAGGCAGGAAGGCCAAAGCGGCCAACAGCAGCGCGACGAAGCCGATAATCAGCGAGACCAGGTTCAACATGGACACCAGTCTATGCCGGCACGGTCATTCGGGCAACGGCATCCGCCATTTGCGGATCGAGCCGCTGACGTAGAGCGCCAGCGCCGACCAAATCGCCGCGAAGGCAATCGCATGGGCGGTGGTGAAATGTTCGCCATAGACCCACACGGCGAGGAGAAACTGCAGCGTCGGGGCGATGAACTGGAGCATCCCGACGGTCGAGTAATTGAGCCGCCGCGCGGCCTCCGTGAACAGCAACAGCGGCGTGGTCGAGAGGATGCCCGAAGCGGCCAGCAGGGCGAGCTCCCCCGGTCCCGCGCCGAGCACCGCCCGGCCGCTGCCGGCCCCGAACGCCAGCCAGCCCAATGCCAGCGGAAACAGCAAGATCGTCTCGACCGTCAGGCCGGTCACCGAATCGGCGGTGACCCGCTTCCTCAGCAGGCCGTAGAGCGCGAAGCTGAAGCACAGGGTCAGGCTGATCCACAGCGTGTCGAGGGCGCCGGCGATGAGCACCGCCACGCCCGCCCCGGCCAGCGCCACCGCCGCCCATTGCAGCCGCGATAGCCGCTCGGACAGGAGGAAGCGGCCGAGCAGGATGTTGGCCAGGGGGTTGAGGTAATAGCCAAGGCTGCCGGCCAGGATGTGCCCCGAATTGATGGCATAGACGTAGAGCAGCCAGTTGGTCCCGATCAACGTCGCGGTGATCAGGAGCAGGCGCCGGCTGCTCGGCGTGGCGAGCGCCGTGCCAACCGCCCGCCAACCGCCCGCTAGACTCACGCCGACGGCCAGGAACAGCATCGACCAGACAATTCGGTGAGCGACGATGTCGACCGGGGAAACGTTGGCGAGCAGCTTGAAATAGGCCGGCAGGAAGCCCCACATCGTGTAGGCCGCCAGGCCGCAGGCGACCCCGATCCGGGCGCGCCGGTGGTCGGTCGCGGCGGCGGGATGGCGAGGCGGCGGCGCGGCGTTCATTGGGCGGCGGGCTAGAGGCAGCCAACGACAAGTCAAGGCGGATGCTGTACCGTCCGTTAGTTGCATGCGTTGGCGCGGGCTGCCACGCTGACCGGACCGGGGAGCGTGAAGTGTCGATGAGGAGGCTTATGGTGCGCATCATGCGCTCGATCGCTGGACTGGGGCTGCTCGCCGCGGCGGTGTCGGGCTGCGTCCCCAAGCATCCCCGCAGCCAGGCCTCGGTGATCGTCGAGGAGGATCCCAAATCGAGCGCGTGGCAGGCGATCGCCAGCGCCGCCGACCGCTCGCGCATCGACCGGGTCACGGCGGCATGGACCGCCGGGCTGGCCGAAGCGCGCAGTTTCCATGACGCGATCGCCGAGGAAGGCCTGTTGCTGAAGCCGGGCGCGGCGCTGGCGCGGCCGGCGCCGACCCCGGGCAGCTACCGGTGCCGGCTGGTCACGCTGGGCCGCGACCTCAAGAAGGGCCCGGCGTTCGAGCGGTTCAAGCCGTTCTTCTGCTACGTCGGGCTGGAGGGCGAGCTGTTCACCATCGTCAAGCAGACCGGCAGCCAGCGGCCCGCCGGGCGACTGTGGGAGGACGATGTCGCGACGCGGCTGGTGTTCCTCGGCACCCTCGCGCTCGGCAGCGAAGAGGAAGCGAGGGGTTATGGCGACGATCCCAGGCGCGACATGGCCGGGCTGTTCGAGCGGGTCGCGCCGTTCCGCTGGCGGCTGGTGATCCCGTACCCGCAGGATGGCGGCAAGCTCGACGTGTTCGAACTGACCCCGGTCGCCGACCAACCGGCGCCGTGAGCATTAGCGATGCGGGCGAAGTGCGCGCGCACCTCGTCGCCGCTGCCGCCGCGGGGCATCCGTTGACCTATTCCGACCTACTCTAACTGCTCGGCCACGGCTTCTCGCGTCCCAAGATGCGCGCCTTGTGCGTGACTCTGGGCGCGGTCGACGAGGAGGCCGCGGCGCGCGGCGAGCCGGAACTTGCCGTGCTGGTCGTGCGCCAGTCTGACGGGCTGCCGGGCCAGGGCTGGTGGATCGCCGGCGGCGGTACTCCGCACGGCTATGACGGGTTGTGGGAAGGCGCCGAGGCGGCCCGCTTCATCGCCGGGCTGCAGCAGCGCGCGTTCGACTATTGGGCGATGGCCGAACGGCGGGCGAAGCGCTAAGGGGCCGCGCATGGCCGTTTCCAGCAGCGATACATCCCGCACCTTCACCGTGGCCGAGGACGACGACGGCATCCGCCTCGACCGCTGGTTCAAGCGGCACTTGCCCGACGTCAGCTTCAATGCCGTGTCGCGGTGGGCGCGGACCGGGCAGCTGCGCGTCGATGGCAAGCGCGCGACGCCGGGCGACCGGCTCGAGACCGGGCAGGTGCTGCGCCTGCCGCCGGCCGAACCCGCCCCGGCCGAAGGGCCGGGCGCGAGGCCGCAACGGATCGCCGAGCCGCTGACCGACGACGAGACGAAATTCGTCCAGGAAATGGTCATCGGCCGCGGCCGCGACTGGATCATGCTCAACAAGCCGCCGGGCCTTGCCACCCAGGGTGGGACCAAGACCGTCCAGCACCTCGACCGGCTGCTCTACGGGCTGGCCGACGAAGCCGGCAACCGGCCAAAGCTGGTCCACCGGCTCGACAAGGACACCTCGGGCGTCCTCATGGTGGCGCGGTCGGCGCGGGCGGCGGGGCATTTCGCCAAGGCCTTTTCCGGCCGCACCGCGCGGAAAGTCTATTGGGCGCTGGTGGTCGGCGTGCCGAGCCTCGAGGAGGGGCAGATCGACGCCCCGCTCGCCAAGCAACCGGGCACCGGCGGCGAGAAGATGCATGTCGACCAGGACAATGGCCTGCCGGCGCGCACCCGCTACCGGATGATCGACCGCGCCGGCAACCGCGCCGCCTGGGTCGAATTGCAGCCGCTGACCGGCCGCACCCACCAGTTGCGCGCGCACATGGCGGCGATTGGCCACCCGATCGTCGGCGATGCCAAATATGGCGGGGCCGAAGCGTTCCTGACCGGCGGGATCAGCCGCAAGATGCACCTCCACGCGCGCCGCCTGAAGGTTGATGCGATGGACGGCAAGCCGATCGACCTGACCGCCGAATTGCCCGACCATTTCCGCGAGAGCCTGGCGACGCTGGGGTTCGAGGCCATCGCCGGCGACATGATGCCGCTCGACACGCCCGATCCGGCCAAGCTGCCGGCGACCAAGGCCAAGCGCATCGCCGCCGCGGCCAAGACCGCCCGCAAGGCGCGGAAGGGCGAACGGCGGTCGCGCGGCAACGGGCCGCCGGTCGGCCATGCGGCGAAGGGCGTGGCGGGGAAGAAACCCGCGGGAAAGAAAGCGCCGGCGCGCAAAACGCCAAGCAAGGCGCCGCCGCGGGGACGCAAGTGACCCGACTGGCGATCTTCGATTGCGACGGGACGCTGGTCGACAGCGGGGCGGCGATCCACACGGCACTTGGCAGCGCGCTGACCGCCCACGGCCTCGATTGCCCGCCGCGCCGCGTGACCAAGAAGGTCATCGGGCTGAGCCTGACCGAAGCGATGGCGATGCTGGTGCCCGACGGCGACCACCATGCGCTGGCCAGCACCTACAAGGATGCCTTCGCGACGTTGCGCGGGGCCGGGCGCGTCGAGGAACCGCTGTACGACGGCATCGCCGACTTGCTCGACACGCTTGAGGGCGACGGCTGGCTGCTCGGGGTGGCGACCGGCAAGAGCGAGCGCGGGCTGCGGCACTGCCTCGACGCCCACGGGCTTCTCGGGCGATTCGTCACCCTCCAGACTGCCGACCGCAACCCGTCCAAGCCGCATCCGGCGATGGCGCTGGCGGCGATGGCCGAAGCCGGGACCGAGCCGGCGCACACCATCTTCATCGGCGACACCGGCTGGGACATGGGCTGCGCGGGGGCGGCGGGTTGCGGGGCGATCGGCGCGGGCTGGGGCTATCATGACGAGCACGAATTGCTCGCCGCAGGGGCCGACGCGGTCGCCGCCGATCCGGCCGAGGTCGCCTTGCTCTCGGCGCGCTGGGCGGGGCAAAGCGCGTGACCGACGAAGCCCAGTGGAAACGGCGGTTTACTGCGTTCATCCTGATTCGCATCGCCGCGGTGGTGATGATCGGGCTGGGGATGACGATCGGCTTCACCGCATTGATCCGCCCGGGCGGGGAGCGGATCGGCGGCGCGGCGCTGGTGGCGATCGGCACGATCGTGCTGGCGCTTGGCCCGGTGTGGCTGCGCAAACGCTGGGCCGACGAGGATCAATGAAGCGCTTCTGGACGGACGTCGCGATTGTCGAGGAGGGCGGCGCCTACGGCATCACGCTCGATGCGCGGCCGGTGCGAACCCCGGCGCGGGCAATGCTGGTCTTGCCGACCGAATCGCTGGCGAAGGCCGTCGCCGCCGAGTGGGCCGAGCAAAGCGACGAGGTCGATCCGCGATCGATGCCGATGACCGGCCTCGCCAACGCCGCGATCGACCGGGTCGCGGCCGATCCGCCTGGCTTCACCGCGACGCTCGCCCGCTACGCCGAGGCCGACTTGCTATGTTATCGCGCCGACCATCCGCCGCGGCTGGTCGAGCGCCAGGCAGCGGCGTGGGATCCGCTGCTCGACTGGGCACGGCGGCGCTACGATGTGGATTTCGTCACCGGCACGGGGGTGATCCACTTCCCCCAGCCCGACGCGACGGTGCGGCGGCTGGCGCATGAACTGACGATTTTCGATGCCTTCCATCTCGCCGCGTTGGCGCCGCTGGTGACGATCGGCGGCTCGCTCATCGCCGGGCTGGCGGTGGCGGACGGGGCGATGACCGCCGAGGACGCCTGGGCGGCGGTCAGCGTCGACGAGCAATGGCAGATCGACGAATGGGGCAGCGATTCCGAAGCGGTGATCGCGCTCAATGCGCGGCGCAGCGAATTCCTCGCCGCCGCGCGCTTCCTCGGCCTGTTCGGCTAGGGGCGCTCGACCAGTTCGCGGACGAAGGCGACGAGGCCGGGCTGGCGGGTGCGCTTGAGCCGTTCGGCGGCGACGATCGCCTTCACCTCGGCGAGGCAGCGCTCCATATCCTCGTTGATCAGGACATAATCATATTCCGCCCAATGGCCGATTTCGCTGGCTGCGCGGCGCATGCGCTCGGCGATGACCGCGTCGCTGTCGGTCGCCCGCGAATGCAGCCGGCGGTCGAGCTCGCTCAACGACGGCGGCAAGATGAAGATGCGCACGAGATCGGTCCCGAACGCACCGCTCAATTGCTGCGTGCCCTGCCAGTCGATGTCGAACAATATGTCGCGTCCGGCCTTGAGCGCGTCCTTGATCGGCTCCTTCGGGCTGCCGTAGCGATGATCGAAAACGTAGGCCCATTCGGCCAGATCCTCGGCCTCGACCATGTGCTGGAAACTGGCGTCATCGACAAAGTGATAGTCGGTGCCGTCGACTTCGCCGGGGCGCATCGGGCGCGTGGTGGCCGACACCGACATCGTGATTTCGTCGTCGCATTCGAGCAGCATCCGGCTGATCGTCGTCTTGCCCGCCCCCGACGGTGAGGAGAGGACGATCAACAGCCCGCGGCGGCGGCTGGCGAGGGGGGCATTGGGGTCGGCCATGGCCGCACTTGCCGTGGCCGGACGGGCGCCGTCAAGCCACAGCCCGAAAGCGTTTTATGCTGCAACGCACAAATAATCTTGCAACCATCGGCGCGATGGATTATTGTGCACTGCAACATAGGAGTTTATCACCGTGCCCAACGACACCAACATCGACACCATCCCGGCCACCGCCGCTTCAGCGACGCAGGCCGTCATCAAGGCCGACAAGGCGATCGCCAACGCGGTCGTCGACACCGTCGCCAAGGCCACAGCGCGCGTGGCCAAGGCCAAGCGTCCTGCCGCCAAGCGGGCGACCGCCAAGCGTGCGACCGCCAAGCGTGCCCCGGCCAAGCGCCAGGCGCGCAAGACGGCCGCCAAGGTGGTCGCTGTCAAGAAGATCACCAAGCGCGCCGCCAAGACGGTGCGCCGTGCCAAGGCGGCTCCGGCCGCCGCCATTTCCCAGTTCGAAAGGATTTCGCCCATGACGTATGATTTCAACCAGCTGTTCGCCGGCTTCCAGATGCCCGGCGCCGATCGTTTCCAGACCCTGTTCGCCGATGCCGGCAGCAAGGGCCAGGAATATGCCGCCAAGGGCCAGAAGGCCGCTGAAGAGCTGAGCGAGCTGACCAAGGCCAATGTCGAAGCGCTGGTCGAGGCCGGCCGCATCGCCGCCACCGGCGTCAAGTCGATCGGCCAGGACGCTGTTGCGTCGAGCCGCCAGGGTCTCGAGATTGCGTCGCAGAACGTCAAGACGCTCAGCGCCGCGACGTCGCCGACCGAATATCTTCAGATCCAGTCGGAACTGGCCCGCGCCTCGTTCGACCGGTTCGTCGCCGAGACATCGAAGCTGACCGAGCAGATGGTCAAGCTTGCCGGTGAGGCGATCCAGCCGATCTCGAACCGCGCCAGCGTCAATGCCGAGCGCGTCAACGAGCTGATGGCCTAACCCACCCCTCCTCCAGGGTTAGTGCTTAAAGGCGGCCGCCTCCCTTCACCGGGGGGCGGCCGTTTTCATTTCGGGACGGGCGGCGGCTTAGTCCCTTGCGGCGGCTTCGCCCGATGCCATATCTTAGGCGTGGACATGGACCGGCAGATGATTCTCATGAGCGGCGGCGACGGGCCCGGCCGCCGCGACGGGCTCGACGAGGGCGAGACCGGCGTCGTCACGCGCACCCGCCCCAAGACCAAGAAGCCGTCCAACTACAAGGTGCTGCTGCTCAACGACGATTATACGCCGATGGAATTCGTCGTCCTCGTCCTCCAGAAACTCTTCTCGATGAGCATCGAGGACGCCACCCGGGTGATGCTCCAGGTCCACCAGCAGGGCCTCGCGATCTGCGGCATCTTCACCTACGAAGTCGCCGAAACCAAGGTCACCCAGGTCATCGACTTCGCCCGCGAGAACCAGCACCCGCTGCAGGCGACCCTCGAGAAAGCCTGATACTCCCTAATGGCGGGGAGGATTTACACCGCACCGCTTCCCGCTAAAGCGCCTCATGGATTCCATTCGCATCACTGGCGGCAAGCGGCTTGAGGGCAAGATCCCCATTTCGGGCGCCAAGAATAGCGCGCTGACTTTGCTGCCGTGCGCGCTGCTGACCGCCGACAAGCTGACCCTGACCAACCTGCCCAGGCTGGCCGATGTCGACAATTTCTCGCATTTGCTCAATGGCCTTGGCGCCTCGACCGCGGTGGCGGGGGTCAAGAAGGGCGAGATCGGCCGGCGGATGACGCTCCACGCCGCCGACATCGCCTCGACCGTCGCGCCGTACGACATGGTCAGGAAGATGCGCGCCTCGATCCTCGTGCTCGGGCCGATTCTGGCGCGGGCCGGCGAATCGACCGTCTCGCTGCCCGGCGGCTGCGCCATCGGCGACCGCCCGATCGACCTCCACCTGCGCGCCCTCGAAGCACTCGGCGCCGAGATCGAACTCGCCGCCGGCTATGTGAAGGCGACCGCGCCCAAGGGCCGGCTGCCCGGCGGCGACTACAGCTTCCCGGTGGTGTCGGTCGGCGCCACCGAAAATGCGCTGATGGCCGCGGCGCTCGCCACCAGCCGCAGCCAGTTGTTCAACGCGGCGCGCGAGCCGGAAATCGTCGACCTGTGCAACTTGCTGGTGGCGATGGGCGGCAAGATCGAGGGGATCGGCTCGTCGCATTTGATCATCGACGGGGTCGAGGGGCTCAACGGCTGCACCTACGCCGTCATGCCCGACCGCATCGAAGCCGGCAGCTATGCCTGCGCGGCGGGGATCACCGGGGGTTCGATCGAACTGGTCGGGGCGCGGCCGGGCGACATGCTGGCGATCACCAACGCACTCGCCGCCTGCGGCATCGCGGTCGAGTTCACCGCCACCGGGATCAAGGTCATCGCCGACCAGCCGCTCAAGCCGCTGGCGGTGTCGACCGCACCCTACCCGGGCTTCCCGACCGACATGCAGGCGCAATTCATGGCGATGCTGGCGATGGCCGAGGGGCAAAGCTTCCTCGAGGAGACGATCTTCGAGAACCGCTACATGCACGTCCCCGAGCTTCGCCGGATGGGCGCCGAGATCGACGTCCACGGCCGCTCGGCGATCGTCCACGGCGGCAAGCCGCTGACCGGGGCGCAGGTCATGGCGACCGATTTGCGCGCCTCGATGAGCCTGGTCCTCGCCGGGCTGTGCGCCGAGGGCGAGACCGAAGTGCTGCGCGTCTACCACCTCGACCGCGGCTATGAGCGGCTCGAGGAAAAGCTCCAGGGCGTCGGCGCGACGATCGAGCGGGTTAGCGCGGGCTAGTCGAGGGCTTTCCCGAAGCGCAGACTGGACCGTTCGAAGCCGAGCCTTTCATAGAAACCATGAGCCTGATCGAGCCGGGCATTGCTGGTCACTTCGGCCAGGCAGCATCCGGCCTCGCGCATGCGCCGTTCGGCGTCGGCGACCAATTGCCTGCCGACGCCTTGGGATCGATGGCCTTCGTCAACGACCAGCATGACGATGCGGCCGACTGGAGCAGTGCGGTGCAGCGCATGCATGAAATGCCAGTTGAGCGCGCCGATTAAGGCGCCGCTCTCCTCAGCGACCAGAACCGGCTCGCCATTGTCGGCAAGTATCTGGATCCGCTCCTGAAGGCCGATTTCGTCAGTCTCGAAACCAAGCTGGGCGATCAGGGAAACGAGCACCTTGGCATCATCGGGCCGGGCGACGCGGACCATTAAAGCCGGTCGAGCGCGTGGAGGAGGACGCCGACGGTGCCGCCGACCAACGTGCCGTTGATGCGGATGTACTGAAGGTCGCGGCCGACCGCGCTTTCGAGCCGGGCGGTGATCGTCCGCGCATCCCACCCGCGCACCGTCTCGCTGACCAGTTTGACGATCGACCCGCCATAGCTGGCCGCCATGCCGGCCACCGCGCGCCGCGCGAACTGGTTGATGGCGCGCTTCATCTTGGGGTCTTTCTCGAGGCTCTGGCCGGTCGCTTTGAGCACCTCGCCGAGCTTGCCCGCCATCGCCGCGTCGGGGTTGCGGGCGGCGCGGATGATCGCCTCGCGGCCCTTCTGCCACAGCGTGTCGAGCCACAGCCCTACCGAGCGGTTGTCGAGCAGGTCGAGCTTCAATTGCTCGACCCGCTGGCGCGTTTCGGGCTTGGTCTGGAGGTCGTTGGCAAGCTGCGCCAGCGCTTCCTCGACCTTGATCCGCACCGGGTGCGCCGGGTCGGTGTGCATGTCGATGGTCAGCTTGCGCATCCCGTCGAGGATCGAGTCCGACAGCCGCTCATCGACCCCGGCCAGCTTGAGCACCCAGTTGGTGCGCTTCTTGACCATGTCGCGGATCAGCACCTCATTGGCGTCGAGCGCGCGCGCCAGCCAGCGGATCGCGGCCTCGAGCATCGGCACGTGGCGGTCGTCGTTGATCGCCGAGGCCAACGCATGGCCGAGCAACGGCGCGACTTCGGCGGCGCGAAGGCGGCTGGAGATGGCGCCCTTGACCAGCCCGCCAAGTCGTTCGTCGTCGAGTCCTTCGAACAAGTCGGCGATGAGGCGGCTGGCGCCCTGGCGGATGCGGGTCTCCTCGCCCGACGGCGCCTGCAGGAAGCGGCCGGCGGCGCCGGCAAGGTCGATGTTGCGCATCCGCCGCGCGACCACCGGGGCGATCAGGAAATTCTCCTTGAGGAAGCTGGCCAGCGCCTCGCCGATGCGGTCCTTGTTGCGCGGGATGATCGCGGTGTGCGGGATCGGCAGGCCGAGCGGGTGGCGGAACAAAGCGGTGACCGCGAACCAGTCGGCCATCCCGCCGACCATTGCCGCCTCGGCGAACGCCTTGACCCAGGCAAGCCCCGGATAGGCCGGCTCGAAGGCGCGGGCGGCAAGGAACACCCCGGCCATCGCCACCAGCAGGCCGGTCGCGGCGAGCTTCATCCCCGCCGCGCCGGGCTGGGCCGGGTTGAATCGGGCGAGGGCGG
>JBDSRV010000051.1:0-59847 GCA_039929125.1 Sphingomicrobium sp.
CCGATCCGGTCGTGATGGTCGCAGCGCGGGCAGACGAAGGCGTTGTCCTCCCACTCCTTGGTGAACACCATCGACCCGCACTTGCCGCACTTGTGCCACAGGTTGTCGGTCGACTGCCGCTTGGTCAGCGACTGGATGCCGTTGCGGACGCGGGTCAGCCAGCTCATCGAAATACTCTCCTGTCAGCGGCCGGCGAGGTAAGCGCCCAACGCGCAGCTGTCCACTACAGCGTCGCGGCGATGGCGCGGAGGGCGGCGGCGGGGTCGGGGGCGGCGGTGACGGGGCGGCCGATGACCAGGATCGAGGCGCCGGCGTCGATCGCGCCGCGCGGAGTCATCACGCGCTTCTGGTCGCCGACGCCGCTGTCGGCCGGGCGGATGCCGGGGACGACGAAGAAGCCGTCCTTCCACGCCGCCCGCGCCGCCGCCACTTCGGCGCCCGAGCAGACGATGCCGTCGAGCCCGGAGTCGCGGGCCAGCGCGGCGAGGCGCTCGACCTGGCCGGCCGGGTCGCCCTTGACGCCGATGGCCTTGAGATCGTCGCCATCGAGGCTGGTGAGGACCGTGACTCCGACGACCTTGGTCAATGGCGGGGCGGCGGCCCTCGCGGCCTCCATCATCGCCCGGCCACCGGCGGCATGGACGGTCATCACCGCCGGTTCGAGCGGGCCAAGCGCCTGGATCGCCCTGGCGACGGTGTTGGGGATGTCGTGGAATTTCAGATCGAGGAACAAGGGCAGGCCGAGCTCGGCCAGTTCCATCACCCCGGCGCGGCCGTTGTGGCTGAAGAATTCAAGGCCGAGCTTGATCCCGCCGGCCTGGGTGCGGACGGCGGTCGCGAGCGCTTTGGCTTGGGCAAGGTCGGGGGTGTCGATGGCGACGTAGATCGGGCTGGTCATGGGGCGAGCGTGTCTTCGCTCTCGGTATGCACGGGCATCGGCACCGGCGGGGCGGTCACGATCGGGCGTTCATGGACCATCAGCTTGCGCTTCACCGCCCACAACCGGCCGCGCATCACCAGCCATACGGGGAGCGCACCCAGCGCGATCATCAGCGCCATCAAAAGCGGCAGCTTGATATCCGCCTGCAGCGGACCCCACAGGGCAAGCGTCACGTCGTCCCAGTTGCGGTAAGAGAAGATGCCGATCACGACCGCGACCACCATCCACCACAGCGTCATCAAAAATCGCATGGCGCCTCCCTAGACCGGTCGATGGCCAAGCGCCAGATGGCTCGCAACTCGTCGCCGATTGGCTTCGCTTCGGCGCAGCGGCGGGCGAACAGGCGTTGAGGGTGGCGGCGCACCCGGCCAAGGCGGACGCCGGTGGGGAGGACAGAGTTGGATCGTCAGCAGAAAATCGGGCTCGGCCTGTTCCTGTTCGTGGCCGGGGTGGTCGCCCTCGCCGCGCCGCAGGGGGCGAAAGCGCCGTCGCGCCAGCAGGTCGCCGCCGCGGCCCAGGCGCAGACCCGCGCCCGGCTGGTCCAGGTCGCGCCGTCGCGTCGCCGCGACATCGACTATGCCGTGCTCGACGCGCGGCTGCGGCGGCTGGCGGCCAAGACGATGATGGTCGGGATGGCGGTCGGCGTGGTCGAGCGCGGGCGGATCACCTTCCTGAGCGGCTATGGCGAGACGCTTGCCGGGTCGGGCGAGGCGGTGACGCCCGACACGGTGTTCCGCTGGGCGTCGGTGTCGAAGGGGGTGGCGGCAACGATGGTCGCCAAACTCGCCGAGCAGGGCAAATTGTCGCTCGACGACCCCGTCTATCGCGACGCGCCGTCGCTCAAGCTGCCGGGCGGCAACGAAGTCAGGGCCAAGGTCAGCGACGTGCTCAGCCACCGGCTCGGCCTGTACCGCAACGCCTTCGACAACAAGCTCGAGGAGGGGCAGAGCGCCAAGTTCCTCCGCAGCACCCTTTTCCAGCTCAACAGCACCTGCCCGCCGGGGACGTGCTGGAGCTATCAGAACGTCGCCTATGACGCGGCCAGCGAGATCGTCGAGAAAGCCACCGGCAAGCCGTACCGCGAAGTCGTCCAACGCGAACTGTTCGACCCGATCGGCATGACCTCGGCCAGCGTCACCCGCGCCGGGCTGGAGGGCGCGAAAAGCTGGGCGCGGCCGCACAGCGCCGGGCGGCGGCCGCAGGAGGTCAACGACATTTACTACGGCGTGCCGGCGGCGGGCGGGGTCAACAGCGACATCAAGGACATGGCGCTGTGGATGCTGGCGCAAATGGGCGAGATGCCGGGCGTGCTCGACCCGCGGCTGCTCGACACGCTCCAGGCGCCGCGCGTCGCGACTCCGCTCGAGCGGCAGCATTTGCGTAAGTTCCTCGAACGGCTGCATGACCCGATGTACGGGCTCGGCTGGCGCAGCTACGATTATGCCGGGCACCACATTGTCGGCCACCGCGGCGGGGTCGACGGCTACCGCTCGCTGATCCTGTTCGACCCCAAGCTGAAGAGCGGGGTGGTGGCGCTGTGGAATTCGAACACCAACCAGCCCGGCGGGCTGGAGTTCGAAGTGATGGATATGCTCTACCACCTGCCTTTCCGTGACTGGATGGAGATCGACCAGGGTGGCGCACCGGCGCCGGCGGTGGCCGCCGAACCGATCGAGGAAAGCTCGGGCGAGAGCGGACGGCGGCGCTAGCGATCAGTCCGCGCTGTCGGCCGCCTGGTCGGCAAGAAAGGCTTCGAGATCCTCCGAACCGCCGATGCGCTTGCCGCCGATGAAGATTTGCGGGGTGGTGGCGACGCCATGCTCGGCCTTGAACGCGTCGACGTCGTCGCGAGTGTCGAGGACGTGTTCCTCGATCGTGTAGCCGGCTTTCTCGAGCATCGCCTTGGAGCGCACGCCGTAGGGGCATTCATGGGTCGGCAGGACCATCCGGTAGAGGGTCGCGGTGCGGGGGTCGGACATAAGCATTACTCCGGCGATGGCGCTGGAGGGCAAGCGATTGGCGGCGGTCGAGGTTCCCAGGCCAGGGAGTCAGGACGCCAGCGCGGCGAGTTTGGCGACGGTGTTGAGGTTGCGCGCGGTGCCGCCGCGGGCGGCGGCGATGGCGAGGCGGCTGTCGGCCATGCTGGTCGGGTAATGGATAAAGATCTCGCGCCGCCCAAGCGCGATCCGTTCGTCGGCGAGGCCCTTGTGGTCGGTCAAGGCGGAGGGCGGCGGGGCGGTGTCGAGGAAGATGGCGACGACCCGGTTGCCAGGCGCCTCGGCGAAGGGGTTGGCGGCGGCGACCGCGGCCATCTCGGTCGCCGTGCGGATGAGCACGCCGACCGGCTTGCCGACAAAGGCCGCGAGCCGTGTCTCGAGCAGGGCCTTGAGTTTGGCTTCGGGCAGCTCGGTGTCGACCAGCAGATTGCCGCTGGCGATGTAGGTGCGCGGGTTGGCGAGGCCGAGGGCGGCGGCCATCGCGCGCAATTCCTCCATCGGCAGCTTGCCCGTTCCGCCGACATTGACCGCGCGGAGCAAGGCGATGGTGGCCGGCGTGGCGCGGGCTAGTTTGCGGACAGGCGCGTAGCCGCAGCGCCGTCGAGGCCATAGACGTCGGCTGCCCATAGCATCGCGCCACCGGCGCCCGGCTGGGCGGTGAGATAGGTGATGTAGATCGGCATCGGCTTGGGCAGAGCGAGATGCTGGTCGCCCGCCACGCCGACCGCCACCGGGTCATGGCCGAGCAGCCAGCGGGCAAGCCGCGGCGCGTCCGGCAGGCGCACGCAGCCATTGCTGAGCGCGCGGCCCGGCTTGGCGAACTGCGCCTTGCTCGGCTCGTCGTGGAGGTAGATGCCATAAGCGTTGGGGAAGCCGAACTTGATCAGCCCCATCGAATTATAGGGCCCGGGCTGCTGGCGCAGCTTGACCTGCGCGGTGCCCGCCTTGACCGCTTTCCAGTCGATCGTCTCGGGGGCGATGACCTTGGCATCGGCGCCGAACGAGTCGACCGCCTGGTAATGGCCGCGCTTGAGGTAGGACAGTCCCTGGGTGACGACGCGCGGGGCGAGGATCTTGCGGACCAGATCCTCGGGCACGTTCCAATAGGGATTGACCGTCGCGTAGGAAATGGCGCTGGCCATCGGCGCGGTCGGCGTCTGCGCCGTGCCGACGACGACCCGCATGCGGTCGACCACTTCGCCATTGTCGACCATCATCAGTTCCGCCACCGCCGGGTTGACGACCAGGTAGCGGCCGGTCGAGGGCAAGGCGCGGGCGCGCTGGAGGTTGGCGAGCAGGCGCGGGTCGACCAGCCCGCCCTTGGCGGTGGCGTCGGCGAGGGTCGCGGCGCGCAACTCCTCATACAGGCGCGACATCCGCAGCACGGCGCCGACATGGGCGGCGAGCATGGTCGACTGGCCGGCCAGATAAAGCATCCGGGCGGCTGGCTCGACGAGTGGGCGGGCGGCGGAATCGGCATAGACCAGGCCGGGCAGCGGCCCGTGCAGCCGCTCGGTCAAGGCGAGGAAGGCAGACGACAATTGCCAGTCTGCGGCGGGCGTCGTCTCCGGGTTGGCGAGGAGACGGTCGATCTTGCCCGCCAGCGCCGGGCCTTCGGCCAGTCCATCAAAGTTGGCAGTGCGCAAGCGCGCCAGCAGCAGCTGCGCCGCTTCCGACGGCCGGCCGCCGCGAAGCCACAAGGGCGCGCCGGAACGCTCGGCATAGAATCGGTCGATGGCGGCGCTGGTCGCGGCCGGGTTGGACGGCGGCTGGATGGTGACAGAGCTCGGCGCCGACGTGGCGGTCTGCGCAAAGGCCGCTGCGGGCTGCAAGGCCAGTGCCAGGGGCAAGCCCCAGTGGATCATTCGCACCATCTGTATTCCCCTCACCGCTCTATACACCCAACGCGCTGGAATCGCGATAGTTTCAGTCGGTTGGCAGCTATTCCGCGCGGCACACCAGCCGGCGCAGTGCCCAGCGCAGGCTAACGCCGCCGTCGGCATCGTCGTCGAAGCCGATGTCGCCCGCCATCCCCTCGGCCACCGCGGCGGCACCGAGCCCGGGCAGGCCGAACAGATATTTGCAGAAGGCGCCGGCCTCGCCGCGGCTGGCGAAGCGCCACGGCATCGAGGTCAAGGCGTCGTCGAGGATGGTGAGGCCAGCGGCTTCGACCAAGGCAGCGGTGTTCTCGTCGAGGAAGCGACCGTCGTGGCCCATCGGGTTGTGGGCATCGACGAAGCCATTGAGGAAGGTCGCCGCCGGGGTGCCCGCCGCGACGTCGGCGACGACCGCCAGGCCGCCGGGCCGAAGCAGCCGCCGCATTTCGGCGAACACCGCGCCGAGGTCCTCTTCGTGGTGGAGGCCGGCGAGGCTGACCAGGTGGTCGAGCGAAGCGTCGGCCAGCGGTACCGCGGTGATCGGCGCCCTGACCAGCCGGGCTTCGGGGGCGTGCGGCGCGGTGACGAATCCCTCGGCCGGATCGACCCCGACGTAGGCCAGGCCCGGCGGCAGGTAACGCGCGAGATAGGCGCCGCCCGACGGCAGGTCGCCGAGCAAGCCCGTCGGCGCCGGCGCGAACGGGGCGAGGACGGCGCGAAACTCGGCCGCCCGCGCGTCGGGCCAGGCGGTCATGGCGTGCTGATATTCACTCGCGCGGCGCGCGAAGATGTCGGCATAAGTGTCGAACAAAGCGCGATTGTCCTGCGTGATGTCGGGGGAGGGGGAGGGCGGAATGTCCGGATTAGGGCTTAACGTCGCAAAAGTCATGGAGAAGTCGACCATTTGGTGAGGCTTTAAGGACGCCGCGAATGTTCCCAATGTTCGCGCTCGTGGAGCCTTGGGCGCGGCCCCCCGGCAGGCGAGGCGAGGCCGATTTGGCGAATGAAAAGGCAGCGCACCGAACATCGACCAGTCTATGCGCCGATGAGGGGCGTGTAGGACAGAGAAATCTTGTTGGGTGCCTTCTCCCGTTTGACCGCCGTCAACGCATTGTCATGTGGGCGGCCTACGGTGGGGGTGGAGGAGAATGGCCATGACCAAGCACGACGAGTCGGCGTTTCATGCGCGGCGGGCGGGGGAGTGCGGGGCGATGGCGCGGGCGGCGGCGGGTCCGGGGATCGCGGCGATCCACGAGCGGCTGGCGCGGCTGCACGCCGAGGCGCTGGCCCGGGCCGGCGAGCCGCCGGTCGAGAATTATGGCGCCGACGGCGCGTGGTGGTGGCCGCCGCGGCGGGTGCCGGCGCTGCCGCGGATGCGGGCCGAGGAACTGGTCGCGGCCTGACCGACGCTCTCGCGACCTAGCGGGGCATGGCCGTCTGCCAGGGCTGGAGCTCCTCGTCGGTCGAATAAAGGATGTTGCCGCCGTCGATCAGCCGCCCGGCAAACACATACGACGCGTAGGTGCGGATGCCGACCGGCTGCCCGGCCTCGATCGCCTCGCGCAGGCGCCACCACAGGACCGGGTGAAGGCGGTAGTTCCAAGATTCCTTGAAGGCGAGGCGGGCGGCGTCGTGGGGCGGCGTGCCGGCAACCGGGCCGGACTGGCGCGGCCATGGGCCGGGGGTCGCAACTCCCCGCTCAAGCCGGAGCCACACCTGATCATCCTGATAGTCCCACATCGGCGTCGAGTTCATCCCATGGCCTTTCCAGATGCGAACGCCGGCCGGGGCGAGGATCGCCCGGCCGTCGTCGCGAATCACGGCGCGGCGGCCGGGATGGCTGGCGATCCACTGGGCGGCTTCTAACGCGGGAAGGGTCTCGCCCTCGGCCGCCAGCGGCTCGAGCGGGTCGGCCGGGACGTCGCCGTCGAGGGGCAACCAGCGATGGATCGGCTCCTCGGCCATCCACTGATCGTCGTCGGGCCGCTCGACCGGCAACGGGTCTCCCCACGAAGTTTGCCCCCGGTGCGGCGCCCAGCACCCGTCGAGATAGCCGCCGAGGATCCGCACCCCGCGTGGCGCCGGGCCGCTACGCTCATTGTCGGGCCAATGGTGGAACGCGCCGACGATGAAATCATGGAGGCGCCACCAGCGTGCTTCGGGCGGTGGCTAAACGTCCGGGCTCTCGCCGCGCAGATCAACCGTCCATTCCTCGATGCGCAGGGGATCTTGGCGCACCGGGCGGTGGACGATCAGCGGCCATTCGCCGTCCTCATCGCGGTAGGTGAAGCGGGCGCGCTGCTCGCATTCGCTGTCGCCGGAGCCGTCGAGCGTTTCGCTGAAGGACAGGCGCTGGCCGGTGTCGAGGTCGCGGACTTCGGCGAGGCGGCTGTCGATCTCAACCCGCCCGCCGAGCCCGGCGGTGACGGCGCCGGCCGGATCGTAGGGCACGAAGGCGTTGGCGGCGGGCTCGGGCCGGCGGGTTTCGTGCAAGGCCAGCCTGAGCACGCCGCCGGCGTGATGGAGGTGCATCCGCAGCGACATAGGCGGGACGATGTCGAGCGGCTCGGCATTGTCGCTGGTGGCGAAGAGCGTCGGTTGCCAGTGGAACATCGCCGCATTGACCGCTTCGGCCATGCGTTGCTGCCAGACGGTCGACAGCGACCCTTCCTGCCACAGGCCGTCCGCGGTGACGCGCCGCGGTTCGACCTTGCGGCTGAACTCGGTGAGGAAATCGAGCGGGCGCCCGCTCGGCATCAGGCGCGTGCCGATGCGCGATTCGCGGCGGTCGGAAATCACCCAATTGCCATGCGGTGCGATGAGCGAATCGACCGAGATCAGGCGGTCGGTGACGAACTCCTCATCGACATAGACCCAGCGCAGCAGCTGGCCCTGGTTGCCCAGGGGGAAGAGGGTGACGGCGGCGCTGACCAGGCGCGGGCTTTGCTCCATGCGCTCGGCCAGCCAGTCCCTGAAGGCGCGCGAGCTCATCGCCGCGAAATCGGGCAGCGGATCGAGCGGGGTTTCAGTGCCGGGGTGAAAGCGCCAGTCCGGGTCGATCGGCGCGGCGAAGGGCCGTTTGGGCCAGCGCGGCCGTTCGTCGCGCGACGTGACGCCGTCGACGGTGCGCAGGCGGTCGGGGCAGGACGCGCCGTCGACCCGGCCGCCGCGCATCGCCACCGTCCACGGCTTGACCCCCGCGTCGCTGACTTCCGGCCAGCAGGCGAAGGCGTCGAGCAACAGGGTCTCGACCGCGCCGCTGTGAGGATTGTCGACGATGTGCGGGCCGTCGTTCAATCGCGCCTGACCCATCTCGATCAGCCAGGCCAGCCACGGCCCGGCGTGGCGCGGCATGTCGCGCCGCTCGACCGGCACGTCGACGGTGCCGACGCCGGGCAAGGTGAGGCGGAAGCGCATCCAGCGGCTGAGCGCATTGCGGGGGCGGGTGAGGTCGGTGCCGCGGAAGCATAACGAAGCGCCGTCGACCGTGCGAACGAGCGCCTGCGCCGCATCATCGAACGACCACCAGCCATAGACGAACCGCATCACGCACTCCCCACACCGCGCACTCGGCGCCGCCGACCGCATAGCCCGGCGCGCGTTAGCGACTCCTTAGCTTTCGCACGCGCAGGGATGGAGGGGAATCCACGGGAGTGAAGATGGCCGAGGCCCTGTCCGTCACGACCTATGTCATGGCCGCGCAGCTGCCGTGGCCCGACGACTCGCTTCCCGCCGACATGCTGGGGTCGCTCGACCCGATCGCGCTATACGAGGCGGGGCGGCCGCATCCGTGCACGATCCGCAAGATTTCGCCGCTCGGGGCG
This sequence comes from Sphingomicrobium sp., assembly GCA_039929125.1. GTDB lineage: Bacteria > Pseudomonadota > Alphaproteobacteria > Sphingomonadales > Sphingomonadaceae > Sphingomicrobium. The sequence goes on from JBDSRV010000051.1 coordinate 8,639, forward strand.
ACCATCAGCGGCGCGGTGACGGGGGCGCCTGGCGCGGACGTGGCGGTCGAGCTGGCGACCGGCCAGCGCCCGGCGGCGACGCTCGACTGGATCGCCGGCGGCGAGGCCGGGGTGCGCTTCAAGCAGCCGATCGACATGCTCGCTTTGCTCACCCGCAAGCTGGTCAGCCAGCCGAACGAGCGCCGCGCCATGCCGCGCGTCGAGCTGCGCTGCGCGGTCGGGCTGAAATGGGGCGCCAGTGTCGCGGCGGCGACGCTGCGCAATATCTCGGCGCGCGGGCTGCAGGTCGAAGGCGACGGCCTGCCGCCGCGGGACACCTTCATTTCGATCTTCATCGACGGGTTGATCGTGCCGGCCGGCGAAGTGGTGTGGAGCAAGGGGAAGCTGGCGGGCATCGAGCTGATGGATGAACTGAGCTGGTCGTCCCTCATGCCGTGGATCCGCGAGACGGGGCGGAGGGCGGCGCATTAAACGACTTACATCTTTTGGTTGCATCCACTTTAATTTAGGGTCTGCACGCTCGGTATAGTGGGAGTGACTCTGTGCTGAGTGAACCGAGTGTAGAACGAGCGATTAGCCATGTCAGCAAGGTCGGCGATACCGATCTCTTTCCGGCACTTCCGGAGTTTCAGTTTTTCACCGAAAATGCTCAAGAAACTGCAGTAGCAATAATGAACCTAGGAGTTGGGTCTTACAACCCGGTTGGCGCCGTCGAGGTTCTCACTCCGAAGTCAAATTTGGCATTTCGGATATGCCATCAGCTGACGGCGCCCGATATTCTCATTTATACCGCTGCAGTAATCGAAGCCGCGCCAGGCATTCAAAGTTTGCGAGACAGAGTTTCCGGCGAAATACCTTTTTCGTACAAATACGATCCCGACGGGGGCCATTTAATCTTTGCGAAGAATAGGGGCTATCACGACTGGTTGGGTAGCTTGAGCCGGCTGGGGGAAAGTTCGCCTTTCAAAGACGCAGAGCCGGTTTTGGAAACTGATATTTCAGACTTTTATCAGCGGATATATTCCCATCGAATCGACAATCTGCTTGCAAACGTCAGCGCTCCGAATCGTAGCGGTGATGCAATCAAAAAAATCATTAGCGCTGCTCGTTCCAAGCAGTCGCATGGAATTCCCGTGGGTTCCTCGGCGTCGAGATTGCTCGCGGAAGGACTTTTAACAGATACCAACAAAATTCTGATCGATTTAGAACTTCCTGCATCTCGGTATGTAGATGACTATCGCATCGTCGCGAATGAGCAGCACAGTACCCATAGTATCTTATGTCGGCTTGCTGAGCATCTAATGACTACCGAAGGACTAAGCCTGAATCCAGCAAAGACTCGTGTGGTCACGACGAAAGATATCCGTGTTCAAGTCGACAAGCGACTAACAGACGTATTTACTACGGCAGAATTTAGGCAACTTCGTGCACTAATAGACGATATTTATGACGAACAACATGATGACGATGACGTCGATACTGTAGTAGCCAGCAACCCGTTCATAAGTGGAGAAAATATTTTAGATCGTCTCGACGAATTAAAGTCGAGAGGGGGAGATAACTCTGCACGACGCGCGCTGTTGAAGTCATTTTCGGCTGTCAGAGATTTTGACGTTAAGAGACTGCTTCGCGATCATAACGAACTCGCTTACTTTCTTCCGCGCGATTTCGCGAAGGCGATAATTTATGCCTCAAGCGAAAACGGCTGGAATGGCGCCGAGATTTCTGAGACGGTCTGGTTGCTACTCAACACTGCTCCGATTTCGGAGCTACCCTATGCGCGTCTGTGGCTTCTGCATTTGTACGCTAGGGGCGTGATTCCAGCGGACCAGCGATTAGTTCAACTCAATTTGCGCAACATGTCGCCGCTTGAAGAAAGGCAGCTCATACTCATCAGGCATCGCCTGAACGACAGAGCGTACTTTCGGCAAGCGCGCGGCCATCTGGGTCAGTTGGGTGAATGGGCTAAACCAGCGTTGCTAATTGGCGCACTTTGCTTGCCCGTCGACGAGTACTCAAACTGGATTGATTCCGTGGTCCCTCAGCTGGCCCATCCAATGGCACGACCCTTCTGCCAGTGGCTGAAAGGGCGACCCGACTTCGATACTTTGTTAGCTGGCTAAGCCTCACTCCAAGCTAACAAAACTATCCAGAACGCGCTTCCTGCCGGCCTTTTCGAACTCGATCTCCAGCTTGTTGCCTTCGATCGCGGCGATGGTGCCGTAGCCGAACTTGCCGTGGAACACGCGCATGCCGGTGGTAAGGTCGGCGCGGCCCTTGTTGCCGAGGGAGACGGCACTTGCGCGGGCTTCGACGATGCGCTGCGGCTGGGTCGAGAAGGTGCCCCCGGTGGCCGCCCGCTGCCAGCCGGGGCCGCGGGTGCTCGAGCGCATCGCCTGGGCGGGACCCAGATGCGCGAACGGGTCGGCATGCTCGCTCCACTGGGCGCGCCACAGGGATTCGCCGCCCGACATGGTGGTCTCGCTCTCGATATGTTCGGGCGGGAGCTCGGCGACGAAGCGGCTGGGGATCGAGCTGGTCCACTGGCCGTAGATACGGCGGTTGGCGGCGTGGAGGATGGTCGCCTTGGCCCGCGCGCGGGTGATCGCGACATAAGCCAGGCGGCGCTCTTCCTCCAATGCGGCAAGGCCGCCTTCGTCCAATGCGCGCTGCGACGGGAACACGCCTTCCTCCCAGCCGACCAGGAACAGGACCGGGAATTCGAGGCCCTTGGCGGCGTGGATGGTCATGATCGTGACCTTGGGCTCGCCGCGCTTGGCGTCATTGTCCATTACCAGGCTGACATGCTCGAGGAAGGCGCCGAGGCTGTCATATTCCTCCATGGCGCGCGTGAGTTCGGTAAGGTTTTCGAGGCGGCCGGCTGCCTCCGCCGAGCGCTCGGCCTGGAGCACGGCGGTGTAGCCCGATTCGTCGAGGATGATGCGGGCCAGCTCGGGATGGGGGAGGTTGGCCGACATGGTTCGCCAGCGGGCGATGTCGCCGACGAAGCGGCCGAGGCTGCGGCGCGCCTGGGGGGTGAGTTCATCGCTGTCGAGCATCTGAGCGGCGGCGAGGAGCAACGGCTGGGTGGTGGCGCGGGCGAAGGCGTGGATGTTGGCCACCGCCTTGTCGCCGAGGCCGCGCTTGGGGACGTTGACGATGCGCTCGAACGCCAGATCGTCGGCCGGCTGCGCGACCAGGCGAAGGTAGGCGAGGGCGTCGCGGATCTCGGCCCGCTCGTAGAAACGGAAACCGCCGACGATCTGATAGGCGAGGCCGATGGCGATGAAGCGCTCCTCGAACTCGCGGGTCTGGAATTGGGCGCGGACGAGGATGGCGGTGTCGTCGAGGCTGCCGCCCTTGCGGACATACGCCTCGACCTCCTCGCCGACGCGGCGCGCTTCCTCGGGCCCGTCCCACACGCCGATGATTTTCACCGGATCGCCCGCATCGACCTCGGTCCACAAGGTCTTGCCGAGGCGGCCGGCGTTGTGGGCGATGAGGCCGGTGGCGGCGCCGAGGATATGCGGGGTCGAGCGGTAATTCTGTTCGAGCCGGATGACCGCGGCGCCGGGGAAATCCTTTTCGAAGCGCAGGATGTTGGCGACTTCGGCGCCGCGCCACGAATAGATCGACTGGTCATCGTCGCCGACCACGCACAGGTTGCGGCGGGGTTCGGCGAGCAATTTCAGCCAGTCATACTGGGCAGCGTTGGTGTCCTGATATTCGTCGACCAGCACATAAAGGAAGCGCGCGCGATAGGCTTCGAGGACGTCGTGATGCGCCTTGAAGATGGTCAGCATGTGCAGCAGCAGGTCGCCGAAATCGCAGGCGTTGAGGGCGGCGAGGCGGGCCTGGTAGGCGGCGTACAGCTCCTGCCCGCGACCGGCGGCGAAGGCTTCGGATTCGCCGGCGTCGATGTGGCGCGGAGTCCAGCCGCGGTTCTTCCAGCGGTCGATCAGCCCGGCCAGCTGGCGCGACGGCCAGCGCTTCTCGTCGAGGTTGGCGGCGAGGATCAATTGCTTGAGCAGGCGGAGCTGGTCGTCGGTGTCGAGGATGGTGAAGTTGGACTGGAGACCGACCAGCTCGGCATGGGCACGGAGCATGCGCGCGGCGACGCTGTGGAAGGTCCCTAGCCACGGCAGCCCTTCGATGGCGCCGCCCGAAATGGCCGAGACGCGCTCCTTCATTTCGCGCGCGGCCTTGTTGGTGAAGGTCACCGCGAGGATCTGGCTCGGCCATGCGCGGCGGGTGGCGATGAGGTGGGCGAGGCGGGCGGTCAGCGCGGCGGTCTTGCCGGTGCCGGCGCCGGCCAGCATCAGCACGGGCCCCTCGGTCGTCAGCACCGCCTCGCGCTGCGGCGGGTTCAGGCCCGCAAGGTAAGCGGGCTCGGGAGCGGGGAGATCGGGCACCGGTCGGAGGTAGGGAGCGCGGCCGATTCGGGCAACAGCGTCTGAATTGCGATTCTATCCGCGATATCCCCGTTATCCACAGGCCGCGACTCGATTTTTCCGCTTTGAGCGACTCGGATCGGGGGCCATAAGGAATGGGTGATCGGGACGGAAGTCCCAGCGTCCCTCGGGACGAAGGGACGGAAGCTCCGATCTCCGCCGGCAGGCGATGGTGAGATGCGAAGGGAGTGCTCTCGGGCACGAACGGAGCGACGATCCGGACCAGCCGGTCAGAGGCGCCGGAAGAGCCAGTCTTTCTTGCGCGAACGCGGTTCAAACCCCTCGGGGAGCGAGCAAGCGGCGCGAAAGGGGGTTGGTCCAAGAAGGGCCGCTGAAGAAGCCGAACCCGTCTTCGGATTGGGATCGACTTTCGGAAGCGACGCCTGAGCTGGTGAGCCAGGATCGAGGACAGGACGCAAGAAGCTTCGGCTTGGCGTGTCAAAGGTTGCGAACACCGGCAGATCCTTCGCTCGGCGCAGTGGGGGCTGGCAGCGATGCCGGCCCCCATTTCCGTTTGGGGGCGAGCCCGCCCGGCCCGGACACATCCCCCGCGACTCCCGCCGCCCTTCCTTCGCCGGACGAATTGCGCCAGCATTCCGCGTCTACGGCACTGGGGGGTGAGTCGCATGCGGGGGATTTTCACGACATTGGCATTGGCCGCGCTGGCCGGCTGCGTCGCCGCGCCGGCGCCGCGCGGCGAGGTGGTGCGGCGGATCGGGGCGGCGGGGGTGCCGATCTCGGCGTCGGTGCAGGTCCCGGCGAACAGCCGTATCGTCTATGTCAGCGGGACCGTTCCCGACGTCCTCGATCCCGCCGCGCCCGAGGGGACGCCGGCGCGCTTCGGCGACACCTATGCACAGACCCGCGCCATCCTCGGCAAGATCGACACCATCCTGCGCGAGCAAGGCATGGGGTTGGACGACATCGTCATGATGCGCGTGTTCCTGGTGGCGCCGCCGGGGCAGGCACGGATGGATTTCGCCGGGATGATGCGCGCCTACACCGAGCGGTTCGGGACGGCGGCACAACCCAACAAGCCGGCGCGATCGACGATGCAGGTGGCAGGTCTGGTCAACCCGGGGTGGCTGGCCGAGATCGAGGTCACCGCCGCGCGTGACGACCGCATCGACCCGGCGATCATCCCGACGGGGAGCGCGCGCTAGGCGGAATTTTCAGGGCAGGGGGACAGGCGAATGGCATTCACTCGGCGGGACATGCTGCTGCGCATCGGCGCGGTCGGCGGGGCGGGGGCAACCTTCGCGGCGATGCAGGCGCTCGGCCTGGCGGCGGTGACCCCGGCCAACGCCACCGACTTCGAGCTGCCGCCCGGCTCCGGCGGCGGCAGGAAAGTGGTCATCCTCGGCGCCGGGATCGCGGGCCTGGTGTCGGCCTATGAACTGCGCCGCGCGGGCTATGACGTGACCGTGCTCGAAGCGCGCGAGCGGGTTGGCGGGCGGGCGTGGACGATCCGCGGGCGCGACCGGGTGAGCCAGATCGACCGCCCGCTGCAGCAGGCCAATTTCAGCGACGGATTATATTTCAACGCGGGCCCGGCGCGGCTGCCGTCGACGCACACGCTGATCCTTGGCTATGCGCGCAAGTTCGGCGTGCCCCTGGAAGTGTTCGTCAATTCCAACGACAGCGCCAAGTGGGACTTCGGCGGGCGGGTCGAACCGCAGCGCAAGATGATCAACGGCCTCCACGGGCGGATCGGCGAGCTGCTCGCCAAGGCGATCGACCGCCACGCCCTCGACCAGGAAATGCCGCACGACGAAATCGCCGCGTTCCGCGAGTTCCTCGGCGCGTGGGCGACGCTGGACGACAAGGGCAAGGCCGCGCCCAATGGCAATGGCGGCTTCGGCAAGTGGCCCGGCGGCTACCAGAATCCGGGGATTGGCGAACCGCCGCTGACGCTCAAGCAATTGCTGCCCAACCGCGGCATCGGGCTGCCCTATCTGTTCGACCAGATCAGCGACTTCCAGGCGACAATGTTGCAGCCGGTCGGCGGTATGGATCGCATCGCCCGCGCGATCTACGAGCAGGTCAAGCCGAGCGTGCAGCTGAACATTCCGATCACCGCCATTCGCCGCGCCGGCGACGGGGTCAGGATCGAGCATCGCCGCGGCGCTGTCACCGCCGACTATTGCATCTGCACCATCCCGGTCCCGGTGCTCGAGCGGATCCCCAACGATTTCTCGGCGGCCAAGCAAGCGGCGTTGAAAGGCGTGCCGTACCTCCACAGCGCCAAGATTGCGTTCGAAGCGCCGCGCTTCTGGGAGACCGACGACGGCATTTACGGCGGGCTCGGCTGGACCGACCGGCTCAACGAGAACATCATCTACCCGTCGAGCGGGTTCAATTCGGCGCGCGGGGTGCTGGTCGGCGCTTATGTCGGCGGGTGGACGCACGCGAACACGCCCGAAGCGTTCGTCAAGCTGCCGATGGCCGAGCAGATCGCGATCAGCCGCGCCTCGGTCGAAGCGATGCATCCGGGCCGCAGCCGGTTGCTGGCGAGCCCGCTGGCGATCAACTGGGGGCAGGTGCCGTACAGCGAGGGGGTCGGCGCGATCGGCCCGGAATGGCGCGATGAGCGGCGCGGCGCGCGCTACGAGGAACTGCTGCGGCCCGAAGGCCCGATCCTCTTCGCGGGCGAGCATCTGTCCTACGTCGGCACGTGGCAGGAGGGCGCGGCGCTGTCGGCGCACGAAGCGCTGAGACTGGTGCAGGCGATGGCGGCGGGCCGGAGCGCGAAGGCCGCCTAGCAGGCGCTCACTCGACGATCACGAGGCTCTTCATGCCGAGGATCGAGTGGCCGAAATGGCTGCAATTCGCCTTGTAGCGGCCGCGGGCGGGGGTGAGCGTCACCACCGCCGACTGGTTGCCGGCAAGCTCGACCGAGCCTTTGTTCACCGGCCCGCTGACGTCGCGCGCCGCCGCGAACAGGCTGCGCGCGGTGAAATCATGCCCGGCGCCCGACCGGTTGGTGATGACGAGGCGCACCGGGCGGCCGGCGGCAAGGTGGATCGGCTTGGGGGCGATCGAGTAACTGGCGAGGTCGATGCGCACTTCGACTGGCGGCGACGCGAGCGCCGGGGCCGTCGCGAACAGGGTGAGGCAAGCGAGCATGACGGACTTCATGGCGGTTCTCCATCCCCTGCGCCGGCCACGATAGCATGAGCGCGGGCAAACAGGGTAGGGGCGGCGGCGCTGGCCGTGCCGCCGCCCCGCCCCGCCCAAGGCTTAGTCGGTCAGGTTGGCGGGCACCTTGCCGCCGTTGGCGGCGAGCTGCCGCATCACCTCGCGGTGAAGCCACATGTTCATTTCGGCGCTGCCGTCGAGCTCACCGGTATAGCCGAGCTCGGTCGCCAGTTCCTTGCGGTTGTCGAGGCTCGAATCCATGCCCAGCAACTTCATCAGGTCGACGATCGACGTCTTCCAGTTGAGGTCGGGGTTGCCCTTCGAGGTGGAAATGTCGGTCAGCACCTGCTCGACATCGACCTGGGCAGTGGTCGTCGGCGCCGGCTGCGTGTCGACGGGGGCGCCGCCATCGGCGGGGGCCTGGGCGGTTGTCGCGTCGGGCGTCTTGTGGCCGAAGATGGCGTCCTTGATCTTGCTGAAAATGCTCATCGTATGTCCCTTTCCTTAGGCGGTCAGCGAATGCTTGAGGTCGCGCATCTGGTCATGGCCCGCGCGGACCGAGCCATAAGCGGTCTGGATGAGGTTGCGGGTGTCGGGGGCGAGGTCGCCGTCCTTCAATGCATCCTCATATTTGGCCTTGATATGATCCTCGCCGCGCTCGACTTCGGCGATGATCGCCTGGTCGTCGCGGGACGTCACCGCGCCCTTCAAATTGACGAACACGCGGTGGCCGGCGGCGAGCAAGGTGCCATCGTCCTCGGGATTGCCGCCGAGCTTCGACACTTCGGCGCGAAGCTGTTCGGTGACCGACGAGCGCTCCGACGCGCGGGCGGTGAACAGTTCGGCGAAGCGCGGGTTCTCGACCGCTTCGGCGCTGGTGCGATAGCCGTCGACGCTGTCGATGGTGGTGGCGATCAAGCTGTTGAGGGTACGGATGTCGTGACTGGTGTCAGTCATGTCGGGAAACTCCTTTACGCGTGGGCCAGCGAAATGCTGTGCCGGTCAAACGCGCGAAGAGGGCGGTTCGATGCAGCGGCCGGTCGCAGGCGCGGCACGGCTGGGACGGGTCAGCCGGCTACGGCGGTCATCTTGGGCGGCGCGCCGGGCTTCTTGCGGCGGCCCATCGACCAGTTGGCCTGGAGCCGGACCTGGGGGTTGGGCACGCACCAGATCTCCCCGCCCTCGTCCATCCCGACGACCCACAAGAGGTCGAATTCCTGACCATAGTCGATGACCGCGATGGCATAGCCCGAGCCGCGATCGACGACGTGGAGGGGCAGCGGGGGATCGAGCTGGGTAAAGGCCATAAGGCGATAATAAGCGGGACGGCTCCAAGTTCCTTCAGGCGGGTGCTGGCGAAGCGGTTCGCGCGCCGCTAGGCTGGCGGAAGATCACGACAGGGGGACCGCATGGCGAAGTGGAGCTTGATAGCAGCGGCGCTGGCAATGGCGCTGACTGGACCCGCCACGGCGAGCCCGGCGCCGGTGGCGAAGTCGGTTGCGGCGGTCAGCGCGCGTAGCCCCGACAACGTCAAGCTAGACGCCAATCGCAAGCCGGCCGAGTTGCTGACCTTCCTCGGATTGCAGCGCGGGATGCGGGTGCTCGACCTGTTCGGGGCCAACCGGTACTGGGCCGAAATCGTCGCCCCCGCGATCGGCCCGAAGGGGCAGGTGGTGGTGTGGCAGCCGAGCCAGTTCATGAGCGACAAGGCGCGCGCCGCCTGGGCCGATTTCGCCAAGCGCCAGCGCAATGTCGCGCTGATGTCGAGCCCGTTCCAGGCGCCGAGCCTGGCGCCCAACGCCTACGACTTCGCGCTGATGAACCTCGATTATCACGACGTCTATTGGGAGAATACCAAGAACGGCATCGTCCGGATGGACCCCGACCGCTGGCTCAGGACGCTGTACGCGGCCATGAAGCCGGGCGCGGTGGTCGGCATCGTCGATCATGTCGCCAATCCCAATGGCGACACGCGCGCGACGGTCGAGGCGCTCCACCGCATCGACCCCAAGGTGCTGCGCGCCGACTTCGAGCGGGCCGGCTTCGTGCTGGAAGCGCAAAGCGACCTACTGCGCAACCCGGCCGACGATCATAGCCTCAACGTGTTCGACGAGAAGATCCGCGGGCGCACCGACCGCGCGGTGTTCCGCTTCCGCAAGCCCAAGGCATGACGGCGCCGGTGGGCGAGCAGCCCGAGAGCGAAGCCGCGGCGCGGCCGATCCGCGGCGCGCGGGCCTATTGGGTGCTGCTCGCGCTGATCGCCGGCCTCGCCATCGGTGCGGTCGCGCAGGGCATGGGCGACGGCCTGCGTGAGCCGGCGCTGAAGGGCGCGACGATCATCGGCGGGCTGTGGCTCAACGCGTTGAAGATGACGGTCATCCCGCTCGTCGTGTCGCTGCTCGTCGTCGGCATCGCCAAGGGGGCCGAGGCGGCGCGGGCTGGGCGGATCGCGGCGCGGTCGGTGCTGTGGTTCGTCGCCATCGTCACCAGCTCGGCGATCTTCGGCGCGCTGCTGATGCCCGTGCTGTTGCGCCTGCTGCCGCTGTCGGCGGCCAGCGCCGAGGCGCTGCGTACCGGGCTGGCGGCGATCGACCCGGCGGCGGCGTCGGGCACCGTCCCGGCGGTCGCCGACTTTTTCGCCACGGTGATCCCGTCCAATGTCGCCTTCGCGGCGTCGAATGGCGACGTCCTGCCGCTGACCGTGTTCGCCTTGCTCCTTGGCCTTGCGCTAGCGCGGGTGGCGCCGTCGCGCCGGGCGCCGGTCGTCGCTTTCTTCGAAGGGCTTGGCGAAGCGCTGCTGATCATCATCGGCTGGGTATTGTGGGTGGCGCCGCTGGGCGTGTTCGCGCTCGCCTTCGCGGTCGGGTCGGGCGCCGGCGCGGCGGCCTTTGCCGGCCTCGCCCATTACATCCTGCTGGTGTCGGCACTCGGCGTGCTGATCATGCTCGCGGGGTATGCGGTGGCGGTGATCGGCGGGGGGGTCAGCCCGCTCGCCTTCGCCAAGGCGATGATCGGGCCGCAGGCGGTGGCGATTTCGACCCAGTCGTCGCTCGCCTCGCTTCCGGCGATGCTCGGCGCGACCCGCCTGCTCGACGTTGACGAGCGGGTCGCCGACGTCACCCTGCCGCTTTCCGTCGCGCTGTTCCGCGCCACCGGCCCGGCGATGAACATCGGCGTGGTGATCTATGTCGCGCACTGGCTCGGCACTGACGTCAGCCTGGGTCATGCGATCGCCGCGGTCGCGGTGGCGTCGATCGTCAGCTATGGCGCGGTCAGCCTGCCTGGGCAGATCAGCTTCTTCAGCTCGATCGCGCCGATCTCGATGGCGATGGGCGTGCCGATCGCGCCGCTCGCCCTGCTGGTGGCGGTCGAAATGATCCCCGACATTTTCCGCACGCTGGGCAATGTGACGATGGATGTGGCGGTGACGACGGCGGTCGACCGTCACGCCCGGAACAGCACGGCGGCGGCCTAGCGCCGCGCCATGCTGCGCACCTGGTCGCTGTAAAGGCGGCCGACCGGCTGCTCGTTGCCATCGGCCAGGCGGGCGATCCAGCGGCCCGAGGCGTTGCGGGTGAAACCGGTCACGAAATCCCGCCGCACGATCGCCGAGCGATGGAGGCGGACGAACAAAGCGGGGTCGAGCCCATCCTCAAGCGCGCTCATCGAATGGTGGATCAGCCAGCTGCGCTGCGCGACGTGGAGCCGCATGTAATCGCGCTCGGCCGACACGCGGTCGATGTCGCGCGCCGCGATCCGCACCAGCCCGCTCAAGTCCGACGCCCAGAATTCGTCGAGGTAAAGCGATTGCGCGGCGGCTGCCGGGGCGCGGTCGTCATCGCGGTGGCTGAGGTAGGCGCGGGCGCGGACGAAGGCCTGCTCGAGCCGTGCCGGATCGACCGGCTTCATCAGATAATCGACCGCCGCCACTTCGAACGCCGCGACCGCGAACTGATCGAAGGCGGTGACGAACACCACCGCCGGCGAGCGGCCGAGCGAAGACAGGGCGCGCGCCACCTCGATCCCGTCGAGGCCGGGCATGGCGATGTCGAGCAGGACCAGATCGGGATCGAGCGCGCGGGCCATGCGCACCGCCGCCTCGCCGTCGCTGGCGGCGCCAAGCAAAGTGACGCCGTCGATCCTCGCCAGAAGCAACTCGAGCCGTTCGGTGGCGAGCGGCTCGTCGTCGGCGATGAGCACCTTGAGGGCGGCCTGCGGATCCATCGTCAGTCCTCGTCGTCCGGGTCATCGAACGGCATGGCGAGCGACACCCGGTAGCCGCCGGGAATCGGGCCGAAGCGGCAGTCGGCGTGGCCGCCATAATGGGCGTCGAGCCGCTGGCAGACATTGGCCAGGCCGACGCCGGTTCCCGGGTGCGCCGGGGTTGCCGGGGGGACGTCGGCGCCGCCGCGGCTGACCAGCATGTTGGTCACCTCGACCTGCATCCGGCCGCCATCGAGCCGCCGCGCATCGATCGACAGCCGCACCCGGTCGCGGGTCGCGGAGACGCCGTACTTGATCGCATTCTCGACCAGCGGCTGGAGGATGAGGGCGGGGACGCGTGCGCCGGCAAGCTCGTCGGGCACCGAAATCTCGACCTCCAGCCGGTCGGGGAAGCGCACCCGCTCGATATCGAGGTAGAGGCGCTGCAGCCCGATCTCCTCGGCCAGGCTGACGTCGGCCGACGGGTCGAGCGACAGGCTCGAGCGGAAGAAGGTCGACAGCGCCAGCAGCATCTCCTCGGCCTGCCCGGCGCGGCCCGACATGATCAGCGACGACAGCGAGTTGAGCGTGTTGAACAGGAAGTGCGGGTTGACCTGATAGCGGAGCGCGCGGACCTGGGCGGCGTGGGCCGCGGTCTCGGCCTCGGCCAGCCGCCGCTCGGTCAGCCGCGAGCGCTGCTGCTGGGTCATGGCGATGTAGATCGCGCACCACGCCGCGAACAGGAAATACCAGGTGACGGTGCCGTCGGCGACGAGGCGCGGCATCTTGGCGGCGATGATCTCCGACACCGGCGGCAGGCGGATGTCCATGGCATTGCCATTGCCCTTGACGATGCGGACGTTGCGCCCGTGCTGGACGATGGCAACGCCTTCCTGGGTGGTGATCTGCGATTGCGGGCCGACCGGGCTGTCGAACGCGACCAGGCTGAGCGAGACCAGGGCCAGCGTCGCCGCGGCCGGCAAAGCGCACAAAGCGGCGACGGTGATCATCCGCCGCAGGCTGGCGTCGCGGGCGAGCAGGCGCAGCGCGAGATAGATGAGCGAGGTGAGCACCACCCCGACCGCCGCGCTGATCGCGCGCAGGCCCATCGCCGACGCCGCCTCCGGTCCGAGCAAGGCGCGCAGCAGCACGGTCGCGAGGTAGAATAGCCAGAAGCCGCCGATCGAGCGGACGGCAAGGCCGATGTCGGCAAAGCGCGCGCTGCGCAAGGCGGGACCGGCGGTTCGCGTCCCGGCGACGCGCTTGAAGGGCAAAGCGAGCATGACCGCTTCGCTGTAGGGGGCGGCGGGGCTATCGCGCAATCGCCTGGCCGCCGCTTGGCAGAAGGGGGCGGTCGCCGGTCGATTGATTGCACGCCCTCTCGGCGGAACAGGCGTGCCCGGGCGCTCGTTCATCCGCCAAAGCCTTTCAGGAGACCGACGATGACGACTTCGACCTCGACCCCGACCCCGGCGCCAGCCCCGACCCAGCAGCGTCCGCCAGACCGCGAGCTCGAACTGAAGCTCAAGAAGAACCCCGATTGCGACGACGCCAAGGTCGATGTCGGCAGCGACGAATCGATGGACGCGTCCGATCCGGTGGCGGTCACCGCTCCGGGCGGCAATGAGCCGGTGCCGTCGTCGGGATTCCCCGACAAATAAGCACCGCATTGGTTTATTCATTCAGGCACGCGGTTTAGCCGCCACAGCCAACACATAGTCGCAGCGAAGTGAATCGGTGCGCTTACGCAACGACTCCGCCAGAACGTGCCCTGAAAAACACAGCTGCAAAAAAGTGTCGGCTGGGTTTCACTTTTAAGTTGCTCCCCCGCCTGTCCTTTGATTCACTGGTTAACGGGGGGTGGATTTTTGGTTAAGCGTTTTGAAACCAACGCGGCCTCATGATCTCACCCAGGCAAAGGAGCATGAGGTCATGACGACCAAAACCAGCCAGCCCGCCGGTGGCGCGCTGCTGATATCGGAGATGAAGGAGTTCGCCGGCTTTCCCAAGTCGACGCAACGCTACATCCGCCGCTCGCTCGATGTCGCCTTCGGCCGTTCCGACCCGCACGAGACCTGGGCTCGCGACGAAGTCGAGGCTGCGTCGATCGGCGCGCAGGGCCGCTTCTACAAGCAGCTCGACCACCTTCGCATGCACATTCCCGACGACAGCGGGCTTGACATGATCGAACCGTTCCTCGGCATGCTCGTCACGCTGAGTGCATTCGACCTCGGCCAGGACCGCCTGCCGAGCTTCGCCGCCTATCGCTTCCTGTACGAGCGGCTGCTCGGCGCGGGCGTCCGCCCGTGGCTGCCGGCCGCATTCTGCGCCGCCTCGGCGCTGCCGCACCTTCACCCCGAGCGCCGCCGCCTGCTGCTCCAGTCGATCAGCGAGAATGCGGCGACCGCCCCGGGCTGGTCGAGCCGTGAGCCGGTGTTCTGGCCCGAATGGGTCGAGAAGGTCGACATGGCCGCCGCGGCCTAGCCGATCGACGGAAACAATATGCGGAGCGCGGCCAGGCTGCGCTCCGCATTTTTGTGGTGCACGAACACGCCGCCGGCCTCTTCCCATGTGCCGCGGTGCTGGTCGCGGTCATCGACCAGGACGTCGCCGGCTTTCATGTATCGCACCTTGTCGCGCGCCATGCAGGTGATGATCGGGACGCCGGGGAAATGCTCGGCCGCCCACGCGACTTTCTGCGGCGCCGCCCAGGTGCCGACCGGCAGGCCGGTGAGAATCGTCGGGTTCAGATGGGCGACGGCGTCGAACAAGGTGCGCGCGTCGGGCATCAGCGGCAGGCCGGCGTAGAAATCGGGCGTCCGCGCCAGCCGCTGCCAAAACTCCCGGCGCGAGTGGCGCTCCTCATATTGCGCCGGGGTCATCCCGCCGAGCACCAGGCGGGCGCCGGCGTCGAAATCGGCAAGCACACCGTCGCAGTCGAGAAACAGCTTGGGCTGGGCCATGGCGCTAGCCCAGCCGCGCGACCAGCTCGGCGGCGAATTCGCTGAGCGTGTCGTCGCGCGCGCCGAGGATGGCGATGGTGTCGCCGGGCCTGGCCGCGGCGACGAGCGCGTCGCCGATCGACGCGCGCTCGGGGAGGTGCGTGGCGTGGGGGATGCGCGTCGCCAGCCAGTCGGATCCGCGCGAACGGTCGACGGTGCCGCCCTGGTAGACGGGGTCGGGCAGGAACAGCCGGTCGTCCTCGCGCAGGCCGGCGGCGAAGGTGTCCGCCAGTTCCTCGCCCATCTTGGCAAGCGGGCCGAAGCCATGCGGCTGGAACATCACCAGCAAGCGGCCGGGGCGGGCGGTGAGGGTGGCGAGCGTCGCGGCGATCTTGTCGGGGTTGTGGGCGAAATCGTCGATGACCGTCACGCCGCCGGCCACGCCGACGGTTTCCAGCCGGCGCTTGAGCCCGGCAAAGTCGGCGAGCGCGGCGACCGCATCGGTCAGCGGCGCGCCGAGCGCATGGAGGGCGCCAAGCGCGGCGAGCGCGTTCATGGCATTGTGACGGCCCGGCACCGCCAGCACGACCTCGTGCTGGTCGCCGCCGACGGCCAGCGTGAAGCGAATTTGGTCGTCGTCGAGCTTCAGGTCGCGGCCGGCGAGCACCGCGCCGGGCGAATCGAAACCGAAGCCGATGCTTTTGTCCCCGGGCAAAGTCTCGGCCAGGGCGCGCGCTTCGGGATCGTCGAGGTTGATGACCGCGCTGTGCGCCGCGGCCAGGAAACCGCCGAACAAGGTGCGCAGATCGTCGAGGCTGTGGTGATCAAGGCTGACGTTGCCGAGCACCGCGACGGTCGGGCGGTAAAGCGCGATCGAGCCGTCGCTCTCGTCGACCTCGCTGACAAACAGCGCCGGGTTGCCCACCAGCGCCGAAGCGAACGGCGTTTCGGAGGAAACGAAATTCTTCATCACCGCCCCGTTCATCACGGTCGGCTCGCGGCCCATGGCGTGGAGCATCCAGCCGATCATGCCAGTGACGGTGGACTTGCCCGAGGTGCCGCCGACGGCGACGCTGACGTCCGCGGCGTTGAGGAACTGCGCGAGCAGTTGCGGGCGGGTGAGGTGGGCGAGGCCAAGTTCGTGCGCGCGAACGACGTCGGGGATGGTTGGCTCGACTGCCGCCGACGTGACCAATGTCGCGCCTTCGCGAAGCCCGCTGCCATCCTGCGGGAACAGCGAAATGCCGAGCCGCTTGAGGTAATCGAACTTCGCCGCCAGCCGCCCGGCGTCGGCTGAGCGGTCGGAGCCGGTGACGGTGGCTCCGGTGGCGCGCACGATCGAGGCCAGCGGCAGCATGCCGCTGCCGCCGACCCCGCAGAAATGATAGATTGGCGCATCGCTCATCGTCGCCGCCCTATGCGGCGCGGGCGCCTTGTGCAATTCATCTCGCCATGAGGATTGCCGTCGTCGCGCCGAGCTGCACGCTGAGCCCGACCGCCGCCGACGCGGTGGCGGGGATCGTCGCGGCGCGCGGCGACGCCGAGCTGGTCGTCCACCCGCAATGCTTCCTGTCCGACGGGCATTTCGCGGGGAGCGATCCCGAACGGCTGGCGGCGCTGCGCTCGGTGATGGCCGATCCAGCGGTCGACGCCATATGGTTCGCGCGCGGCGGCTATGGATCGAACCGCATCGCCGAAGCAGCGGCGCGCGACCTGCCGGATGCGACGCGGGGCAAGACATACCTTGGCTATTCCGATGCCGGCTTCCTGCTGGCGGCGTTCGACAAGGCCGGGCTGGACGTCGCGCATGGGCCGATGGTCCAGGATGTGCTGCGCGACGGCGGCGAGGCGGCGGTGCACCGCGCGCTCGACTGGCTGGTGCGGCGCGATACAGCGGCGCTTGAGCCGGGGCTGATCCCGGGACGGCGCGCGATGGCGTTCAACCTGACCGTCCTGTCGAGCTTGCTGGGCACCGGGCTGGAGCCCGACTTCACCGGCGCCGACCTGTTGATCGAGGATGTCGCCGAGCATGACTATCGCATCGACCGGGCAATGTTCCACGTCACCGGGTCGGCGGCCGTGCGGCGCTGCGCGGCGATCCGCATGGGGCGGATGAGCGACATTCCCGACAATGATCCGCCGTTCGGCAGCGACGCCGCGGCCATCGTCGCCGACTGGTGCGAGCGGGCCGAAATCGCGCTCGGCGAGCCGGCGGACATCGGCCATGACGCCGCCAACCGGGTCGTGCCCTTTACGCTCAAGCGCGATTAACCCTCTTCCTCTCGTCCGCGCTCTTGCAAGGGGGGGCGCTTTCCGCTCTATCATGCGGACAGAAACAACAGGAGGGCCACATGGCAAAAGATCCGAACGCAGCACCACGTAAAGCAGGGGGCGGACTGGCTCGCCCGGTGACCCCGTCGGCGGACCTTGCCGCGATCACCGGCGCGGCGCCGTTGCCGCGCAGCCAGGTCGTTTCGAAGGTGTGGGACCACATCCGCAAGAACAACCTGCAAAATCCCGCAAACAAGCGGGAAATCCTTGCTGACGACAAGCTGAAAAAGGTTTTTGGCGTCGACAAATGCACCATGTTCGAAATGAACAAGCACCTGTCGCGCCACCTCAGCTAGCGCACTCGCCCGCGGGCGGACGGAAAGGGGCCCCGGCATCGCCGCGGGCTCCTTTTTCGTGGGCGAAGCCGCGCCGCCCGAGTCGCCGGATCAGGCGCGAAACGCGGTGGCGAGCGGTTCCGACGTTACGGGATAGCCGCGATCCTGCGGAATGCAGACGAAATCGACGCCGCTTTGCTGCTCGATCCACGGTTCAATGGGATCGATCGGGTAGCGCCCCGCGTCGGCCGCCGCCGCGGCGTGGCCGGGGTAGGTGGCGAGGCGTTCGAGGTTGCGCTTGGTCGGGAAAATGGCACTGGCGGTGCCGGCGTCGATGCGGGCCAGCAAGTCGGTGGCGCTGGCCCATTCGGCGGCGGCGCACTCGCCCGGCTGCGGCAGCGGGCGCCACGCGCCGACCGGGGCTTCGACCAGGAAGAACAAAGTGTCGAACCGGCGGGCGTGGCGGAAGGCCGGTCGCCAGCGGGCGAACAGGGTCAGCGAATCGAGGTCGATGGTCAGGCGTTCGCGCTCGACCAGCCGGGCGAACGGCTCGCCGGCGAGGAGCGCGGCCTGGAGGTCGGGACCGCGCGCCGGGTCGACCGGGCCAAGGCCGGCGGCGACGGCGCTTTCCTCGAGCGTTTCGCGAATGGCGGTGATTCGCGCGGCGTCGCCGGGGCGGCCAAGCGCGGCGGCGAGGGCGTGGTCGTCGTCATCGACCCGTCCGCCGGGGAAGACGATAGCGCCGCCGGCGAACGCCATGCCGGCCGATCGTTCGACCACCAGCAGGTCGGGCGGCGCGGCGGGCGCGGGGCGCATCACGACCAGGGTGGCGGCGGGAATGGCGGGTTGGTCGTCGATCATGAGGCGGCCAACAGGCCTAGCCGATGGGGTGCGCCGCGCAACGAAAAAGGGGCCGGCACCCACGGTCCCGGCCCCTCCCTGACTTCACGCCGCAAGCGGCGCAAAGCGCAGTCTTACATCGCGTTGACCTGATTGGCGCTGGCGGTGCCGTTCTCGACCGCTTCGGCCTTGTTCTTGCCTTCGTCCTTGAGCGCGTCGGCCTGGTTCGACAGAGCGTCGGCTTCGGCGCTGTTGGCGGTGTTGTCGGCCATGGCGTCGAGGTTGTCGGCGGCATTCTCGTAATTTTCGGCGACGTTGTCAGCAGCCGCATCCTTCTTGCCACCGCAAGCGGCGAGAGCGAGCGCGGCAGCGCCGACGAGAGCGAAATGGATCTTGTTCATTGATAGTCCCCTTGAGAATTCAGTGCGGCAACGTCAGGTTCTGACTCACACGGTCGGTTCCAACGCGGCCCGCTTCGCTACGGTTCCGCTACGACCCGCGAAATGTCAATTCCTTGCGTCAATCCGCCCCACGCCCTATCTTGGTCGCGCCAGGCAACTGGCTATGTCGGTAGAGTATTTGGTGGAATAGGCATTTCGGACCCGGGGGGCAGTACCCCGGCGCCTCCACCACCAGCGGCGACGCATGCCTTTGGGTAGCGCCGTTGCTGATGGGGGCGAAACAGGATCGACGGGTGCAATAAAGGCCAGGTTGCCGATCGGCAGGAGACCACCGTGACGGCTCATTCACACAAGTGCCAACGATAACGAGGCTCTTGCGATTGCTGCGTAACTGAGAGGCTAACGCCTTTAGGTTATTCGGACAAAAGCGCGGTCGGACCCAACCGGGCAACAGAATGGGATTCCAGCGGTTCGGGGAGCACCGGGCAACAGAAGCTCCCCACTTTCCCGATGAAAACCGCGGGCCAGGTTGACTCGCTTGACTGTGCCGCGCGGGTGAGGGGGCGCGGCCGAATGTTCACGATGTTCGCGCTCGTGAACGAAGGCGCCGAGGCCCATCGGATCGCGATTCGTCCGGCGCGAGGGAACTGCAATCGCCCACTGGGTCGGCTTCGTCGCCCCGGCCGAACGGGGCGGGGGCCGGCCCGAGCGGGCATTGCGCCTTCATCCTCGCGGAGGGGTCGACCCGGCGCGCGGAAACGCTTCCGGACGCGGGCCACATCGGTAGCGCGTCGCGCATTGCCATCGATCTACCCCCCAGTAACTCGATCATGATAACCGATTTGGTTCACGATGTAAAGAGCTTTACGTGATTTGGTACAAGCTTAGCGTTTTGTCTGAGCGTGGCTAACGTTAGTGACTCCGACTCTCACGTAATTTGCGGCGGCTCCGCGCATCACTGGGGCCTGGGGCCGACCCTCTCCTCAATCCGTCATCTTCATGTGATAGCCGCTCGGCAGCGAGACCAGTTTTGCGAGGGACTCCTCGGCCTGCTGCAGTCCGAAGTCGAATAGGCCGGGGTCGTCGCATTTGGCGATTTTCGGGTCGTTGGCGGTGCCCTCCCCCGCGCCGACGGCGGCATTGAACAGACGCTCATCGACGGCTTCGCGCAGCCGCCGCATGCTGTCGGCGATCACGCGTCCATATTCATCATGCTTCGCGGCGGACATTTTCTGGCATTTCTGCTCGATGCGCCAGACCCCGTAACCGATGGCAAACGCAGTCGCCGCACCAATCGCGGTTTTTGCCGGCTCGCCGACCTGGGCCGAGGCGCCCGACGGCAAAACCAAGGGCAACGCCATCGCCAACCCGGCAAGGCCGCCCAGATATTTTGCCATCGGTGTCTCCTGGCTGGCGTCGGGAAAGCGGAAGTAAGGTACGCGAACAGCCGACGTGCGGCGACAATGCGCTTGATCGGCGGGATTTGCCTAATCAATAGCGGCCGTCTGGGCTTCCGTCGTCGCAGGGGCAGTGTGCGTTACGGCCGCCGCCTGAGTTCATCCCTGATCTCGGTCAGCAATTCCGCCTCGGTCGGGACGGCCAGCGGCGCGTCCACCGGGCGTTGCAAGCGGGTGGCGGCTTTGACGATCAGGAAGATGACGAAGGCGAGGATGAGGAAATTGATGACGACGCCGAGGAACTGGCCCCAGCCGATGACGGCGGCGCCAGCGGCCTTGAGGTCGGCGTAGCTTGCCGGATCGCCCTTGAAGCCGGCGGGAACGGGGCCGAGGAGGGTGAAGTGGCTGGTGAAATCGGCGCCGCCGAACAGCCAGCCGATGACCGGCATGACGATGTCGCCGGTCAGGCTGGCAACGATCGTCGCAAAGGCGGCGCCGATGATCACCGCGACGGCGAGGTCGAGGACGTTGCCGCGGGCGATGAAGTCCCTGAAGTCGCGAAGCATGGCGGTCTCCCTTTTTGCGCGGACTGGCGCGGCGCCGTTATGAATCGTTGCCGGCACGATTGAAAGGACGGTCAGCGCTGCTTACGTTCGCCCGCTGACACTCAAGGGGATCCCATCATGACCGCCATCCGTCGCATTGGACTGCTCGCACCGCTCGCTGCCCTAAGCCTGGCGGGGTGCGGGTTGAACTCGGTCCCGACCGCCGAGGAAGACGTCAACGCCAAATGGGGCAACCTCCAGAGCGAATATCAGCGCCGCAGCGACCTCATCCCCAACCTCGTCGAGACGGTGAAGGGCTATGCCAAGCAGGAATCGACCGTGCTGACCGAGGTAACGCAGGCGCGCGCCAATGCCGGGCGGATGCAATTGAGCCCGGCCGACCTCAACGATCCGGCCAAGGTGCGCGCGTTCAACGATGCGCAGAACCGCGTGACCCAGGCGATCATCCCGCTGCAGCGGCTGCAGGAGGCCTATCCGGAGCTCAAGTCGAACCAGAACTTCCTGACGCTGCAGAGCCAGATCGAAGGAACCGAGAACAGCATCCTGGTGGCGCGGCGCGATTACAACGAATCGGTGCAGGGCTATAACACCCGCATCCGCACCTTCCCCGACGCGATCGGCGCCAAGATCTTCTATGGCGCCAAGCCCAAGGTGCCGTTCGAAGCGGCCGCCGGGGCCAAGGACGCGCCGACGGTCAAGTTCTGATCGGCGAGGTGCGGTGACGCGCTTTTTCGTCATTCCCGCGAAAGCGGGAACCCAGTTTTCTTTTTCGCGCTGGGTCCCCGCCTTCGCGGGGATGACGGTCTGGTTGCTAATGCTGCTGCTGGCCAGCCCGGCGTTCGCCCAGACGTTTCCGGCGCTGAGCGGGCGGGTGGTCGACCAGGCGGGGTTGCTGCGGCCCGAGCAGGCGGTCGATCTCAATTCAAAGCTTGAGGCGCTCGAGGCGCAGTCGGGGCGACAATTGGTCGTCGCCACGGTCACCAGCCTCGAAGGCAAGCCGATCGAGGATTATGGCTATCGGCTCGGCCGCACCTGGGCGATCGGCGACAAGCAAAAGGACGACGGCGTCATCCTGCTGGTCGCGCCCAACGAGAAAAAAGTGCGGATCGAGACCGGCTATGGCGCCCGGGTGTTCCTGACCGACGCGGTGTCGAGCGTGATCATCCGCGACACGATCTTGCCGGCGTTCAAGGCTGGCGACATGAGCGGCGGGATCGTCGCCGGGGCTGACCAGATCATCCACACGATGAGCCTGTCGCCAGTCGACGCGGCCAAGCAAGCGGCGACGATCGCGGCGCGCGAGAAAGCCCGCAGTGCGGATCGCGGTAGCGGCGGCGGCTTTCCGTTCATGCTGGTCATCTTCCTGTTCTTCTTCGTCATCCTGCCGATGATCCGCAGTGTCGGCGGGCGGCGCTATCGCAGCGGCAAGCACGGCGGGATCAGCCCGTGGGTGGTGCTGTGGGGGCTGAACGCACTGAGCAATTCGTCGCGGTCGAGCGGCTGGGGCGGTGGCGGCGGATTCGGCGGCGGCGGCGGCTTTGGCGGCGGCGGTGGTTTCTCCGGCGGCGGCGGGTCGTTCGGCGGCGGCGGCGCGTCGGGGGGATGGTGATGCGACTGAGCGAGACCGACCACGACCGGGTCAGCGCGGCGATCGGCGCGGCCGAGGCGGGCAGCAATGGCGAAATCATCGCCATCGCCGCCGAGCGCAGCGACGAATATCACGACGTCGGCCTGCATTATGCGGTGCTGGTGTTGTTCCTGGTGCTGGCCTGGTTCGCGGCCTTTCCGCACCAGCTGACGTGGTGGTGGACGGTGGTCATGGGCTGGTCGGCCGAGCCGAGCCTGCGGCAATTGCTGACCTTTCTGCTGGGCATGGCGTTGCTCAAGTTCCTGGCGGTGCTGTACCTCATGAAGTGGAAGCCGCTGAGGCTCGCGCTGACCCCGGGCGCGACGAAGAGCCGGCGGGTCAGGCGGCGCGCGGTGATGCTGTTCAAGACCGGCGCCGAGCGGCGCACCGTCGGGCGCACCGGCGTGCTCATCTATCTGTCGATGGGCGAGCGGCGGGCCGAAATCGTCGGCGACGAGGCGATCACCGCGGTGACCACGCCCGAGACCTGGGGCGAAGCGATGGCGGCGCTGATCGCCGATGTCAGGCACGGTCGCCCGGCCGACGGCATCGTCGCCGCGATCGGCCTGATCGGGGAGGTGCTGGCGGCCCATTTCCCGCGCACGTCCGACGACAAGAACGAGATCCCCGACAAGTTGATCGAGCTGTAGCCCGATGGCCGAGCAGGTCAGGTGGCAGGGCAAGTTCATCACTGCCGTCACCGACGGGCGGTGGGAATATGTGCGGCGGGCGGGCGGCATCCGCGCGGTCGTCATCCTGGCCGAAACCGACGACGGCGAGATCCTGCTGGTCGAGCAGCCGCGAGTGCCGATTGGGCGCGCCTGCCTCGAGCTGCCGGCCGGGCTGATCGGGGATGACGAGGCCGGCGAAGGCGACACCGTCGAGCTGGCGGCGCGGCGCGAACTGGCGGAGGAAACCGGCTATAGCGCCAGCGATATCGAGCCGCTCGGCGAGTTTTACTCGTCGCCGGGGATGGTCAGCGAAAGCTTCACCTTGGTGCGCGCGACCGGGCTGAAGAAGGTCGGCGAAGGCGGCGGCACCGACGGGGAGGACATCATCGTCCACCATGTCCGGCGCGAGGACATTGGCGCGTTCGTCGAGGCGGCGCGGGCGCGGGGCGTCGGGATCGACGTGAAAATGCTGCTGTTACTCAGACTTTAGCTTGTTCATCGCGTCGAGCTTGTCCTTGAGGCTGAGCGTGAAGCCGTGTTCGAGCGCATGGCGGGTGTGGGGGTGAGCAGCGAGGAACGCGCTCAAATCCTTGGCCGGGGCGCACCAGAAGCGCGCATTCCGGGTCAGGCGGACGGTGGCGGTGGCCGGCTCGGGCGAGAGGATGGTCGCCTCGCCGATCAGTTGGCCGCGGCCGCAGCGGCCGACGATCGCGCCATTGGCGACGACTTCGGCCTCGCCCTCCGCCAGCCAGTACAAATGGGTGACCTTGTCGCCTTCGCGGGTCAACGTGTCGCCGGCGTGGCCGTGCATCCACATCCCCTGGTCGAGGAACCGGCGGACGTCGCCGCGGCCGAGCCCGGCGAGCGGACCGGCGCGCATCGCTTCCTCGTCGCTGCCGAGCTTGGCGCGGCGGTCGGCGAGGACGCCGCCGAGTGACTGCACCGCGGCGACGATCACCACCAGCACCGGCAGCAGCATCGCCATCGGCCCATGCGCCTGGTAGGCGTAATAAGCGCCGGCCGTCCCAGCCAGCGCGACCAGCCCGCGCGAGGCACGCGGCGGGCGCAGCAGCAGCGCCGCGAGAAGCGCAGCGAACATCGCCATGTACAACGCCATCATCGACATGGCGGCGAGGTGTAGCGGCTTAGCTCGACGAGGGCGAGGTGAACGTGTCGATCAGCACGTCCAGCTGGGCCTGGCAATCGTTGCGGATGAAGCTTTGCGCCATGCCTTCGAGGCCGGCCGGCACCGGGCTGATCATCCTGACTTCGATCACCGTCGGTTGCGGGCCGTTGCCGACGACCTTGTATTTGGCGCCGCTGACGACCGGCAGGTCCGACGGCCACGAGGCGATGGTCTGCCCCGGCTCGAAGTGGACTGCGACCGACTTGCCGCCCGAATCGCGCAGCGTGACGTCGGCCTCGCGCGACGCGGAGGCGCGGTACAGGCCAAGATCGGCCGGGCTGGCGACGCACACCGTGCCCGAGCGGCCGAGGTCGGCCTGCCACACGTTGCGACCCTGGGTGGCACCGGTCGGGCCGCCGCGGACCGCCTGGATGCGCACCCGTCGATTGTTGTTTTGGGCAGTCACCGCCGACAGCGCCGAGCCCGAGGCGGCGGCCGAGGCCGACGCGCTGAACGCGCCCGGGCCTTTCAGCGTGCGGGTGCCGCGCGAGTCGAGCAGCACCACCATGTCGTTGGACTTGAGCGCGATCGCCTGATTGTCGGCCAGTGCCTTGCCCGGCGGATAGACCTTCGACGAGGGACCCGACGAGCGCACGACCAGCACCGCAGCGGCAGCGTACGAGGTAGTAGCGAGCGCGATGGCGGCGATCGACGCACGAACAAAACGGCCCATATCATTTCTCCCCTAACTTATAGGTGGCGCCCGGGCCGACCTCGCGCAGACGGACTGCGAAGGCGGCGAGGGGTACATCTTTACTATGCGTTAAACAAATTTGTTCGATTTCGTCCAGTGCCGATGTGTCGCCCTGGTCGAACCGCGTCCATAACTGGGACAGGATCTTGCGCTCCTCGAGGGTCATGTGGCGCGCCGGTTCCCACACTACCAGCGGGGTCGAGCGGCCCGAAACGGCGATTCGCCCCATCGGCCGGAACAGGTCGCTGGTCGACTGGTCGAGCGCTTCCTCGCTGACCAACGCGACGGTTTTCAGATATTTGTTGGCGCCTTCGAGCCGCGCGGCGCAATTCATCGCGTCGCCGAGCGCGGTGTAGGTGAGGCGGCCTTCACCGCCGAAATTGCCGACCACCGCCTCGCCGAAGTGAAGCCCGACCCGGGTGCGGCCCATCATCGCCCCGTCATTGCTCCCCTCGACCGTGAAATTCTGGGTGAAGTCGTTCATCGCCAGCAAGGCGGCGATGGCGCGGTCGGCGTCGTCGGGGCGGGCGATCGGGGCGCCCCAGAAGGCGACCACCGCGTCGCCGACGAACTTGTCGATCGTCCCGCCATGGTCGAGGACGATGTCGCTCATGCCATCGAGATAGGCGTTGAGCAGTGCAGCGGTGCGTTCCGGCGGGAGGACGTGGCTGAGGCTGGTGAAGCCTTCGATGTCGGTGAACAAGGTGAACAACAGCCGCTTTTCGCCGGTCAGCGACAGCTTGGCGGGATCGCGCAGGATTTGCGCGGCGATGTCGCGGGGGAGGTATTTGCCAAGGGCCGACTGGGCGTAGCGTTTCTGCTCCGAACCGACGGCGCGCACCGCCGCCCCGGTCGCGGCGAACGCCAGCATCCACCCGGCAAGCCAGCCGAACGCGGGCAGGCCATAGGTGTCCATGCCGATAATCTCGAACATGAAGGGCGTCGCGCCAAAGAAAATGAGCTGGAAGATGACCGTCAGCGCGGCGACCCACGGGCGGACGTCGAGCATCGCGGTGAACATGCCGGCGGTCACAACCAGCACCGCGAGCAGCCACAGCATGCCGCCGCCGACCCGGCCCGGCATGCGCCCGTCGAGCATCTGCGCGATCAAGGTGGCATGGACCTCAAGGCCCGGGATATTGTCGCCGTTGAGCAGGGTCGCGGGAGTGTCGAAGCGGTCCTGGTCGGGCAGGTCGCCGCCGATCAGGACGTAATGGCCCTTGACCTGGTCCGCGAGCATGGCGGCGCTGGCCGGGTCGGCGAACAGGTCGATCGGCAGCCGTGAGAAGACCGGGCGCTCGGGGTTGACCGGCTGACGGAACAGCACGCTGCCTTCATAATGGTCGAAGCGGGTGAGGCCGGTCATGGCGATCGGCATGAACGGCGGCAGGCCGGGCACGAACAGCGGCCATTGGCGCATGACATTGTCGGGATCGGCCTCACCGCGGATCGAGGTCTTGTGGATGTTCGAACCCGCCAGCTTGCGGTGCCAATCGTCCATGAACGCCTGTTGCCAGGTTTCGATGTTGCCGCTGTTGGTGTCGTTCGAGCCATAGGCCAGCCACACCGGCGTCTTCATCGCCTTCATCGCGGCGAGCAGCACCGGATCCTCGGGCTGCGGCTGGTCGATCAGGATGTCGATGCCGATCGATTTGGCGCCCATCGCGTCGATGTTGGTGAGCGCCTTGGCCAGGATCGTGCGGTCGAGCGGGGAGCGCTTGGCGGTCGCGGCCAGCGTGTCCTGGGTGTAGACGATCATCATCACCCTTTTGTCCTGATCGACCGGGTGGCGGAGCGCGGCGACCAGGGCGCGGGTGTCGTACAACGAGCGCTCGGCATTGACGGCGATCGGCGGGACGACGCGGCTTTCGCCGGGGCGCGGGGGAAAATGATAGTGGCTGCGGCCGGCCTGGTCGTAGAACAGGCTGAACGGCAATTCCCAGCTGAAGCGGGCGGTGGCCAACGCGAACAGCAACAATAAGGCGGTCACCGCGAGGCGCAGGAAGGGGATCTTGGCGAGGTCGCGGCGGATCGCCTGGATCGACGGCGGATCCTCCTTGTCGAACGGGTTCTGGTCGTCGCGCCAGCGATGCGCCGCGTCGCCCGGTGGCGGCACGGGCACGGCATCGGCCGGATCGACAGGCGTTCCTCGGTTCACGCAGTCCACCCCCTGACGCATGACGGGTACAAGGCCCCGAGCGAGTCGCCGGGCCGTTGATCCAGTTTAAGGTTTTTTCAACGGCGCGCCAGCGGCGGCACGGTTGCGGGGGCTAGAGGCGGGCGGCGCGGGCTTCGGCGAGGC
Source organism: Sphingomicrobium sp. (assembly GCA_039929125.1). Taxonomy (GTDB): domain Bacteria; phylum Pseudomonadota; class Alphaproteobacteria; order Sphingomonadales; family Sphingomonadaceae; genus Sphingomicrobium. The sequence goes on from JBDSRV010000051.1 coordinate 35,663, forward strand.
CAAGCTCGGCGAGCGGCTCCAGCTGGCCGACCATCTGCGCGGCGTGGGCCGACGAGGCGTTGCCGCGCGCCAGGCGGCCCTTGATGCCGTGGAGGATGGCGGTAAGCCGGAACATCACGAACGCCACCAGATAATCGCGGTTGGGGAGGTGGTCGCGCCCGGTGCGGCGGCAGTAAGCGGCGACATATTCCTCCTCGGCCGGGATGCCGAGCGCGGCGAGGTCGAGGCCCTTGAGGCCGGTGAAGATGCCGGCCGGCATGCGGTACATGAGCAAGTGATAGACGAAGTCGGCGACCGGATCGCCGAGCGTCGACAATTCCCAATCGAGCACCGCGGCGACGCGCGCCTCATCGGGCGCGGCGGCGAAGATCATGTTGTCGCAGCGGAAATCGCCGTGGACGACGCGATTGTCGCAGGCATCGGCAGGGAGGTGTTTCTCCAGCCAGTCGGCGAGCGCGTCCATCGCCGGGATGCGCCCGGCCTCGACGTCGCCGCGATATTGCTTCGACCAGCGCGCTAGCTGGCGCTCGACGAAACCCGAGGCGCGGCCATAGTCGCCGAGCCCGATCGCCGCCGGGTCATAACCGTGGAGCAAGGCGATGGTGGCGTTCATCGCATCGAAATGGGCGGCGCGCTGAACAGGCGTGAGGCCGGGGAAGCTGGCCTCCCACACGATGCGCCCCTCGACCATGTCCATGACGAAGAACGGCGTGCCGATGACGCTATCGTCTTCGCACAGGCCGTCGATGCGCGGGACGGGGAAGCCTTGCGCGCCGAGCGCCGCCATCACCCGCGCCTCGCGATCAACGGCGTGGGCGCCGGGCAGCAATGTGCCGGGCGGCTTGCGGCGCAGCACGAACGAACGCCCGCCGGCGTCGAGGCGGTAAGTGGGGTTCGACTGGCCGCCCTTGAACTGGCTGACGCTGAGCGGGCCGGCGAAGCCTTCGACATGCGCCGCCATCCAGCGTTCGAGCGCGGCGACGTCGAACGCCAGTTTCTCGCTCACCGCGCGGGTGCCGCTGTTTGCCTGGGTCCGATCCATGGTCGCGGTCATCGGCGAAGATGGCGACTGAAACAAGTTCGCGGATCGAGTGTTAGTGCCCCATGCCCCGCATCCTTCACATGTCCGACCTCCACTTTGGCGCCCACGACCCGGCAATCGTCACCGCGCTCGAAAAGCGCCTTGACGACGAAGCGGCCGAGCTGGTCGTCATCTCCGGCGACTTCACCCAGCGCGCGCGCACCGAGGAGTTCGAGGAAGCGTGCCAGTTCCTCACCCGGGTGCGCGATGCCGGGCACGAAGTGCTGGCGGTGCCGGGCAACCACGACGTGCCGCTGTACGACGTGCTGCGCCGGTTCCTGTCGCCACTGACCCGCTACAAGCGCTTCATCGACGAGACGTTGTGCCCATTCATCGAAATTCCCGGCGCAGCGGTGCTCGGCATCAACACGGCGCGCTCGCTGACCTTCAAGAACGGCCATGTCAGCCATGAGCAGATGGCCTTCATCGAGGACACCTTTGCCAAGACCGACCCGCATCTGCCGCGCATCCTGGTCACCCATCATCCGTTGTTCGCGCTGCCTGTCGGCGACGGACCCGAGCTTGGTCATCTGATGGACGACCAGGTCGATGCGCTGGATGCGATTGCCGATGCCGGGGTCGACCTGCTGCTGGCCGGGCACAACCACCGGGCGTCGGTCACCGATGCCACCAAGCTGGTCAAGGGCGCGGGCAAGAGCCTCGTCGTCCAGGCCGGCACCGCGACCTCGACCCGGGTGCGCGGCGACGGTCAGAGCTTCAACCGCATCGACATCGACCAGCAGGGCTGCACCGTCACCATCCAGCGCTGGCGCGGAACCGAGTTCGTGACCGGCGACAGCCAGAAGTTCGAGCGCCACGACGAGCAGTGGGAGCTGGCCGGAACCGGCGAAAAGGTCGAGGACGCCCCCGCCGCGTGACCTTGCCCAGCCGCGCGCCGCGACCTAGGGCGGCGCCATGACCGACGCCTTGCCAATCCCCGGTTTCGATACCGCCGAATTCGTCGCGCGTGTGCTCGCCGAGGATCTCGGCGAGGGGGGCGACGTCACCAGCCGCGCCACCATCGCCGCCGACGCGCGCTTCGTGGCCGAGATGAACAGCCGCGAACCGATCGTCGTTGCCGGGCTCGGGCTGGCGATCGCCTTCTTCCGCGCGCTCGACGGCGATGTGCGGATCGAGTCGGGTGCCGAGGACGGCGAGCGGGTCGAGGCGGGGACGGTGCTCCTCCGGCTCGACGGCAATGCCCGGGCGATGCTTGGCGCCGAGCGCTCGGCGCTCAACACGCTCCAGCATCTGTCGGGCGTGGCGACGCTGACCCGGCGCTATGTCGACGCCATCGCCGGCACCGGCGCGGTGCTGCTCGACACGCGCAAGACGATCCCGGGGCTGCGGGCGCTGGAGAAATATGCGGCGCGGATGGGCGGGGCTGAGAACCACCGGATGCGGATGGACGACGGCCTGCTGATCAAGGACAATCATGTCGGCGTTGCCGGCGGGGTGGCCGAAGCGGTGCGCGCGGCCAAGGCGGCGGAGACCGGCCTCACCATCCAGGTCGAGGTCGATCGCATCGCCCAGATCGAGCCGGCGCTGGCCGCAGGCGCCGACCGCCTGCTGCTCGACAACATGCCGCCGGAGGTGCTGCGCGAGGCGGTGGCGCTGGTTGCGGGCAGGGTGCCGCTCGAAGCCTCAGGCGGGGTGACCCTCGACACCATCCGCGCGATTGCCGAGACCGGCGTGAATTATATCTCGGTCGGACGGATCACCCAGTCGGCCCCGGCGGTTGATATCGGGTTGGATTATGCGTTGCAGTGACAGACCATTTTTTGCGCGCCAAGCGGGGCCTCCCGGCTTATAGGCAGCCCCAAGAGACGCGTATCGGAGAGTGACTTGTTCAAAGGTTTGAAGCCCATCCTGTATGGCGGCCGCGAAGTGTGGCCGCTGGTCGAGGGCGGCAAGGGCGTCTCGGCGACCAACCACATGAGCTCGGGCGCGTGGGCGGCGGCGGGCGGCATCGGCACGGTCAGCGCGGTCAACGCCGACAGCTATGACCCCGAAGGCCGCATCATCCCGCAGATCTACAAATCGCTGACCCGGCGCGAGCGGCACGAGGAGCTGATCCAGTTCGCCGTCGATGGCGCCGTCACCCAGGTCAAGCGGGCCTATGAAATGGCCAACGGCAAGGGCGCGATCAACATCAACGTGCTGTGGGAGATGGGCGGGGCGCAGCGCATCCTCCACGGCGTCCTGGAACGCACGCGCGGCATGGTCAGCGGCGTCACTTGCGGCGCCGGCATGCCGTACAAATTGTCGGAGATCACCGCCTCCTACGGCGTCTCCTATCTGCCGATCATCTCGTCCGGCCGCGCCTTCCGGGCGCTGTGGAAGCGGGCCTATTCGAAGGCCGCCGAATGGCTGTCGGCGGTGGTGTACGAGGATCCGTGGCTGGCCGGCGGTCACAATGGCCTGTCCAACGCCGAGGACCCGCGCACGCCGCAGGACCCCTATCCGCGGGTCAAGGAATTGCGCGACGTGATGCGCGAAGGCGGCGTCTCCGACAGCGTGCCGATCGTCATGGCCGGCGGCGTGTGGCGGCTCGACGAATGGAACGACTGGATCGACAATCCCGAGCTGGGGCCGATCATGTTCCAGTTCGGCACCCGCCCGCTGCTGACACAGGAAAGCCCGATCCCGCCCGAATGGAAGGCGCGGCTGATGACGCTCGAGGAGGGCGACGTGCTGCTCCACCGTTTTTCCCCGACCGGTTTCTATTCGAGCGCGGTGCGCAACCCGTTCCTGCGCGCCCTGGAAGCGCGCTCGCACCGCCAGATCGCCTTCACCAAGGAAGAGATTGGCGACCATGCCTTCGCGCTCGACGTCGGCATCGGCACGCGGCGCAATTACTGGGTGACCAAGGGCGACTTGCAGCATGCCCGCGAATGGTTCGCGGCCGGCTTTACCGAGGCGATGAAGACCCCCGACGACACGTTGATCTTCGTTTCCCCCGAAGAACAGAAACTGATCCGCCGAGACCAGGCCGAGTGCATGGGCTGCCTGTCGCAATGCAGCTTCTCGAGCTGGGCCGACAATGAGAAGAACACCACCGGCCGCCTGGCCGACCCGCGCAGCTTCTGCATCCAGAAGACGCTGCAGGATATTTCGCACGGCGCGCCGGTCGAGGAAAATCTAATGTTCGCCGGCCACGCCGCGTTCCGCTTCAAGACCGACCCGTTTTACTCGAACGGGTTCGTGCCGACGGTCAAGCAACTGGTCGACCGGATTTTGACCGGGGCATGATGCGGCTGGCCGCGGGTTTGGCGCTGCTGTGCGTCGCATCGACGGCAGTCGCGCAGGACAAGAAGCCGCCGTACTGGGCGTCGATCGCCAGCGGCGAAGCGATGATGCGCACCGGGCCGGCGCGCAACTATCCCGGCACCTGGCTGTACAAGCGCCGCGACCTGCCGGTGAAGGTCGTCCAGACCTATCCCAACTGGCGCCGGATCGTCGATCCCGACGGCGCAACCGGGTGGATGCTGGTGACCCTGCTGTCGGCGCGGCGGACTGGGCTGATCAAGCCGGGCGAAGCGCGCGACATCCACACCAAGCCCGATGCGTCGGCGCCGATCCGCTACCGCGCGCAGCCCGGCGTGGTTGGCCGCATCGACCATTGCGACGGCCGTTGGTGCCGGTTCGAGGTTGGCAATCGCCAGGGCTATATCGAGCAGGGTGAACTGGCCGGACTTGAGCCGGGCGAGCGGGTCGACTGACGGGAGCGACCGGTGCTCGCCGCCGTCGGCGATCCGCGCCCAATGCGACGATGACAGCATCACTCATGACCGCGGCGGGCCGTCGTCGGCGACGTCAAGGGCCTCGGCCTGCGCGGCGGCTTCCGCTTCTAACGAACACGCTGCAAACAAAGGAAGGGCGGCCGGAGCAATCCCGCCGCCCTTTCCTTGTGTGGCGCCACCGGCGCGATAGTCGGCCACCTATAATGTCCTGACCGTAGAAGTCGTTTCGAAGAAGAAACTAATTCGGCCCGACTAATTCGGCCCGACTTGGTCCATTTCGACCGGACGTATTAACCTGGGTTAGGTCACTGAGGATTGCTCTCAAGTCATCCCGCCATGCGATGATGCAAAAGTGCAACGCATCTTGGAATATCGATTGTCCGGGCGGAACGCGCCCCTTGGTCTAACGTTAGGGGAGCGAGTTCGTAGGCCGCCGTAGGGGCGGTCGATGGCGTAATAGGAGAATTTTCCCATGAATGGTCATATCAATCGCCAGCGTCTGCTGGGTAGTGCAGCACTTACATTGGGCGGCGCGCTTGCCGCCTTGTCCTTCGCCGGGTCCGCCCAGGCGCAGTCGGTTTGCACCGTCAACACCGTGCCTTCGCCCGACACCTATGCCTGCACCAACGGCGGCGGCAATGGCACCATCACCGACCTCGCGACCGTCACCGCGACGGCCCAAGGCCTGCAGGTTGGCAACACTGCCGCCACCACGGTTACCGAAGCCGGCACGATCACCACCAACAACGGCCAATCGGCGGTCTATGAGCAGATCACCGGCGCAGGCGCGACCTACTCCTCGACCGGCACGACCGCGTCGACCGCGCCCGCCACCTTCACGACCTACGTCCGCGGGTCGACCGCCAATGCGACGACCAACATCATCAACACCACGGGCAGCGGATCGCGCGCCCTGGTGACGATTTCGGACGCCGGCGCCAACACCACGACGGCCGGCACGACCACGGTCACCGGCGACAACGCCTATGGCATTCAGGCCACCAGCAATGGCGGCGCGCTGATCGTCAACAGCGGCACCGTTTCGCTGACCGGCTCGACGGTTGCGGGCGGCGGCTATGGCGTGCTCAGCACCTCGAACGGCGGTACCAACACCACAACCGGTACGTCGACGACGATCAATTCCAACAATGCGGTCGGCATCAGCGCGTCGGCGACTGGCGGAACCCTCATCGCCAACACCGGCACCGTTATCGCCACTGGCACCAACGATGTCGGCGTGCAGACTGCTTCGACGACCGGCAACAACATCACGACTGGGACCTCGACCACGGTCATTGGCGCCAACACGTATGGCATCCAGGCCAGCAGCAACGGTGGCACCCTTCAAGTGAACGGTGGAACGGTCAACGCGACCGGCGCCGGCGCTTACGGCATTGCAGCGACCTCGGTCGGCGGCACGAACACCGTGAACGGCGGGACCACCACCGTGAGCGGCGTCAACGCCACCGGCATTTCGGCGACCGGCAACGACGGTATCCTGATCGTCAACACCGGCAACGTCGGGGCGACCGGCGTCGGCGCAGTCGGCGTCCGCACCTCGACCATTGCTGGGACAGGCGTCTGCAACACCAGCACGATCAACGTCACCGGCAACGTCAGCGGCGTCGCCAGCGGCGTCAATGCCGATGCGTGCGGCGCGGGGAACGTCAACGTCAACGCCGGCAAGACCGTCAGCGCCAGCGCTGGCCCGGCGATCATCAACAACGCCACCGGCGTCGCCACGACCAACGTCAGCGGAACGGTTACCGCCGCCGCCGGCCTGGCCGCGATCGACAACAACGGCACGTCATCGGTTACGACGCTCAACAGCGGCGCGGCCGTCACCGGCACGTTCAACGGCACGGTCGGCAACGACACCTTCACGGTGGCCAACGGCGCGACTTTCACGACGGCAGGGACGAGCGATTTCGGCCTCGGGGTTGATTCGCTGGCCAACGCCGGCACCTTGACCACGACCGGCGCGACGACCTTCCTCGGCCTCGAGACCTTCGGCAACACCGGGACGGTGAACCTCGCCCCGGCGCTGTTCTCGGTGCCGACTTCGACGAGCTTCACGAATGGCGGGACGATCAACGCGACGGGTGGTGCGACCATGATCACCAGCCTCGCGCCGGTGGCCAACTCGGGAACGATCAACCTTCAGGACGGCGTCACCGGCGACTTCCTGACGATCACCAATGCCTACGCTGGATCGGGCGCAGCGGCGCTTAACATCGACGCCGCCGCCACAACGTCGGATCGACTGATCGTCACCGGCGCCGCTAGTGGCTCGACAAGGGTCAACGCCAACATCCTCGGTGGCAACCTGATCAACATTCCGGGCAATCTGGTGGTTGACACGAACACGCTTGCCAACACGTTCGTGCTTGGAAACGTCACCGGCAACACCAGCCCGCTCGTCAATTATGCCTTGGTGCAAAACGGGACGGATTACTTCCTGACGGCAGCCCCCACCGCGGCGGCGTTCGACCCGATGGCGGTTGGCAACCTGGCCAGCTCGATCTGGTACCAGAGCGCCGACGAAGTGCAGAACCAGACCGACCTGCCGGCGGTTACGGTTGGCGCCAGCGTCTGGGGCCAGGCCTATTACAGCCATGACCGGGTTGGCGACCGCAACGACGCGGTCACGCTCCAGGGCACGACCTTCACGGTCGACAACCGCGTCAAGACCCGCCGCATGGGCATCCAGGGCGGCGTTGACTACGGTTTCGAAGGCGCCCGCGTCGGCGTGACCGGCGGTTACGGCGAGGCCAAGACCCGCAACGACCTCAGCTCGCGGTTCAAGGCGACCGGCTGGAACGCCGGCCTGTACGGCCAGTTCGGCGGCCCGATCGGGTTCCACGGCTCGGCGCTGGTCAAGCATGACAGCTACAAGCTGCGGTTCACCAACGGCGCGTTCAACGGCGAGCATGCCCGCCTGCGCGCCGACGGTGTCGACGGGTCGCTCGGCTATCGCTTCGGGATGGGTGGCGACACCATGCTCGACGCCAAGGTCGGGCTCAGCCACGTCCGCACCAAGGTCGGCAACATCGACGCGTTCGGGTTCACCTACGACTACGGCCGGATCAAATCGACCCGCGGCCGGGCCGGTCTGCGCGCGACGTTCAACGCGGGCAGCCTTGCACCGTACATCGATGCGTCGATCCACCATGAGTTCGACGGCAAGCGCAACCTGCGCCTGTTCGATGGCACGAACTCGTTCGACCTCGACTCGACCGGCAAGGGTACCTGGGGCCGCATCGAGGCCGGTCTGACCGGCCGCGACGGTCCGGGGCCGATCCTCGCGCTGTGGGCCGATGTCGGCGACAAGCGTGGCTTCGGCGCCCGTGCCGGCTTCCGCTTCGGCGGACAGGCGATGGCGATGGCCGCTCCGGTGATCGCACCGCCGCCGCCGCCGCCGGCTCCGGTTGCGACGCAGGTCTGCACCGACGGCTCGGTGATCCTGGCGACCGACAGCTGCCCGCTGCCGCCGCCCGCGCCTGAGCCGGTGCCCGCCCCGGTGGTCCAGCCGGGCGAGCGCGGCTAAGCGCCACGCGCCGCAAACAGGAACGGCCCCGGAGCGATCCGGGGCCGTTTCTTTGTGTAGGCTATGACGTAGGGCTTATTTCATTGGGGGCGCGACGACATAGGCGATCCGCTTGAGTGCCAACTTGTCGCCCTTGTCGCTGACCGTCTCGCCACTGGCGCCGACCTCAAGCTTGGCGTCGGTCCAGCACTTCTCGCCATCCTTGTTCATCGCGCTGGTGAAGCAGGCTTTGCCATCCTTGCTCACCGCGGTGCCATGGTCGACGTGCTCGGCACCCGACCAGACGACGTAATTGCCGCTGCCATCGACCGACAGCTGGACCGGCTTCTTGGTCTTGATGTCGGTATATTCCCAGCTGGTCTCGTTGATGGTGAAGGCCGCCGGAGTCGCGGTCATCGCGGCATTGGCATCGGCGGCTGCGACGTTGGCGTCGGGCGCAGGCTCGGCGGCCTTTTCCTTCGAGCAGCCGGCAATCGCGAATGAGGCGGCGGCGACTATCAAGATCTTGTGCATGCATCTTCTCCCTGTTGGAGGCGGCGGTTTAACAGGGATTGGCAATGCGGGCGAATCCGCCGCCAAGGCGTCACACGAACATCCGCCCCATCCACAGCGCCATCGCCACCATCATCACATTCTCGGTCAGCGAGACGAAGCCCAGAGGGACGTTCGACGAGCCGCCGACGCAGGCGCATTTGAGCTCGCGCTTGTCGATATACACCGCCTTGAACACGCTGACCGCGCCTTCCAGCCCGATGACCAGCGCGATCGGCGCCGACAGCCAGGTCAGCCGGCCCGACAGCATCAGTACGCCCGCCGCGCCCTCCAGGAACGGGTAGAGCGAGGCGTAAGGCACCCACCGCGCCGACAACAGGTCGTAGTTGAGGAACATGCCGGAGAATTTCTCGACGTCCTGCAGCTTGAGCAAGGCCAGCACGACCATCGACAGGCCGATGAACCATTCGCCCGCGCGGATCGTCAGCGGGGTTCCGAAATAGGCGACGCTGAGCGCCAGCGCGGCGAGCGCGGTCATCGCGAACAGGGCCACCACGGGGACGTAACTGGTGGCGCCCGCCGCCGGCGCCGGGCGGCCAAAGTAGCCACGCAAATCGGTGTAGCCGCCGATGCGCTGCCCATCGATCCACGCCTGCGGGGTGGTTTCGACCTCGTGTTCTGCCTTGAACGCCTCGGTCGCTGCGGGCGTCGTCAACGGATGATCCTCGACCGTAAAGCCGCGGCTTTTCAGCAAATGCAGCGCCTTGAGTCCCCACGGACACGTGTGGCCGGGCATTACCATCCGATAGAGGATGGCCGTTTTGGCCAAGCGGTCGACGGCGTGAAGGTTGGACATTGTTCGAATCCTCTTGGACGAAGCGATCTGGCGGATGCTTTACCTTCTGTACCATGGTACGGAGTCAAGCATGGAAAATCTGACTATCGGGTCGCTCGCCGCTGCGGCGGGCGTCGGCGTGGAGACGGTGCGCTTCTACCAGCGCCGGGGCCTGATCGGCGTGCCGGCGCGGGCCGGTGGCATTCGCCGTTACGACCAGCGCGACGTTGAACGGCTGCGCTTCATCAAGCGCGCGCAGGCGGCGGGGCTCACGCTCGCCGAGATTGCCGAGCTGATCGCGCTCGATGCCGGCGAGGATCGGCCCCGAGCGCGCGAACTCGCCGCCGCCCGAATTGCCGCGCTCGACGCCAGGATCGCGGAACTGCAACAGGCCCGAACCGCGCTTGCGCGGCTGGCCAGGGAATGCGGTGAGGACCGGGCCGGACCGTGCCCGATCATCGCCTCGTTCGGCTAAACCAGCTCGACCGCCACTGCAGTGGCTTCGCCGCCGCCGATGCACAGGCTGGCGACGCCGCGCTTGAGGCCTTTGGCTTTGAGCGCGCCGATCAAGGTGACGAGGATGCGCGTGCCGCTGGCGCCGATCGGGTGGCCCAAAGCGGTGGCGCCGCCATGGACGTTGATCTTGTCGCGGGGGATGCCGAGGTCCTTCATCGCGAACATCGCGACGCAGGCGAACGCCTCGTTGACTTCCCACAGGTCGACGTCGGCGACCTGCCAGCCGGCCTTCTTTAGCACTTTCTCGATCGCGCCCGCCGGGGCGACGGTGAATTCGGCCGGGGCGCGGGCGTGGGCGGCGCTGGCGACGATGGTCGCGACGGCCTTCAGGCCCCTGGCATCGGCGTCGGACTTGCGCGCCAGCACCATCGCGGCGGCGCCGTCGCTGATAGACGAGGAGGTCGCGGCGGTGATCGTGCCGTCCTTGGCGAAGGCGGGCTTCAATTGCGGGATCTTGTCGGGGCGGCCCTTGCCTGGGGCTTCGTCGGTGTCGACGATGGTTTCGCCGGCGCGGCTCTTGACGGTCACCGCGACGATTTCGTCGGCGAAGGCGCCGCTGTCGATCGCCGATTTGGCGCGGCTGAGGCTTTCGATGGCGTAGGCGTCCATGTCCTCGCGGCTCAATTGATATTCGTCGGCGGTGCATTGGGCGAAGGTGCCCATCGCGCGGCCCGCTTCATAGGCATCCTCGAGCCCGTCGAGGAACATGTGGTCGTAGGCGACATCGTGGCCGATGCGCGCGCCGCTACGGTGCTTCTTGAGCAAATAAGGCGCGTTGGTCATCGATTCCATGCCGCCGGCGACGATGAAGTCGGCATTTCCGGCCTTCAGCGCTTCCTCGCCCATGATGACCGTCTGCATGCCCGACCCACACACCTTGTTGACGGTGGTCGCCTGGACCGACTGGGGCAGGCCGGCCTTGATCGCCGCCTGGCGCGCCGGTGCCTGGCCGAGGCCGGCGGGCAGCACGCAACCCATGTAGATGCGATCGACGGCGGCGCCATCGACGCCCGAGCGCTCGACCGCGGCACGCACCGCGGCGGCGCCGAGGTCGGTCGCGGAGACATCCGCCAGCGCACCCTGCATCGCGCCCATCGGGGTGCGGGCATAGCCGAGGATGACGATCGGGTCGGTAGGGGTGGTGGCCATGAGGGTTTGCTCCAAGGGGCGTTGTTGCACTGCACATAAGCGTCCCGACCGCCTTGTTCAAACGCTTCCCGCTCTGCTAGCGGCTGAAGCGACAGGAGACCCCGATGAGCGACATGCCCGGCCTCGATTTCGGCCTTGGTGAAATGGCGGACACCATCCGCGACACGACCCAGCGGTTCGCCGCCGACAAGATCGCGCCGATCGCCGCCGAGATCGACGAGGCCGACCGCTTCCCGATCGAGCTGTGGCCGCAGATGGGCGCGCTCGGCCTGCACGGCATCACCGTCGAGGAGGAGTTTGGCGGGCTCGGCCTCGGCTATCTCGAGCATGTCGTGGCGCAGGAGGAAGTGGCGCGGGCGTCGGCATCGGTTGGCTTGAGCTATGGCGCGCACAGCAATTTGTGCGTCAACCAGATCCGCCGCTGGGCCAACCCCGAACAGAAGGCCAAATACCTCCCCAAACTGATCAACGGCGAGCATGTCGGCGCGCTGGCGATGAGCGAGGCGGGGGCAGGGAGCGACGTCGTCTCGATGAAATTGAAGGCCGACACGGTCGACGGCGGCTACCGCCTCAACGGCACCAAATTCTGGATCACCAACGCCGAATATGCCGACACGTTGGTGGTGTACGCGAAGACCGGCGAAGGCAGCCGCGGGATCACCACCTTCCTGATCGAAAAGGGCTTCGACGGCTTCTCGATCGGCCAGAAAATCGACAAATGCGGGATGCGCGGGAGCCCGACCAGCGAATTGGTGTTCGACGATTGCTTCGTCGCGGCGGAGCAGGTCATGGGCCCCGAGAATGGCGGTGTCGGGGTGCTGATGAGCGGGCTCGACTACGAGCGCACCGTGCTCGCCGGGATCCAGCTCGGAATCATGCAGGCGTGCCTCGACGTGGTCGTGCCCTATGTCCGCGAGCGCAAGCAGTTCGGCCAGGCGATTGGCAGTTTCCAGCTGATCCAGGCCAAGGTCGCCGACATGTATGTCGCATTGAATTCGGCGCGCGCTTACGTCTATGCGGTGGCCAAGAATTGCGACGCCGGCAAGACGACGCGGTTCGACGCGGCCGGCGCGATCCTGCTGGCGTCCGAAAGCGCGTTCAAGGTCGCGGGCGAAGCGGTCCAGGCGCTCGGCGGCGCGGGCTATACCAAGGACTGGCCGGTCGAACGCTTCATGCGCGATGCCAAATTGCTCGACATCGGCGCCGGCACCAACGAAATCCGCCGCATGCTGATCGGCCGCGAGATTATCGGCGCGTGAGTTGACGATGCGGCGGACGATCCTGCTGTATGGATTGGGGCTGGCCGCCGCCGCGGTGGCGATCGAACAGCTCAAGTTCCGCTATGCCGCGGCGGAGATTTCGACCGACCTCTATGTCGGCCTGCTCGCCATCGGCTTCACCGCGCTCGGGCTGTGGGTCGGATACCGGCTGACCGCGACGAAGCCGCGCCGGCCGTTCGAGCGCAACGCCGCCGCGGTCGCGTCGCTCGCGCTGACTCGCCGCGAATGCGAAATCCTCGCCCTGATCGACTAGCCCAGGCGGGCGAGTTTGCGAAAATCACCCGTTCGGGCGATAGCCTGGCGCGGGGCGGACGGCGATGAATGGCGCGTCGCACAACGGGGGAATGATCATGAATCCGACGCTTCGCTATTCACTGACCTATGGCGGCCTGGCCGGCGCCGTCCTCGGCCTGTTCATCGCCGTCGTTGGCCTGCTCCACGAGCGCGTCGCCTGGGTCGCCACCACCGCGTTCGGCTATTCGGTCATGCTGGTGGCGATGAGCTTCATTTTCGTCGGGGTGAAGCGCTACAGCGATGTCGAGGGCGGCGGGGTGATCGGTTTCGGGCGGGCGCTCGGGATCGGCCTGCTGATCGCGCTGATCGCGGGCATTGCCTACGCGCTGATGTGGGAAATCTACCTCGCCGCGACCCATTATCGATTCATGGACGAATATATCGCCAAGATGGTGCGCGATGCCCACGCCAGCGGCAAAAGCGCGGCGGAGATCGCCAAGATATCGGCCGACATGGACTCGATGCGGACGATGTACGCCAACCCGTTGATCCGCGTGCCGATGACGTTCGCCGAGGTCGCCCCGGTCGGGGTGGTGGTCGCGATCGTTTCCGCCGCTTTGCTCCGCAATCCGAGGCTGCTGCCGTCGCACGCCTAGCGCAGCAGCAGCGCTACTCCCGCCATAATCAGCAGCACCCCGCCGAAACGCGCCAGCAAGCGCCCGTAGGGGAGCAATTTTTCCGCCGCGACCAACAATGTCAGTGCCGCAACCAGCGCGAGGTTCATGATCCCGGCGACAAACAACAACGCCATCAGCAGCCAGCAGCAGCCGACACAATAAGCGCCGTGGATCAAACCAAGTCGAAACGCGCCGCGCGCGCCGGGGCGAAAGTGTCGCGCGAGGAACTGCGCCGGCGACCGGCATTGGCTGAGGCAGCGGTTCTTGAGCGGAGAAAATTGATACAGACCGGCCACGGCTAGCGTCGCTGACGGCAGGGCGCGCCCGTGCAGCGACAACAGCATCGGATCGGCCATGGCGCGATCGATGAGCGAAACCTGCGCCGCCGCCGCGATGATCGAGAATCCGCCCCAGCAGGCGAGGTAGCCCGCCATGAATGCGGCGGTCGGCGGCACATAGGAAGGCACGCCCTTGTGGCGCCCGGCGCGGGCGAATAGCAGAATCATCGGCGCCGCGCTGGGCAGCATCATCGCGACCATCATGACCGCCCACATCGAGGTTGCCAGCAGCAGGCGGTCGCTAGACGTCCCGGGCTTCGGCGCCGACATCGCCATTCCCGCGCCCGCGATCAGCCATCCCCACGCCAGCACGACGAGAAGCGCCAGCGCGGCCAGCGTCAGCGCCTGCGATCGCCGCGCCAGCCCCTCGGCCACGGTTATGGGCACAGGCTCAGGCGTGGACGACACCCTGGCTGTTGAGATGGAGGTGGGCGAACTGCCCGTAGCTATTGCTGTTCTCGACCACGAGCGCGCCCTGGCTCTTGCTAGAGGCGCTGCCGATGTCGGCGTAGACATATTCGAATCCATCCGGGAGATGAATCCGGGCCCGCACTTCCGATCCGTCGACAGGGCTCCTGATCGGCTCGCCATCCATCTCCATATGCCCGGGGATCGATAATTTGGCGCGACGCCCCTCGACGTCGATTTCGAAGTTGATCGGCGCGAAGATTGGCGGGTGCATGGTATCGAGGGTCGAGGCGAACACGGCGAACATCGTGGCGAAAGGATCGGTGTCCTGCCCCGTCATGATCTTGAGCAAAGCTTCGCGTTGGGCATCATCGGCGCGCTCATCGACGAACGCCTGGCACGTTCCCTTGCCCTCGTGGATGGCCGCGGGCCAGTGGTAAGCAGCAGCAATCGTAAGGCCGTCGAGCCTAGTGTCGCCGTGATGCCCTTCGTCAATCACGATCCCGACGATCGCCTGGCATTGTCTCTTGTCTGGAAGACCTCCAAACTGGCAGTTGCAGCCATATTCGCAGTTACAATTAGCGAGCTCGCGGCCCTTGAATTCCCAATGAGTCATTGCGCGTCTCCCTGCCGCGACAGGCGCGGCGCCTTAGGGTAATAGAACAGATGGGGGAGAATCAAGATGCGCGTGCTCTTCGTGCTGTTGATCACGGCCAGCCTGTCGGCATGCCATCGAACGGCGGAGCAGCCGGCGGCCAAGGCCGTGCCGGCCGCGCTGACCTTTGACGGGGCATCGGGCGACAGGGCGGCGGTGCTGGCGCATGGCGAGCGGCTGAGCCACGTGCTGGGCTGCCGCGGATGCCATACCGAAACGCTCGAAGGCCAATGGTTCAACGATGATACGCCCGACATGGGCAAGCTCTACGCCTCCAATCTGACGCGCGTCCTGCCGACTTATTCCGACGCCCAGCTCGAGGCGCTGCTGCGGACCGGCGTCCACCCCACCCGCGGCGATTTGTGGGTCATGCCGTCGGAGGTGTTCCAACGGTTGAGCGAGGCTGACGGCAAGGCGCTGATCGCGCATTTGCGAACGGTCAAGCCGAGCGGCGCGCCGACCCCGCCGCCGATGCTGAGCGCCAAGGCCAAGGCCCAAGTGGCAAGCGGCGAAATGCATCGCGTCGCCTTCTACGTCGCGAAATATCGCGCCAAGACCCCGGCCGACCTGGGCGAACGTCACGCGTTGGGGCGCTACATCGCCGGCGCGACCTGCGCCGAATGTCACGGCGCCGACCTCACCGGCGTGACCGACTTTTCGCCCGGCGTGACCACGCCCGACCTCGACATCGCGGCGATGTATTCGGACGCCGAACTGGCGCGCCTGCTGACCACCGGCGTGGGCAAGAGCAAGCCCGACCTTGGCCTCATGACCCTCGTCGGCAAGGGCCATTTCGCCTACCTCACACCGCATGAGCGAAGCGCCGTGATCGCCTACGTCAAAGCGCGAGCGGCGCTGGCCGGGAAAAGGGAACGCAGTGACCAATGACGAAGATACCAGCGGCGACCTGTCGCTCGACCGGCTGGTGTTCTTTTCTGACGCCGTGTTCGCCATCGCGATCACCTTGCTGGTGCTCGAAATCCACGTCCCCAGCCTGCCGCGCCAGGCGTCCACCGAGGCCTTTCAGGCGGCGCTGCTCAACCTGTTCCCTAGCTTTTTCGCATTTGTCCTGAGCTTTCTGGTGATCGGCCGCTTCTGGATGGGGCATCACGAGCGCTTCGCCGCGCTCAGGCATTTCGACCACCGCCTGACGTGGCCCAACATGCTCTACCTGCTGACGATCGCGTTCATGCCCTTTTCAACCGCTTTCCTCGGCGCCAACCTCGGCGGGTTCGTGCCGGCCTTGTTCTACAACATGACGATGCTGGCGGTGGCGACGATGGCGATGATCGTGTCGCGCCGGGTGCGGATCATCAGCGGCGCGGATGGCGAAGGTGGCGACGGCCTCGACGTCGTCCTGGCGGCCCTGGTGTGCGTCGGCCTGTCGTTCGTCGCCGCCCCACTCAGCCAGTGGGGCATGGCGACGATCCCGCTGTGGACGCGGCTCGAGCGGCGGCTGATCAGCGCGCGGTCCACGGTCTCCCGGCAGGGTTTGTAGCCCCTACCAAACCTTCACGCGCTTCTCCGGCGGCAGGTACAATTTGTCGCCGGGCTTGACGTTGAACGCGGTGTACCAGGCGTCGAGGTTGCGAACGGTTAGCGCGCGATACTGGTCGGGCGCGTGGCCGTTGGTGGCGATCTGCTGGCGAAGCGAATCCTCGCGCGTCTTGTCGGCCCACGCCTGGGCGTAGGCGATAAAGAAGCGCTGGTCGCCGGTGAAGCCGCCGATCACCGGGGCTTCCTTGCCGTTCAGCGACGCGTGATAGGCGTCATAGGCGGCCTGGAGGCCAGCGACGTCGGCGATATTTTCGCCCAGCGTCTGCTCGCCGTTCACATGCACGCCCGGGAACGGCTCATAGCCGCTATACTGGTCGGCCAGCGCTTTGCCCGATTGCTGGAACCGGGTGAAATCCGCCGGGGTCCACCAATTGCGCAGATTGCCCGTCGAATCGAACAACGCGCCATTGTTGTCGAAGCTGTGGCTGATCTCGTGGCCGATGACCGCGCCGACCGCGCCGTAATTATAGGCGGCGTCGGCGGTGGGGTCGTAGAACGGCTTGACCAGGATCGCTGCCGGGAAGTTCAACGCATTCTGGACCGGCAGGTTGACCGCATTGACGAGTTGCGGCGGCATCCACCATTCGGCGCGGTTCATCGGCTTGCCGATCTTGGCGAGCTGGTTGCTATATTCGGCCAGGTCCGCCGCCGACTGGTTGGCGTAGGCGTTGGTCGGGCTGATCGTCACCGCTGAATAGTCGCGCCAGCTGTCGGGATAGCCGACGCCGACGACGATCGTCTCGACCTTCTTCAGCGCCTCGGCCTTGGTCGCCGGGGCCAGCGTGCTGGAACTGTTCACGCGCTTGGCAAAGGCGGCCTTGATATTGTCGGCCATGCCCTGGATCGCGGTCTTGTTGTCGGCCGGGAAATATTTGTCGACATACGCCTTGCCGAGGGCGTCCTGCAGCGCGTTGCTGGTGGCGTTGAGCGCCTGCTTGTCACGCGGGCGCTGCTGCGGCGTGCCCGACAATGCGGTGCCGTAGAAAGCGAAGCGCGCGTCGCGGATCGGGGCGGGCAAGACGTTGCCATGCTCGTTGAGCGTGTGGAACGCGAGCCAGTCCTTCCACGCATCCAGCGGCTCCGACCCGACCAGCGCGGCAAGCTTGGGAATCGCGCCGCCATGATAGGCTTCGAACTTCGGGGCGTTGCCGAGCTGGGCGTTGTTCAGCAATTGCGTCCAGTCGATGCCGGGCGCCTTCTGCTCAAGCTCGGCGCGGGTCCACACCGTCGCCCCCTTGGAGAAGTCATTGCTTTCGGCGATCGTCGCATGGGCATTGGCGATCTTGGTCTCGAGCGCGATGACGCGCGCGGCCGCGGCCGCCGGATCGGGGCTGCCCGCGGTCCGCATCACGGTTTCGACATAGGTCTTATACTTGTCGCGCAGCGCCGCCTTCTTGGGGTCCGGCGAAACGTAATAATCGCGGTCGGGCATGCCGAGGCCGCCCTGCAAGATGTAGGGCAATGTTTCGCCCGGGGTGTTGAGGCCTTGCGTGATGAAGACGCCGAACAGGTGATCGGTGCCGAAGTTGGTGGCGTTGAGCGGATCGACGTCGGCGCGGATGGTCTTGCCGATGGCGGCGCTGAGTTGGCCCTTGTCGGCAATCGCTGCAATCGCGTCGAGGTCGGCCTTGGCCGGGGCCATGCCAGCCTGGTCGATCGCGCCGGTGTTGAGATAGGCGTTGTAATAATTGGCGATGCGGCCCTGGTCGGTGTTGGCGGCGGCATTGGCCTTGAGGATCGAATCGAACAGCGCGGTGCTATTCTTCTCGCGCTCCTGGTCGGCGATGTAGAAGCCGCCGACGGACGACCGGTCGGCCGGAATCTCGGTCCTCTTGACCCAATTGCCATTGGCGTAGGCGAAGAAATCGTCGCCCGGCTTGACGCGCTTGTCCATCGCCGTGAGGTCGATCCCGGCGGCGTTGGCGGCGGGCTGCTCGGCGGCGGTCTTGTCCTTGGCCATGTTGCACGCGGCGGTACCGGCGGTGAGGGCGAGGGCGGACACGAACAGGAGGAAGGACGAGCGCTTCATCGGATGGATCTCCACTTGTCGAAAAAACCGGCTGGATCGCTGCGCCGAAGCGGGCGGCTTTGCAAGCGGCCCCGGCCCGGCTAGGCGCGTAAGCGCAGATTTGTTCGACCAACGGGGACTTTGACCGGATGAGCGCACCGCGCCTGACCAGCAGGATCGACTTGGACAGCGCGGAGTCGCACGCGCGGGCCATGCACAATCGCGCGCTGGCCGAACGCTTGCGCGCCGACGTGGCCAAGGCCTCGCTCGGCGGCACCGAGAAGAGCCGCGAGCGCCACACGTCGCGCGGCAAATTGCTGCCGCGGGAGCGGGTTGAACGGCTGCTCGACCCGGGCTCGCCGTTCCTCGAGATTGGCCAGCTCGCCGCGGGCGACCTTTACGACGGCGAAGTCCCCGGCGCGGGGCTGATCGTCGGCATCGGCCGGGTCAGCGGGCGCCAGGCGATGATCGTCTGCAACGACGCCACGGTGAAGGGCGGGACCTATTACCCGCTGACCGTCAAGAAGCACCTCCGTGCGCAGGAAATCGCCGAGGCCAACCGCCTGCCGTGCATCTATCTGGTAGACTCGGGCGGCGCCAATCTGCCGCACCAGGCCGAGGTCTTCCCCGACCGCGACCACTTCGGCCGGATCTTCTTCAACCAGGCGCAGATGTCGGCGAAAGGCATCGCCCAGATCGCCTGCGTCATGGGCAGTTGCACCGCCGGCGGCGCCTACGTCCCGGCGATGAGCGACGAAAGCGTCATCGTCCGCGACCAGGGCACCATCTTCCTCGCCGGCCCGCCGCTGGTGAAAGCCGCCACGGGCGAAGTGATCAGCGCCGAGGAACTGGGCGGCGGCGATCTCCATGCGCGCAAGTCGGGCGTGGTCGACCACCTCGCCGAAAATGACGAGCATGCGCTGACCATCGTGCGCGATATCGTCAGCCATCTTGGCGGGGAAGTGGGCGCCGGGATCGACCTTCGCGAACCGCGCCCGCCGGCCTTCGATGCCGAGGAACTCTACAGCCTCATCCCCGACGACGTCCGCGCGCCCTATGACGTCCACGAGATCATCGCGCGGATCGTCGACGGGAGCGAATTTCACGAATTCAAGGCGCTGTACGGCGCCACCCTGGTGTGCGGTTTCGCCCATATCTGGGGCATGCCGGTGGCGATCCTCGCCAACAATGGCGTGCTGTTCAGCGAATCCGCCTTGAAGGGCGCGCACTTCATCGAGCTCGCCTGCCAGCGCCGCATTCCCTTGCTGTTCCTGCAGAACATTTCGGGCTTCATGGTCGGCGGCAAATATGAGGCCGAGGGCATCGCCAAGCACGGCGCCAAGCTGGTCACCGCGGTCGCCACCGCCAGCGTGCCCAAGGTCACCGTGTTGATCGGCGGCAGCTTCGGCGCCGGCAATTACGGCATGGCCGGCAGGGCCTACGACCCGCGCTTCCTGTTCACCTGGCCCAACAGCCGGATCAGCGTGATGGGCGGCGAGCAGGCGGCGAGCGTTCTCGCCACCGTCCACCGCGACGCCGACCAATGGACTCCGAAGCAGGCCGAGGCCTTCAAGCAGCCGATCCGCGACGATTACGAGGCGCAGGGAAACCCGTGGCACGCCACCGCGCGGCTGTGGGACGACGGCATCATCGACCCCGCCCAGACCCGCAACGTGCTCGGCCTGGCCTTCTCCGCCTGCCTCAACGCCCCCATCCCCGAACGTCCGGCGTTCGGCGTGTTCAGGATGTAATGACGGTGACTCCCACAGAGCAAATGATCGCCGATGGCGTCGAGCAGAACGGCTGGTTCGTCGTCAATTACGCGCCGCGCGTCGACAGCGACGATGCGGATGAATTCTTCAGCTACACGGTCGGGCTCGGCAAGACCGCCGGCTGGCCCGAGCTGATCTGCTTCGGCTTGCCCGAGCAGCAGGCGCGGATCTTGCTGACCAATGCCCTCGCCGATTGCTGGAAGCACAACACGGCGCCGCGCGACAGCCTTGATCTCCACGAAGTCGTCGAGGGTTTTTCCGCGAAGCTGGGGGCGTTCAACGCCGCCGCGCCGCGTTATTTTCACTTCGCTGACTGGCATGCGGATCAGGCGGGCATTGCCCGGCTGGGGCGCCTGCAATTGCTGTGGCCCGACCGCGCCGGCGTGCTGCCCGACGACGATCGCTGCGATCCCGAGGTGCGCGCCAAACAGACGCCAAGCGAGGCCGCATGATCGAGGCTCTTTCCAGCCCAGCGCCCCGTACCGACTGGAGCCGCGACGAAATTTCCGCGCTGTTCGAGCTGCCGTTCCACGAACTCGTGTTCCGTGCCGCCGAGGTGCATCGCGCGTATCATGCGGCGGGGGAGGTGCAGTTGTGCACCTTGCTGTCGATCAAGACCGGCGGCTGCCCCGAAGATTGCGGTTACTGCTCGCAGAGCGTCCACGCCGACACCGGGCTCAAGGCCGAGAAATTGATGGACGTCGAGGCGGTACTGGCTGCGGCGGCCGAAGCCAAGGCGCATGGCTCTCAGCGCTTCTGCATGGGCGCCGCGTGGCGCGAGCCGAAGGATCGCGACATGGCCGCGCTCTGCGCGATGGTCGCCGGCGTCAAGGCAATGGGGCTGGAAACGTGCATGACCCTCGGCATGCTGAGCGGAGGCCAGGCGCGCCAGCTGGCCGACGCCGGCCTCGATTATTACAACCACAACATCGACACCTCGCCCGAACATTATGGCGACATCATCACCACCCGCACCTTCCAGGAGCGGCTCGACACGCTCGCCGAAGTGCGCTCGGCGGGGATGGCGGTATGCTGCGGCGGGATCGTCGGCATGGGCGAAACGCGAGACGACCGCATCGGCTTCCTCCATTCCCTCGCCACGCTTCCGCGCCACCCCGAAAGCGTCCCGGTCAACGCCCTGGTGCCGGTCAAGGGCACCGTGCTCGGCGACCTGTGGGGCGGCGACCGGATGATCGACGACATCGAGTTCGTCCGCACCGTCGCGGTCGCGCGGATCACGATGCCGCGATCGATGGTGCGGCTGTCGGCCGGCCGCGAGAGCATGAGTGACGCGACCCAGGCCTTGTGCTTCCTCGCCGGCGCCAATTCGATCTTCACCGGCGACAAATTGCTGACCACCGCCAATGCCGGCGACAGCAAGGACGCCGAGCTGCTGGCGAAGCTCGGCATGGTGCCGATGCAGGCGGAAGAGCCGATGCGGGCGACGGCGGCATGATCGCCTCTCTCCTGATCGCCAACCGCGGCGAAATCGCGTGCCGCGTGATCCGCACCGCGCGCGCCATGGGCATCCGCACGGTCGCGGTCTATTCGGAAGCCGACGCCAAGGCGCTGCATGTGCGGATGGCCGATGAAGCGGTGCATATCGGGGCGTCGCCGGCGCGCGAGAGCTACCTGGTCGGCGACAAGATCATCGCCGCCGCCAAGGCCACCGGCGCCGAGGCGATCCACCCGGGCTACGGCTTCCTCAGCGAGAATGCGGACTTCGCGCAAGCGGTGATCGACGCCGGGCTGGTGTGGGTCGGGCCGAAGCCGTCGAGCATCACCGCGATGGGCCTGAAGGACCATGCCAAGACGCTGATGACCGCTGCCGGGGTGCCGGTAACCCCGGGCTATATCGGCGACGACCAGAGTCCCAAGCAGCTCGCCAGTGAGGCCGCGGCGATCGGCTATCCGGTGCTGATCAAGGCGGTCGCGGGCGGCGGCGGCAAGGGCATGCGCAAGGTCGATGCGGCGGCCGACTTCGACGACGCGCTCGATAGCTGCAAGCGCGAGGCCGCGTCGAGCTTCGGTAACGACATCGTGCTGCTCGAAAAATGGATCGAAAGCCCGCGCCATATCGAAGTGCAGGTATTCGGCGACAGCCACGGCAATGTCGTCCATCTGTTCGAGCGCGACTGTAGCTTGCAGCGCCGCCACCAGAAGGTGATCGAGGAAGCCCCCGCGCCGGGCATGGATGCTGCAACGCGCGAAGCGGTGTGCGGCGCGGCGGTTAAGGCGGCGCAAGCGGTGAAGTATGAAGGCGCCGGGACGATCGAGTTCATCGCCGACGCGTCGGATGGCCTGCGCGCCGACCGCATCTGGTTCATGGAAATGAACACCCGCCTGCAGGTCGAACATCCGGTCACCGAGGAGATTACCGGTCAGGATTTGGTCGGATGGCAATTGCGGGTGGCGAGCGGAGAAACACTGCCGCTGAGGCAGGACGAACTGAGCATCACCGGCCACGCGATCGAAGCGCGGCTCTATGCCGAGGACCCGGCCAAGGGTTTCCTGCCGAGCGTTGGGCGGCTCGAACACTTTGACCTGGGCAGCGAAGGCCGCATCGAAACCGGGGTCGAGGAAGGCGACGACATCTCGCCTTTCTATGACCCGATGATCGCCAAGCTGATCGCATTTGGCGACGACCGCGACGAGGCCATCGACGCGCTCGCCTCGGTTCTCGACGAGGTCGAGGTGTGGCCGGTCAAGACCAACGCTGGCTTCCTGTTCAACGCCTTGCTCAGCCCGGCGTTCGGGGCGGCCGAGATCGACACCGGTTTCATCGCCCGCGAACTCGACGTGCTGGTGCCCGATGCCGAGCCCGACGACAGCATCTGGCGCGGCGCCGCGGCGGTCGCGCTGGCGCAGGATGAGGACGACGGCGAAGGACTTGCCGGCTTCCGCCTCAATGCGGGACTCCACGCCGGTGTGGCGATCGGCCGAGGCGGGACATTCCGCACCATCTCGCTGACCGACCCGGGCGATGTCGCCCCCGTTTCGGGTTTCCGCGACGCCGAGCGCGTCGTCGTATTCCACGAAGGCCAGGCCTACGGGTTCGATCTTGCCGCGCGCGGTACGATCGGCGCCGCCGCCGGCGACGGCGCCATCCTCGCGCCGATGCCGGGCAAGGTGACGTCCGTGGAAGTCGTGGCGGGCGAGGCGGTCTCGAAAGGTCAGCGCTTGCTCACGCTCGAGGCGATGAAAATGGAGCACGGCCTCGTCGCGCCGTTCGACGGGGTGGTGGCGGAACTTAACACGATCGCTGGCGCGCAGGTGCAGGTCGATGCTTTGCTTATAAAAATCGATAAGAGCGAAGAATAGGGTTCACACGAAGGCACGAAGAAGAGACTCAAGGCACGAAGCCTTCGCGGCTTCCTTTCTTCTTCGCGCCTTCGTGTGCAAAAACTTTTAACTTAGTTCCCGCTTTCGCGGGAATGACGAGGAGCAACAAATGATCATCGACGGAACAGCAGCAGTCGTCACCGGGGGCGCCTCGGGGCTGGGCGAAGCCACCGCGCGGGCATTGGCCGCCAAGGGCGCCAAGGTCGCCGTGTTCGATCGCGATGGCGACAAGGGCGAAAAGGTCGCGGCCGAGATCGGCGGCATCTTCTGCGAAGTCGACGTGATGAGCGACGACAAGGTCGCCGCCGCGTTCGAGAAAGCCCGCGCCGCCCACGGCCAGGAACGCATTCTCGTCAATTGCGCGGGGGTCGCCAATGCGGTCAAGACGGTCGGCCGCGACAAGGAGACCAAGGAGCCCAAGCTTTACCCGATGAACCAGTTCGAGCTGGCGATCGGCATCAATCTGGTCGGCACCTTCCGCTGCATCTCGCGCTCGGCCTACGGCATGGTCGGGCTCGATCCGGTCAGCGACGAGGGCGAGCGCGGCTGCA
>JBDSRV010000052.1:0-11263 GCA_039929125.1 Sphingomicrobium sp.
CGTGGGAAGGCGCCGCTGCCAAATATCCGGTCGAGGGCAACTTCAAGGGCCGCGTCACCAACATCACCGAATATGGCGCCTTCGTCGAGCTGGAGCCGGGCATCGAAGGCCTGGTCCATGTCAGCGAAATGAGCTGGACCAAGAAGAACGTCCACCCGGGCAAGATCGTCTCGACCAGCCAGGAAGTCGACGTCAAGGTGCTCGAGGTCGACGAGGAGAAGCGCCGGATTTCGCTCGGGCTCAAGCAGGCCCAGTCGAACCCGTGGGCCGACTTCGCCGACAAGCATCCGGTCGGCAGCGAAGTCGAGGGCGAGGTCAAGAACGCCACCGAATTCGGGCTGTTCATCGGCTTGGACGGCGACGTCGACGGCATGGTCCACATGTCGGACATCGCGTGGGGCGTGACCGGCGAGGAAGCCCTGGCGCTCCACCACAAGGGCGAGAGCGTCAAGGCGCAAGTGCTCGACGTCGACGTCGAGAAGGAGCGCATTTCGCTGGGCATGAAGCAGCTTGAGCGCGGCGGTGTCGCGGTCGGCGGCGGTGCCTCGTCGGGCGGGGTCAACAAGGGCGAGACGCTGACCGTCACCGTGCTCGAAGTGCGCGACGGCGGGCTGGAAGTGCAGGTCGGCGACGACGGCGCGACCGGCTTCATCAAGCGCACCGACCTTGGCCGCGACCGCGACGAGCAGCGCCCCGAGCGCTTCCAGGTCGGGCAGAAGTTCGACGCGCAGGTGATCGGTTTCGACCGCTCGAAGAAGCCGAACTTCTCGATCAAAGCGCTGCAGATCTCGGAAGAGAAGCAGGCCGTGGCGCAGTATGGATCGTCGGACGCGGGTGCCAGCCTGGGCGACATCCTGGGCGCCGCGCTCAAGGAAAAAGCCAAGAAGTAATCGCCGCCGGCCACGGCCGCGGATGACGACGGACAAGGGGCGTGGGTGCGGATGACGCATCTGCGCCCTTTTCCTTTGCTAAAGAGGCTGATAGGCAAGGCCCTTCGCGCCGGGGGGCGCTTCGTTCTTGCGCTTGCGGGGTCATGATGATTCGTTCGGAACTCGTCCAGAAATTGTGTGAGGAATTTCCCGACCTGACCCAGCGCGAGGTCGAGAATGTGGTCGGGTCGTTGTTCGATTCGATCACCGACCAGCTGGCCAAGGGCGGCCGCGTCGAATTGCGCGGGTTCGGCGCTTTCTCGACCCGCCAGCGCGACGCCCGCACCGGCCGCAACCCGCGCACCGGCGCGGCGGTCGCAGTCGACGCCAAGCGCGTGCCTTACTTCAAGCCGGGCAAGGAAATGCGCGAGCGGTTGAACTTAAGCGAGGTCACCGCCGAATAGCCGCGCCCACCGCCGGGCCGGCAAAACGCACCCAAGCGGACGTGGCGGAACGGTAGACGCTACCGACTTAAAATCGGTTTTCCGAAAGGAAGTGCGGGTTCAACTCCCGCCGTCCGCACCACCCAGTTTTCCCTCCGCCGTGGAGGAAATCTTAAGCGTCTTTCGCTATTCGCCCGGTGGTGCGTAGTTTTCGTCTGAATCCGCCCGCCGAGCCGGGCGCCACGAGCGCCCTCAGCAGCGCCCGGCGCGACCTTGTCGTGCTGGCCATATTGATCAGCGCGGTCGGCCTGCTGATCTGGAACGGCAGCACCTTCTTCCAGCGCCTCAGCATGGCCGAGGGCGGCTTCGGCCCGAGCCTCAAGATCGCGTCGAGCGCGCTGATGCTCAACGTCGCGCTGATCCTGTTCGGCTGGCGCCGCTACGCCGACCTCCAGTTCGAGGCCGAGCGCCGTTCCGAGGGCGAGAAAAAGGCGCATACTTTAGCCTCCACCGACGGCATGACCGGACTGCTCAACCGCAAGGGCTTCGGCGACGAGAGCCATGGCCTGTGGATGCGGGCGGCGGCGGCCGACGAGCAACTGGTCATCGTCTCGCTCCAGCTGCACCGGTTCAAGGCGGTCAACGACCGCCACGGCTTCGACGTCGGCGACGCCGTCATCCGCAAGATCGCCGATGCGATCCACGGCTGCGCCGGCGCCGGGGCGCTGGTGGCGCGGTTGAGCGGCGACGAATTCGCGGTGGCGATGGCGCTGCCGGAAACCGGCATGGGCGAGGCGACCCGGCTTGGCCTCGAGCTGTTGCAATCGACCACCCGCCCGTTCGAGGAGCAGGGCAAGTTCATCCAGGTCGGCGCCTTTGCCGGCATCGCCACCTCGGCGCCGGGCGACGGGGCGCTGCCCGACCTGCTGCGCCGGGCCGACATCGCGCTGGCCCATGCCCGCAGCGCCAGGAGCGCGCGCCCGGCGTGGTTCGATGCGGGCATGGAACGCGCGCTGATCGCCCACAGCGAGTTCGAGCAGGGCATCCGCTTCGGCCTTGAGCACGACCAGTTCATCCCGTTCTTCGAGCCGCAAGTCGAGCTCAAGACCGGCGAAATCCGCGGGTTCGAAGTGCTGGCGCGGTGGGAGCATCCGCTGACCGGCCTGGTCGCGCCCGACCGCTTCATCCCGATCGCCGAGGAAATCGGCCTGATCGGGCGCTTGTCCGACCAGGTCGTGCGCAAGGCGCTGATCGCGGCGGCGGGATGGGACCCGGCGATCAGCCTGTCGATCAACATTTCGCCGAGCCAGCTGGCCGACAGCTGGCTGGCGCAGCGGATCGTGCGGATGCTGACCGAAACCGGCTTCCCGCCCGAACGGCTGGTGGTCGAGATCACCGAAAGCTCGTTGTTCGCCGACCTTGAACTGGCGCGCGCCATCGTCACGAGTTTGAAGGCGCAGGGAATCCGCCTGGCGCTCGACGATTTCGGGTCGGGCTTCTCGTCACTGTCGCATCTGCGCTCGTTGCCGTTCGACATGATCAAGATCGACCGCAGCTTCGTCGGCAACCTGAAGACCGACCGCGGCAGCGCGGCGATCATCCGGGCGGTGGCGACATTGGCCCAGGCGCTCGACGTGCCGGTCACCGCCGAAGGCATCGAGGATGCCGAGACCTTGGACGCGCTGCTGGTGATCGGCTGTGCCAAGGGGCAGGGGTGGTATTTCGGCAAGCCGATGGGGGCCGAGGACGCCCTCCAGCTGCTCCGCCGCCGCGCCGTCGACGACCGCCAGGCGAGCGGGAAAAGCGCCGCCCGCTAACCCTCAAGACGTGCCGGATGTGCCACCGTGGGACGCCCGGATCGGCTGCGCGAATCCATACGTTGTATTCGTAGTTAAAACAGCATTAAGCATGTTCCATGAGCCAGTATCACCGCGCGTTTCCAGTCCCCGTCCAGCGCTTCGGCCGCCGCCGTCCGTTCATCATGGCGATGGACGCGCCAGCGCCTGCCAGCGTGCACAGCGACGATCTGAAATTGTTCGCCATGACGTTCACCGGCGGGCTGCTGTTCATGACCGTTTACCTCGCTTAGGCGAGGCTTGGGCTCAGTCGCAGGCGAGGTGTAGTTTCCAGCCGAGCCAGGCCGAGACCAGGCACATCGCCGCCACCAGCAGCAACTGCCCGGCCGGGCCGACGCCGGCCATGCTGAGCAGGAAGGCGACCAAAGCGCCAATCACCATCGCGCCCGAATTGACGATGTTGTTGGCCGCGACGGTGCGCGCGGTTTCCGACTTGGGGACGGTGGTGGTGAGGAACGCGTAGAGCGGCACGACGAACATGCCGCCGGTGATCGAAATGCCGAGCAAGGCGGTAATCATCAGCTTGGCGCCGCTCTGGGTGAGGAAGTTGCCGAGCGTGGTCAGCTCCCCGCCATTATGCCGCGCCCAGCTAAGCGCGACGAAGTGCAGCATGACCACGAACGCGCCCATCGCCAGCACCGAGGCGGGGGCGTAGCGCGCCGACACTTCGCTTTTGAGCAAGCGGTTGATCAGCACCGAACCGATGGCGATGCCGATCGAGAAGATGGCGATGAACAGGCTGGCGACCTGCTCGTTGGCGCCGAGCACGTTCTTCACCAAGGGCGGGAAGATGATGATCAGCACCGCGCCGATCGTCCAGAAGAAGCTGATCGACAGGATCGCCAGGAACAAGCGGCGGATATGCATCGTCGCGCTGACCAGCCGGACCGAGCCGCGCAATATGTGCCAGTCGGGCGGCGCGCAATCGGCGCTGGGCGGGGCGGGCGGCACCTGACGCCCGGCGAGCAGGCCAAGGCCGGCGATCCCGACGACCGCCACCGCGGCGATGCTCGGGCGGCTGGCGAGGACGCCGGCGAGGATCGTCCCGCCGAGGATGGCGAGGTAGGTCCCGGCCTCGACCAGCCCGGTGCCGCCGAGCACTTCGTCACGGCCGAGATGTTGCGGCAGGATCGAATATTTGATCGGGCCGAAAAAGGTCGAATGGACGCCCATCGCGAACACCGCGGTCAGCATCAGCGGGATGTTGGCGAGCATCAGGCCGGCGCCGCCGACCAGCATGATGCCGATCTCCGCCGCCTTGATGATGCGGATCAGCCGCGCCTTGTCGCGGATGTCGGCGAGCTGACCGGCGGCGGCCGAGAGGAGGAAGAAGGGGAGGATGAACAAGGCCTGCGCCAAGGCGCTGAACTGCGCCTCGCGCGCCGCGTCGCTGTATAATTGGTAGGTGACGAACAGCACCACCGCCTGCTTGAACAGGCTGTCGTTGAAGGCGCCGAGCGCCTGCGTCGCGAACAGCGGAACGAACCGCCGCGCGCGCATCAGATGAAGGCTGTTCTGCATCAAGGCGGGAAGGCGCCCGTGTTGTGAATGGGGCCGAACGCATAGCCAGCTTTGCGGCTTGCTCCAAACGCTATAACGCGGGTTCGACCATGCTGACGCTGCCCAACCTGCTGACCCTGTCGCGCATCCTGGCGGTGCCAATCCTGGTGTTCCTGCTGTGGCGGCCGATGCCGATCGATTATGCGATCACGTTCGTGCTCTACTGCATCGTCGGGATTACCGACTATTTCGACGGCTATCTGGCGCGCGCGCAGGGGCAGATTTCGCGGCTTGGCCAGTTCCTCGACCCGATCGCCGACAAGATCATGGTCGCGGCGGTGATCATCATGCTGGTGTCGAGCCGCAAGATGTCGGGCGAGCCGGTGATCCACGGGCTGCACATATTGGCAGCGCTGGTCATCCTGCTGCGCGAGATCATCGTCTCGGGCCTGCGCGAATTCCTCGGGCCCCTCAACGTCTCGATCCCGGTCAGCCGGCTGGCCAAGTGGAAGACGACGTTCCAATTGATGTCGCTCGGCGCGCTGATCCTCGGCGGCGCGGTGCCGCACATGGCGTGGGTGCACATTGTCGGGCTGGCGACGCTGTGGGCGGCGGCGGCGCTGACGATGGTCACCGGCTACGATTATCTAAGGCTCGGCATCAGGCATATGGACTGAGCGGTCGCGGACTAATCGTTTTTATTGGACAGACTGACCGGTTTTTGTCGCTTTCATCGATTAGCGGGGGGGCCTAGCTTCGCGCCTCACGATTCTGCTGGAAGGCCCCGAACAATGGACGCGAAGACGAGCGACCCCCTGAAATGCCCGATGAACCCCGCGACCCGCTCGCTGCTCGGGCGGCAGAGCCGCGACTGGTGGCCCGACAGCCTGCCGCTCGACATCCTCCATCAGGGCGGCGGATCACCCGACCCGATGGGCGAGGAGTTCGATTATGCCGCGGCGTTCAAGGCGCTCGATTACCACGCGCTCAAGGCTGACCTCGTCACCATGCTGACCGACAGCAAGCCGTGGTGGCCGGCCGATTACGGCAATTACGGGCCGTTCATGATCCGCATGGCGTGGCACGCCGCGGGCACCTATCGCACTGCCGACGGGCGCGGCGGCGCCAATAGCGGGCAGCAGCGCTTCGCGCCCTTGAACAGCTGGCCCGACAACGGCAATCTCGACAAGGCGCGGCGGCTGTTGTGGCCGATCAAGCAGAAGTACGGCAAGCACATCAGCTGGGCCGATCTGTTCATCCTGGCGGGCAACGTCGCGATCGAATCGATGGGCGGGCCGGTGTTCGGCTTCGGCGGCGGGCGCAAGGACGTGTTCGAGGCCGAGCGCGACATCTACTGGGGCGCCGAGGAGAAGTGGGTCGAAGCGACCGAAACCCGCATCCAACCCGACCGCGAACTCGACCTCGAGCATCCGCTGGCGGCGATCCAGATGGGGCTGATCTACGTCAACCCCGAAGGCCCGGGCGGCAACCCCGACCCGTTGCAGTCGGCGCGCGACATCAAGATCACCTTCGAGCGGATGGCGATGAACCATGAGGAGACGGTGGCGCTGACCGCCGGCGGCCATACCTTTGGCAAGGCCCACGGCGCCGGCGACGCCAGCCTGGTCGGCGATGCGCCCGAAGGCGCCGACATCGCGCTGCAGGGCCTTGGCTGGACGAGCAGCCACGAAACCGGCGTCGGCGAGCACGCCATCACCAGCGGGATCGAAGGGGCGTGGGTCAACACGCCGACCGAATGGTCGGAGAATTATTTCCGTCTGCTGCTCGACTATGAGTATGCGCTGGTGCTGTCGCCCGCGGGAGCGCAGCAGTGGCAGCCGATCGACCAGAAGGAAGAGGACAAGGCGCCGGCGGCGCACGACCCGTCGAAGCGGGTGCCGACGATGATGACTACCGCCGACATGGCGCTGCGCGAAGATCCCGAATTCCGCGTCATCTCGGAGAAATTCCGCCACGACCATGAGGCGTTCAAGGATGCCTTCGCGCGGGCGTGGTTCAAGCTGACCCACCGCGATATGGGTCCCAAGGTGCGCTACCTCGGGCCGGAAGTGCCGGCCGAGGATCTGATCTGGCAGGACCCGATCCCGGCCGGGACGAAGCCGGCCGACGGCGATGTCGCGGCGTTCAAGGCGGCAATCCTCGGCGCCGGGTTCAGCGTCGGCCAATTGGTCAAAACGGCGTGGGCGTCGGCCTCGACATTCCGCCGCTCCGACCACCGCGGCGGCGCCAATGGCGCGCGGCTGCGGCTGGCCCCGCAGAAGGACTGGGCGGTCAACGAACCGGCCGAGTTGGGGCCGATCCTGGCCAAGATTGATGCGCTGCGCGGCGGCCTGTCGATGGCCGACGCGATCGTGCTGGCCGGCACCGCGGCGGTCGAGAAAGCAGCCAGGGACGGCGGCTTTGCGGTCGAGGTCCCGTTCAGCGGCGGGCGCGGCGACGCGTCCGAGGCGCAGACCGACGGCGCCAGCTTCGACGTCATGGAGCCCAAGGCCGACGGCTTCCGCAATTACCTGTCGACCAAGCACAGCGTGAAGACCGAGGAACTGCTGCTCGACCGCGCGTCGTTGCTCGGGCTGTCGGTGCCCGAGATGGCGGTGCTGCTCGGCGGCTTGCGCGTACTCGGCGCCAACCACGGCGGCAGCAAGAATGGCGTGTTGACCAACCGGGTCGGCCAGCTGACCAACGATTATTTCGTCAATTTGCTCGACAACGACACCTTCTGGGAAGTGGTCGATACCAGCGGCGACGAGGAGTTCGTCGGGCTTGATCGGGGCGGCCGGCAGGAGAAATGGCGGGCGACCCGAACCGACCTCATCTTCGGCTCGAACAGCCAGCTGCGTGCGACCGCCGAAGTCTATGCCGAGAAGGGCAATGAGGAAAAATTCGTGCGCGATTTCGTGCGCGTGTGGACCAAGGTCATGAATGCCGACCGCTTCGACCTCGGCAACGGCGGCCTCGACTAAGCGGCATCGCCGGCGATGCTGCGAAGGGTGCCGGCGAGGAGGCGGAATTCCTCCTCGCGCGGGCTCGACTTGCGCCACGCCAGCGCGATCCGGCGGGCGCCATGCTCGGCGTCCAGGGGCAGCGCCTCGACGCCGGTGCCGATGAGGATGCCGGCGTCGATCGCCATGCGCGGGATGAAGGTCAAGCCAAGGCCGTTGTCGACCATCTGCACGAGCGTGTGGAGCGACGTGCCCATCATCGTCGCGCCGGCGCGCAGATCCGGGCGGTTGCACGCCGACAGGACATGATCCTTGAGGCAGTGGCCGTCCTCGAGCAGCAGCAGCTGGCCTTCGTCGATGGCGTCAGGGCTGATGCGCTTTGTTGGCGGGGCGCGGCCGGCGGGGAAGGCGACGAACAAAGCGTCGAGGAACAGCTCGGCGGCTTCGATATCGCCGCACGGGAACGGCAAAGCGAGGAGCACGCAATCGAGCTGACCGCGGTGGAGCGCCTCGCACGCCGCGGCGCTGGTGTCCTCGCGCAGGTAGAGCTTGAGCCGGGGATATTGGGTGCGCAGCCGCGGCAGCATCGACGGCAGCAGGAACGGGGCGATGGTCGGGATGACGCCCATGCGCAGCTCGCCGGTCAGCGGCTGGCTTTCGGCGCGGGCCATGTCGGCCAATTCCTCGCCTTCGCGCAGCACGCGGGCGGCTTTCTCGGCGATGCGCGAACCGAGCGCGGTGAAGCGGACGACCCGGCGGGTGCGCTCGACCAGGGTGGTGCCGAGCGCGGTTTCGAGCTCGCGGATGCCGGCCGACAGGGTCGACTGGGTGACGAAGCAGGCCTCCGCCGCCTTGCCGAAATGGCCATGATCCTCAAGCGCGACGAGATATTGAAGCTGGCGGATGGTGGGGAGGTGCGTGGTCATTGGCGTTTCCGATTAATCTAATCGTTATAAACGGTTTGAACGATTAGCGCCACCGGCCTAGCGAACAAGCATACTGCTGCCCCGGCCTTGCGACGCGAGGGGCGGCGTTGGCGGGAGCGCGCGCCCCCTGCGCTCCCGCCGACATCTCTTCCGGGCGCTAGCTAACTGAGCGCTTTGTACAGGCCGTAGAGGCTGACGATGGTCAGCAGCGCCCCGACGAAGGTCAGCAGGATGTCGGGATTGACGCGCTTGGCGATCCACGCCCCGAACGGGGCCGCGCAGACGCCGCCGAGGAGCAACCCGAAAGTGGCGATGGTGAAGGCTTCCCAGCCCATGGTCGCGATGAAGGTCGCGGAAATCGTTACCGTGAGGAAGAATTCGGCGGTGTTGACGGTGCCGATGGTCTTGCGCGGGTTGCTGCCCTGAACCAGCAGGTTCGACGTCACGATCCCGCCCCAGCCGCCGCCGCCCGCCGCGTCGAGGAAACCGCCGAGGAGGCCGAGCGGCGCGACGATCTTCGGCTGTCGCTCGGTATGGCGGTGCATGACGCCGCGGTAAAACAGATAGAGGCCGAGGCCGGTCAGGTAGGCGAGCACGAACGGCTTGGCCCGATCGGCGCCAATCGTCAGCACATAGGCGCCGACGATGCCGCCGATCATGCCGGGGATGACGAGCCGGGCGAACAGGCGCCAGTCGACATTGCCATGGGCGACGTGGCTGATGGCGGAGACGCCGGTGGTGAACACTTCGGCGGTATGGACTCCGGCCGAAGCAGTCGCTGGGGGGACGCCGGTGCTGATCAGCAGGGTGCTCGAAATCTGCCCGAACGCCATGCCCAGCGCGCCGTCGACGAGCTGTGCCGCGAACCCGATCAGGGCGAATGTCAGCAACAGCGACGGGTCGGTCAGCAGGTTGCCAAAAATGGTCGTTCTCCCACCCCGAGGAAGGCCCGTCAGTGCCGGACAGCGCGCGGCGCGGCAAGCGGTTCCACCGCGTCATCCCACCCGTTCGGCTTTTCATGACCGCCCGGACACCCTAGATTGTGGTTTCCACGAGGAAAGGACGCGCGTTGCTCAATGGCCTGATCGCCTATCTGGACTCGGTCAAATCGCGCGACCCGGCGGCGCATTCGCGCTGGGAAGTGCTGATTTATCCCGGCGCGTGGGCGCTGCTGCTCCACCGCCTGGCGCACTGGCTGTACGGCGGGCGGCTGTATTTCATGGCGCGCGTGGTCAATCACTGGTCGCGGCTGATGACGTCGATCGACATCCATCCCGGCGCGGTGATCGGCCGCAAGCTGTTCATCGACCATGGCTTCACGGTGATCGGCGAGACCGCCGAGATCGGCGACGACGTCACCATCTACCAATGCGTCACGCTGGGCGGCACCAACCCCAGCGCCGGGGTCGCCGGCAAGCGCCACCCGACCATCGGCGACCGGGTAGTGATCGGGTCTGGCGCGCAGATCCTGGGGCCGATCATGGTCGGCGCCGACGCCCGGATCGGCGCCAATGCGGTGGTCACCAAGGAGGTCGCGCCGGGCACGACGATGGTCGGCATCCCCGCCAAGGCGGTGCTGTACGACGCGACCGAGAGCCAGCCGGGCTTCATCCCGTACGGCACCCCGTGCAGCGAAATCAGCGACCCCGTGCTGGCGCGGTTGTGCGAGCTTGAGCGCGAGATCGCCGAACTGCGGGCCAAGCGCGGCGGCGCCCAGCCGAAAGCCAAGAGCGCGTGAGCGTCATTACGCCGTTCCCGTCGCCCCGGGACCGGCAGCCCATCGCCGCTTTCGAGCGCGACGAATGGCGCCGGATCCTTGACCTGTACGGGCGGATGGTCGCGGCCGGGCACTGGCGCGATTACCGCATTTCGTTCGGGCCCGAAGCGGCGGTGTTCGCGGCCTTCCGCCGCACCGCCGAGCGGCCCGAGGTGCGGATCGAGAAACGCCCCCGGCTCCGGTTGAAGCAGGGGGCGTTTGCACTGGTGTCCGAACATGGCGTGGTGCTGAGGCGGGGTCACGATTTGGCGGGCGTGCTGGCCCCGCTCGAGCGCCGGCTGGTTCGTCTGGTCTCCGGCTAGGCGGCTGGCTGGGCCCTGACCATCCGGTCGAGGGTCGGCAGCTTGCCGACCAGCCCGCCCGGCAGCCGCGTGACCACCAGCCGCCGCGCCTGGTGCCAGTAAGCCGACAGCATAAGCAGCGCCGACCCGATCACCAGCGCGGTAAGCGCGACGCTAAGTTCGACCGCGCCGATCTGTTTGAACAATTCGGTCAGCGCGTAGAGCACATAGGCCAGCGCCGAGACGAGCAGGGCGCGGCGGTCGATCGCCAAGGCGACGATCGCCAGCACGACGTAGAGCGCAACCACGACCAGGCCTTCGCCGATGGTGGCTTTACCGTCGTTGAGGCCGAGCAGGGTGAACACCGGGTGGACGATCATCGGCGCCGCCAAAAGGTGGAGCCAGAAAGCGACGTCGGTGCGGCGCGTGACGCGGTCGGGATCGGACGAATCCCAGCGCATCGCGAACAGGAACACGCCGATGCCGAGCACCAGCACAAAGCCGAGCACGAGGTCGCGCATGTTCTGGATGCGGTCGCCCATCACCGCGGCGAGCAGGGCGATGACGATGCCCGCGACCGCGGCGGCGCCAGCGGCGACGGTGATCGGGACGTGGAAGCGCTTCCAGTGAACGAAGGCGGCGGCGGCG